>JBIOEY010000030.1:0-19254 GCA_044446505.1 Solirubrobacterales bacterium
CACCGTGAAGCACCGCTGGCTGCAAATCGGGCTGGCGGCACCTTGTAAGTCCCGCCCTCTTATGCGAACATATGTTCGCATAAGAGGGCGGGACTTACAAGGTGCCGCCAGCCCGATTTGCAGCCAGCGGTGCTTCACGGTGCTACACTGCCACTGTGCCAACTACTCTCCCACGTCATACGGTCACCGAGACCCCGCCGGTTCAGGAGGCGCTCGATGAGCTGCGCGCCCGTCTTAACGGCGAGCGGATCGACTACGCCGAGCTGCTGATCCTCGGTGCCCGCGCAAAGGCGCGCCGGCTGCCCGATGGGGGGGACACCGAGGAGGCCCGGCGGGCTCGTAAAGAGCTTGCCGAATGGATCCGCAATGGCAATCCCGGAATGGTGGACATCGCGGCGGCCGATGAGGTCAAGCACCTCGGGCTGATTGCCAACTACGACGAGTAGCGTGCTGCTGCTCGACAACTCGGCGTGGTCCCGCCTGCTCCAAGGTATCGTGCCCAAAGATCGCGCGAAAACGATCGGCGACTGGATGGATCAGCAGGAGGCCGCGGTCTGTCTGCCGTTCCTGCTGGAGGCCGGCTACTCCGCACAATCGGCTCCCAAGTATCGGTCGATGATGGCAAAATTCGATCGGCTGCCCAGAATCGCGGTCGATAGCGAGGTCGAGCGCTTGGCACTGCAGGCGCAGCGGGAGCTCGCCGAGATCGGCCATCACCGCCTCTCGCCGATGGGCGTGCTGATCGCCGCGTGCGCGCACAGGGCCGAAGCGGGCGTGCTGCACTATGACGGCGACTACGATCTGCTCGCCGAGCATACGAGCCTGGTGTTCGAGAGCGAGTGGCTCGCTGCGGCGGGGACGCTCTGAGCGCCACCTGTCCACCGGGCGACCACGGACGAGTACGTTCGTACAGGAGGGCACCGCGGCTGCGAGGCACGGAGGCCGAGCGCGCACCGACCCACGCCGGTGTCGCAGCCCACGTGGACGATCTCAAAAAAGAAGTCAACCCTCCCAACCCACCGGGGGTCGGGAGGGGGCCCCCTCCTGCTCAGTCCATCCCCAGCGGGCCCTCGGCGGAGCCGCTGAGGAACTGGCGCACGAAGGGGTTCTCCGAGGAGAACATCTTCGCGGCGTCGCCCGCCTCCACGATCCGCCCGCGCCACAGCAGCGCGATGTACTCGCCGATCCGCCGCGCGGAGGCGATGTCGTGGGTGACGACGATGTAGGTGCCCCCGTGCTGGCCGTGCATCTCCTTGATCAGTTCGCACAGCAGCGCCGTGCGCACCGGGTCGAGGCCCGAGTCGGGCTCGTCGAAGATCACGATGTCCGGCTCCATCACCAGCGCGCGCGCGAACCCCGCGCGCTTGCGCATCCCGCCCGAGAGCTGGTTGGGGAAGTAGTCGATCGCCTCTGTCAGCCCCACATCGCTCACGCGTTCGCGTACGAGCTTCGAGATCTGCGCCTCCGACATATCGGTGTGCTGGCGCAGGGGGAAGGCGACGTTGTCGAACAGCGACATCGACCCGAACAGGGCGCCATCCTGGAAGAGCACCCCGATTTTGCGGCGCAATTCCAGCAGCTCGGGCATCGCGAGGCTCGGCACCGACTTGCCCTGCACCACCACATCCCCGGAGTCGGGGAACATCAGGCCGATCAGGTGTTTGATCAGCACGCTCTTGCCCGTCCCCGAGGGGCCGAGCACAGTCGTGATCGTATTGTCGGGGATCGCCACGTTGAGCCCGTTCAGGACGGCCACTCCGCCGAGGCGCTTGTGCACGTCGTAGCAGCGGATCGACCACTCCCCGCCGCCGTGCTCGCTGTCCCAGTCGAACTCCGAGTGGTACTCGAACTGCGCGGCCGCGTCGAGCGTCGCGCTCGCCTCCGCGCGCGCGGCCGCGCGCTCCTCGGGTCGATCCTCGCGCTGGGGTGGTGTGCCCTCCATCTCCTCCTCCATGCCCGGATACTAACCCCCACAGCCGACCGCATCAACCATACGACCGGGCCAACCGACATCCACCGCCCCGGGCGGCTCAACCCTCTCCCTCTGAATCAACTCCGCACCCCCCCAAGCACCGGCCCTCGGCGCCCACAACCACCGGCTGAGCCGCCGGCCCGTAGTATCGGCCTCATGGCGCAGACGATCGCGGTCCTCTCCCAGAAGGGGGGCACGGGCAAGACCACCACGGTGCGCACGCTCGCGGACGCGCTGCGCCGGGCGCAGGTGCGCACGCTGGCGGTGGACCTCGATCCGCAGGGCAACCTCTCGGACTACTTCGACGTGCCCCCCGACGCGCAGCCCACGATCGGGGACGTGCTGAGCGGGCGGGCGAGCGCGGGCGAGGCGATCCACGAGGATGTGATCCCCGCCAACCTCAACCTCGCCGAGACCGAGCTCGCGCTGGGCGGCAAGCTGGGGCGCGAGCTGACGCTGCGCCGCGCGCTCGACAAGGTCCCCGAGGGCGCCTACGAGCTGATCTTGATCGACTGCCCCCCCTCGCTCGGCCTGCTCACCGTCAACGCGCTCGTGGCCGCCGACTACGCGCTGATCACCTCGGAGGCCCAGTACTTCGCGCTGCAGGGTGTCGAGCAGGCGCTGGAGGTGATCGAGCTCGCGCGCGACACCCTCAACCCCGAGCTCGAGCTGCTCGGGGTGCTGCTCAACCTCGCGGACATGCGCACCGTGCACTCCCGCGAGGCGCTCGCCTCGCTGCGCGAGCAGCTAGGTGAGAAGGTGCTCGACACGGTGGTCCGCTCCTCGATCGCCTACGCCGAATCGGCCGAGCGCGCGGTCTCGATCCTCGACCACCGCCCTGACCTCGGCGCCGACTATCTCGCGGTCGCCGAGGAGTTGCTGGCACGGCTGCCGGGTCTCGAGCAGGCGCGGGGGCGGCTCGCGGGGCTCAGGTAGGGACAGGCCCCGGAGGCGGTTCCCTCTCGACAAGCGACATTGGCTCATTGACGAGGACGCCCTTGACAGATGCCGGCAGGAATCCGAGAAGCACAGATTCGTTGGGCGTGTAGCCGTTACCCTCGCGATTGAGCAGCTCAAGCCTCCTGAGCTCGTTGAGATCCCGGCTCAGGGTCTTGTCGGTCTTGCCGTCGTAGGCCTGCGCAAGCCTGGGTGTGAGCCATCGCATCGCTGCCCGCGGAACCGGCTCGGCGGTTTCGCGAGCTACCTTGGACACCTCCAGCGCGAGCCTGAGCCGGCGACGAGCCGCCTCGCCCCGGCGGTCGCCGAACTGCTGGTACACGTACTGCTCCCAGCGATCCTCGCGCTGCCAGGCGAAGATCAGATCGAGCTGCTCCGCGAGGCCATCGACGAACCCGCGTAGAGCGTAGGTCAGAAACGGCACCGGGTCGCCGGTACGGCTTGCGGCCTGCAGCTGCCGGTAGTACTCCGAACGGGTCTGGTTGTAGTGGTTGCTGAGAAGCTGCGTCGCCGGCGTAGGGAAGCCTGCCGCGAGCAGGATCTGCAACTCGAGCAGCCTGGCCGTTCGCCCGTTGCCGTCGCCGAATGGATGAATCCAGACGAAGTAGAGATGCGCGATGACCGCCTTGACCATGACAAGGGACGCCCGGAACTCTGGACGCCGGTCTGGCAACTCGAAGACATCGCTGTTCAGCCAGTCGCAGAGTCGATCCACCAGAAACTCGACATCGCGTGGCGGGGGTGCTCGGTAGTTGCCGACCACCACGTTGCCATTGCGAAACTCTCCAGGACGCACACCCTCTTCGACCTCGAGATCCTTCAGGATCAGGGCGTTCCACTGCTTGAACTGTGCGGCTGTCAGCTTGGCCGTCGGCGTCTTGAGGATGGCATCGACCACAGTGTTGTAGGCACCGACCACATTCCGGATCTCCTCCGCGAGGTACTGCTTCGACGGTGGCAGGTCGGAGCGATCCTCGATCACCCGACGGGCCTCGTCCTCTGAGAGCGTGTTGCCCTCGATCGCCGTCGTGGCAAGCACGCCCTTCGCGAGAAAGACCTGCATCAGCTCGCGGGCGCGGCGGGGATGCAGCAGGGTGCGCGCTATGTGCGCGCTCTTGGACTTCGCCTCGCCCAGCAGCAGCCACAGGGAGGCATTCGGGTCATGTAGCTTCAGGTCAAAAGTAAGGTATGGGTGGGTCTTATCGTATTCCCGTGTGCTGGCTCCCATAAAGGCCTCTTCGATTTAGGGACCCCATATGTCCCCTAGAGATGTCCACCTCAATGTCCACACTATAGTGCCTACAACTCCCTGACGTACGCCCCCTGCGGCTCGAAGGGGACGCGCAGGAGCGTGGCCCAGCCCTCGATCTCGTCTTGGAGCGCCGCCACCACGGCGCCGGTCTGCTCGTAGAAGCACCACACGAGCACCGTGGGGCCCGCACCCGAGATGGTGGCCCCCAGGGCGCCCAGCTCCCGCGCGCGGCTCGCCAGCTCGAAGGAGCGCGGGAAGAGGTGGGCGCGCCGGTGCTGGTGCAGGCGGTCCTGCAGGCCGCGTGCCACGAGGTCCCAATCGCCCTTCGCGAGGCCCAGTGTGAGCAGCGCGCCGTGGGCGACGTTGAAGACGGCCTCCTGTAGCGGCACCTCGGCGGGCAGGGCCGCGCGCGCCGCGTGTGTGCGCACCGGCTCGTGCGGCACCACCGCCAGCGCCTCCAGGCCGTTGGGGGGCTCGAAGCGCGCCACCTCCCCGTCGGCGCACACCACGAAGCCGCCGTGCAGCACCGCCGCGACGTTGTCCGGGTGGCCCTCCAGCTCGCTCGCGAGCGCGAGCAGGTCGGCGTCCAGCTCGAAGATGTGGTCGGCCGCCATCAGCCCCGCCACGATCGCCGCCGCGCTCGAGCCAAGGCCGCCGGAGAGCGGGATGTCGGAGCCGATGCGGAACGTGAACCCCTCCGCGGGGTGCAGGCGCTCGAAGGCCCGCACACACAGGTTCTCCCGACCCCGCGGGACCGGCAGTTCGGACTCCACCGCGAAGGACCCCGTCTCCTCGACCTCCAGATCGAGGTGCAGCGCCAGCGCCGCCGCCATGCAGTCGAACCCCGGCCCCAGGTTCGCCGAGGAGGCCGGCGCGCGCACCACCCGCCTGCGGATCACCCGCGGCCGTCCCCTGCGACTCCCGGCCCGCCGCGAAACGCGGGGGGGGCACTCCACGGCAGCGGCGTGCGAGAAGCCATACCGCGAGCGAGCACGAGCGCGCCCCCGCGCGCCAACCGAAGCCGCGCGCTACGGATCACCCAGGACCGCTTCTTCCAGGGCCACCGTTTCCGCGGCGCACGGGATCACGCGGCCGTTGCTGTTGTCGATCGCCGTCTGCTGGTCCTTCAGGCCTCTGCCCGTCATCACGCACACCACGCGGGATGCGCCGTCGGCGCCGTACTTGAGCAGGCCCGCCACCGACGCCGCCGAGGCCGGCTCGCAGAAGAGCCCTTCTCTGGCCGCCAGCAGTCGGTACGCCGCGATGATCTCCGCGTCGCTCACCGCGCGGATCGCGCCGCGCGAGTCGGTCATCGCCGCCATCGCATCCTCCCAGCGCACCGGGTTGCCGATCCGGATCGCGCTCGCCACCGTCTCCGGGTGCTCCACCGGGTGGCCCAGCACCAGCGGTGCCGCGCCCTCCGCCTGGAAGCCGAACAGCCGCGGCGCCGCTCCCATCTCCTTGAACCCCCGCCAGTAGGAGGTCACGTTGCCCGCGTTGCCCACCGGGATGCACAGCAAATCCGGCCCTCCGTCGAGCTCCTCCACGAGCTCGAACGCCGCCGTCTTCTGGCCTTCGATGCGGTATTCGCTGACCGAGTTCACCAGCGTGATCGGATGGCGCTCCACGAGCTCCCGCACGAGCTCCAGGCCCCGGTCGAAGTTGCCCGACAGCGCGATCACCCGCGCGCCGTGGATCAGCGTCTGCGCGAGCTTACCGATCGCGATCTTCCCGTCCGGCACGATCACCGCGCAGGTCAGGCCCGCGCGCGCGGAGTACGCCGCGGCGCTCGCCGCCGTGTTGCCCGTGGAGGCGCAGATCACCGCCTTCGAGCCCTCCCGCACCGCCGCCGAGACCGCGCACGTCATGCCGCGGTCCTTGAACGAGCCCGTCGGGTTGCCCCCCTCCAGCTTCAGGTGCACCTCGGCGCCCACCATCTCCGAGATCACCGGCGCCGGCAGCAGCGGCGTGCCGCCCTCGAAGAGGCTCACCACGGGGTCCTCCGGCGCGAACGGCAGGTGCTCGCGATAGCGCTCGATCAGGCTGGCTCTCATCCGAACTCCTCTTCTATCACCCTGATCGCGCGCGGGGGGGCGCGCACGAGGTCGAGCTCGCCGAGGCGCTCCAGCGCCTCGCGCAGGCGCGACTCGAGCAGCGGATGGAGGACCATCGTCAGCGGCACGACCTCCTCGCCCACGCGCCGCTGCAGCACCGACTTGATCGAGGCCCCCCGCTCGCCCAGGACCTGCGCGACCGCGCCGAGCACGCCGGGGCGATCGGCGACGTCGAGATGCACGTAGAAGGCGCTCTCCACGTCTCCCAGCAGCGGCATCTGCAGCGGCGGCGCCGGGGGCCGCGCGCCGCCGGTCATCACGCTCACCACGTCGCCCAGGACGGCGCTCGCGGTCTGCCGGCCCCCGGCGCCCGGTCCGGACATCGTGATCTCGGTGATCGTCTCGGATTCCACGGTCACCGCGTTGAACGGCCCGGACACCGACGAGAGCGGGTGCCCGGCGTAGAGGAACGCCGGGTGCACCCGCACCGAGAGCCCACCCTCGCGGCGCTCGGCGGTGCCGATCAGCTTCAGGCCGAGACCCAACTCGCGCGCCGAGCGCAGGTCGTCGGCCTGTAGGTGCTCGATGCCTTCGTAGCGCACGTCGTCGAGGTGCACCGGCGCGCCGAACGCGAGGCGGGCGAGGATCGCCATCTTTGCCGCCGCGTCCCTGCCGCTGACGTCGTCGCTGGGGTCCGCCTCGGCGTAGCCCCGGCGTTGCGCCTCCGCCAGCGCCTGCTCGTAGGTGCCGCCGCGGTCCATCTCGCCGAGGATGAAGTTGGTCGTGCCGTTGACGATCCCGTGGATGCGTTCGATCGGCGTCGCCGACAGCGACTCCTCGAGCACGCGCACCACCGGCACCGCCCCCGCGACCGCCGCCTCGAAGCGCAGCCGCACGCCGTGCTCGCGCGCGGTCTCGAACAGCTCCTCGCCGTGCTGGGAGAGCAGCAGCTTGTTGGCGCTCACCACGTGCACCCCGGCGCGCATCGCCGCCAGCAGGTACTCCCGCGCGGGTTCGATCCCCCCGATCAGCTCCACCAGCAGCTCCGCGCCCTCCAGCACCTGCTCGAAGTTGCCCCGCGTGCGCGTCAGCACACCGGTGATCACCGGCGCACGGCCGTTGAAGCGCTCGATCTCGGCGGCGCGCTCCTCCAGCAATGTCGCGAACGCCGACCCCACCGTGCCGTGGCCGAGCAGGCCGATCCTGAAGGGCTCAGAGGACATCGCGGGCGTGCGCCTCTCGGTATGCGGAGTCCCCTGCGTGCGCCTCTCTGCACGCGAAGTCCCGCGTACGAGCCATCGCAGGCGGGTGGGCCTTATGCGACATTGCGGGAGATCAGATCGTCGAGCGTCTCGCGCCGCACCACCACGCGCGCGTCTCCGTCATTGCAGAAGACCACCGGCGCGCGGGGGACACCGTTGTAGTTGTTCGCCATCGCATACCCATACGCCCCCGTGGCGGGGGTCACGATCACGTCCCCCGGGCGGGGGTCCTCCAGCAGCGCCTCGCGCACGATCACATCGCCGGACTCGCAGTGCTTGCCCGCGAGCACGCACGGAGTGCCGCCCCCGGGGCGGTCCGCGACGTGCGCTTCGTACACCGCCCCGTAGAGCATCGGGCGCAGGTTGTCCGACATCCCGCCGTCCACCGCCACCCAGGTGGAGACGTTGCGCTTCACGCTCTGCACCGTGTATAGCGTCACCCCCGCGTTCGCCGTCAGCGCGCGGCCGGGCTCGATCAAGAGGCGCCGGTGACCGGGCAGCAGCTCGCGCGCGTCCTGCACCAGCGTCCGCACGTACTCCTCGATCGCCGGGGGGCACTGATCCGCGGTGTAGGCCACACCCAGGCCCCCACCGAGGTCCCATGTCGCGAACCCCTCGGGGCCCCCGAGCTCCCGCAGGCGCGCGAGCTGGGCGACCTTACGGCGGAAGGGCTCCAGATCGAACAGCTGCGAGCCGATGTGCGCGTGCACCCCCTCCAGGGAGAGGCCCGCCACGGCGCGCACCCGCTCGATCGCCTCCCCCACCTGGTCCATCCCGAAGCCGAACTTCGAGTCCGCCTGGCCGGTGGAGATCTTCTCGTGAGTCTCCCCCTTGACGTTCGGGGTCGCCCGCACCAGCACCGGCTGGGGGCCACCGCCGTCGAGCGCCCCCTCCGCCACCAGCGCCTCCAGGCGGTCGATCTCGTCGAGGTTGTCGATCACGATCAGCCCCACCCGGTGGCGCAGCGCCATCCGCAGCTCCGCCTCGGACTTCGCGTTGCCGTGCAGCACGATCCGCTCCGGGGCGAAGCCCGCGTGCAGCGCGAGGTGAAGCTCACCCCCCGAGGCCACGTCGCACCACAGGCCCTCCCCCGCGAGCGCGCGCAGCACCGCGGTACAGGGGAACGCCTTGGAGGCGAACAACACGTGCAGCTCCTCATGGCCCGCGCGGCGGCCCGCCTCGACGAAGGCCCGCGCCCGCGTGCGCAGATCCTCCTCCGCCACCACATACGCCGGGGTGCCGAACTCCCGCGCGAGCTCGATCGTGTCGCAGCCCCCCACCTCCAGGCGCCCGCGCTCGTTCACGCGGCTGCCCAGCGGGAACACCCGCTGGAGGCTCTGCGCGATGCCGGTTGTCGTCTCCGTCGCCATTGGATTGAAAAAGAGGGGCCCGGCTCGCCGGCCTTCGGCCAGCTGCGCCACCCTCTAGCCGTGGATTATCGCGTGCCGCCCCGGGGGTTCGCTCGATCGAGGCTCAGACCGTCGCGGCCCGCGGGGTCCGGGACCCCGCGGGCCGCAGTCCGGCGAGGCCGCGCCCGCGCATCATCAGCGCAAGCCACACCACGCCGACGATCATCAATCCGACGCTCTCCAGCTGCGGCGCGGTGAGGCCGGCAAACACCTCGCTGTTGCGGCGGACGAACTCCACGAGGAAGCGCTCCAGCCCACTGAGCAGGAGGTACAGCGCGAACACCACCCCGGGGCGTACGCGGTCGCGCAGGCGCCACAGCAGGTAGGCCACAAGGCCCATCGCGAGCGTCTCGTAGATCGGAGTCGGCTGCACCGTCACCCCCGGGGGGGTCGGCACGGTGCCGTGGGGGTAGCCCATCGCCCACGGCAGCGAGGAGCGGATCCCGTAGTCCCCGTCTCCGGAGACCTGGCAGCCGATGCGCCCGAGCGCATACCCCAGCGCGAGCGCGGTGGCGCACATGTCGAGCATCCTCAGTTCCAGCACTCCCCGCCAGCGCATCCACGCGAGCACCCCGATCGCGCCGCCGATCGCGCCGCCGTACCACACGAGGCCCGAGCCGGAGAAGATGCTGCCCAGGAGGTCGTGCTCGACCTGATGGTAGTTCTGGATCACGAAGTACACCCGCGCACCGATGAGTCCTCCGGCGAGCGCCGCGAAGACGATCTCGTACGCCCAGTCCACCGGCTTGCCGAGCTCGCGCAACCGCCGCGCGATGAGCAGTCCGCACGCGAGGAAGGCGAGCGCGAAGACCACCCCGAAGCTCTTGATCGAGAGGCCGAGGACGTCGAAGGTCGGTTTCACAGACGGCCACTTTAGGGGTTATCCGGTGCCCACCCACCCGGGCTCACGCCTCCCACCCACAGGGCTCGCGCTTCGCCGAGGCCCGCGCCCGCGTGAGGGTGCCCTTTAGGGAACCGCAATCCGCTTCTGCGACAATCGCCTTCTCATGGCAACCGCCACCAAGAGGAGCCGCTCGGCCTTCGGCAGGGACACGGGCCTGCAGGCTCGGATGCTGCTGACGCTGTTCCTGCTGGGCCTCGTCTACGCGGTGCTGGTCGGCGTGCTGATCGCGGTGGGAGCGGGCGGAGTAACGATCCTCGTGGTCGCGCTGGCGCTGCTCGGCTTGCAGTTGTTCACCTCCGACAAGATCGCGATGGGGATGATGGGCGTCAAAGAGGTGGCGCCCGCGGAGGAGCCCGAGCTGCACGGGCTCATCGAGCGGCTGTGCGTGCAGGCGGACCTGCCCAAGCCGCGGGTGTGCGTGATGGAGAACCCGATGCCCAACGCCTTCGCGATGGGACGCTCCCAGAAGGGCGCCACGGTGTGCGCCACGCGGGGCATCCTCGAGCTGCTCTCCCCCGCGGAGCTCGAAGGGGTGATGGCGCACGAGCTCACCCACGTGGTCAACCGCGACGTGATGGTGATGACGCTGGCGAGCTTCTTCGCGACGCTCGCCTCGATCATCGTGCAGTTCGGCTTCTTCTTCGGCGGGGGCTTCGGCGGGGGGGGCGGCAACGACGAAGGCGAGGAGGACGTGGTGATCGTGATCATGGTGGCGATGGCGGTGTACGCGGTCTCCTTCCTGCTGCTGCGCGCGCTCTCGCGCTATCGCGAGTTCGCCGCCGACCGCGGCTCCGCGGTGCTCACCGGGCGCCCCTCCGCGCTCGCCTCGGCGCTGCTGAAGATCAGCGGCACGATGGAGCGCATCCCCAGCCGCGACCTGCGCACTGCGGAAGGGATGAGCGCCTTCTTCATCGTGCCCGCGCGCGCGAAGAAGTCGATGATGAACCTGTTCGCCGACCACCCCCCGCTGGAGCAGCGCCTCGCGGCGCTGGAGCGGCTGGAGTCCCAGCTGCAGGGCACCGCCTAGCCGTGGGCCTGCTCGACGCCCTCACCGGCCGCCACCAGGTCAAGGGGCCCGCGCCCGATCGCCTGTTCGCGATCGCCACCGCCTACATCGCGCTCCAGACCGAGCACCAGATCGACCCCGCGGGCGCCGCCGCGATCGTCTTCCAGCCGCTCGCCACGAGCGAGTTCGAAGCGACGATCCGCGAAATGGAGGAAGTGGTGAAAGCCACCGGCGGCGAGACCGGCACCCAGGTCGCCACCCAGGACGACGACTTCGGCTACCGCTGGATGGTGCTGCGCAACCCCGAGGGCGCCCCCAGCGTCGAAGACCTCGCAGTCGGCATCAACGCCGTATCCAGCTCAATCGAGATGGGCGGCCACGGGGAGCGGCTGCTGTGCGCGGTGTTCGCCTTCCGCGATGAAAAAAAGCGCCGGATCTACTTCATCTACAACTACAAGCGCGGGTTCTGGTACCCGTTCGTGCCCGCCGGCGGCTCTCAGGAACGCTCAACCGAGCGCGAGCTGCAGATCAAGGCGCAGATGGGCGGCGAACTGCCGATGGAGCCCGAACTGGAGCGGTGGTTCCCGTTGTGGGGGATTCCGATTTAACTCGCTTTGCTGCATTCATAAAGACTGATATTGCCCATACAAAGCGCTATAGTGTTTGCCATATGCAGCATAAGTTGGGAACCCAACGTCTTGCTCGGTCGGCGTACCCCCTGCCACCGACAGTCCGCCGCGCGCTCGGTCAACTGGCGGATGACCTCACCACGTGGCGCAAGCTGCGCGGTTTGACGCAGGCCCAGCTGGCCGATCGCTCCGGCGTATCGCGCGACACCCTGATCCGCATGGAGCACGGCGACGGGGGCGTGAGCATTGGAAACCTGCTGTTGATCCTCCGTGCGCTTGGAATCCTCGAGAGCCTTCCCAAGGCGCTCGATCCATACGAGAGCGATATCGGCAGGCTGCGCTCCGACGAGCGGCTGCCACAGCGCGTGCGGCCTCGAAACCTGACCAGCTACGGCGATGGCTGAGATCACAGTCGAGGTTCTCGTCCAGATCGCCGGCGAGGATGTCCTCGCCGGCCGGCTGTGGTCGCACCGCCGCCGCGCCGCCGAGTCGGCGACCTTCGCCTATGCGACCAACTACCTCGCGAGGCACGACGCTTACGAGCTGGATCCCGCGCTGCCGCTCGTTGCCGGGACCCAGCAGACCCCAGCCGGTCGGGCAATCTTCGGGGCCTTCTCCGATTGCGCGCCGGACCGTTGGGGACGCACGCTCATCCACCGCGCGGAGCGAGAGCGGGTCCGCCGCGAAGGCGGAGCAGAACGGAGCTTCGGCGAGATCCAGTACCTGCTCGGTGTGCGCGACGACCTGCGCCAGGGCGCGCTGCGCTTCCGCGAACCCGAGAGCGAGACGTTCCTGGCCGACGAGCGAGGGGGAGTCCCACAACTCCTCGACCTCCCCGATCTGCTCGGCGCGGCGGAGCGACTCGAGCGTGACGAAGCGAGCGCGGCCGAGCTCAGGGCGCTGCTGCGCGGTGGCAGCTCACTCGGAGGAGCGCGGCCGAAAGCCCACGTGCTGGACGTGGACTCCCGCTTGGCGATCGCGAAGTTCCCCAGTCCTGCCAAGGACGGCTGGGACGTGATCCGCTGGGAGGGGGTTGCCCTGAGACTGGCGGAGGAGGCCAGAATCACAGTCCCGCGCAGGAGGCTGCACACGATCGCCGGAAGGACGGTGCTGATCGTCGATCGCTTCGACCGCAGGGGAACGGAGCGCGTGGGATACGTCAGCGCTATGACAATGCTCGAGGCCGCTGCGGGCGAGCCGGGCAGCTACCTGGACGTCGCCGACGTAATCGAACGACACTCCCCAAGCGCCGGGGAGGATCTATGTCAGCTGTGGCGGAGGATCGCCTTCTCGATTCTCATCTCGAACACCGATGACCACCTACGCAACCACGGCTTCGTGCGGGCCAGCACCGCCAGCTGGTCTCTCTCCCCCGCCTTCGACCTCAACCCGAACCCGGAACCCGGACCGAAGGAACTGAGCACCGCGATCGACTACGCCAGCACCGCCGCCCGCATCGACATGCTGGTGGACGTTGCGGAGCACTTCCGCTTGAGCGGCGAGCGGGCGCGCGCCGTGCTGCACGACGTGGTACAGGCCACGAGCCGTTGGCGTACAACGGCCCAGGAGATTGGACTCGACGATGCAGCGCTCGAGCAGATGGCCCCTGCCTTCGAGCACGAGCAGGCAGAGCGGGCGGGGGAACTCACCGGTTCGCTCGCGGCACAGCCTTGAGCAAGACAGGTTGGCACTCGCAAGCGCGCACCCCTCTTTCGGGCGCCCCCTCCGTCAATCCGGTATGAGCCCCGCGCCCGTGAACTCGCTCTGAGCCTCGGCGAGCGAGATGTCGGGCGGGGGGAGGATCAGATCGGAGCCCTCAAGCTCTTCCTCGGCGAGGGGCGTGCCGTGGGCGCGAACGAACGCGAGCAACTCGTCGTAGGCGCTGCGGAAGCGCTGCTCGTCGCCGGTCTCGACCGCGGCGACGACCGCGTTGTCGAGCTCGTTGAGGCGCCCGTTCATGCCGTCGAGGCGGTACTGGTCCTCGCCGGAGATGCGCACGATCATCCCTGGCCCCCCTCGGCCGGCGCCTCGTGCGCGTCTGGCGCCTCGGCGGTCGCAGCCCCGCCCGCCCCACCGGGCGCGGGGATCTGCGCGGCGCCACCGCCGGGCGGGCCACCGATTTCCGCCTTCAACTTGGCGAGATCGTCGTCCACCGCGGAGGAGCTCGAGAGCTGCTTGAGCTGGCGGTCGATATCGTCTTCGCCGGAGCCGAGCGCGGTGATGTCGTCGAAGGTCCCCGCGGCTTCGAGCTCGCTGACGGCGTTGGCGCGGGCCTTCATGTTTTCGGTCTTGTCCACCGCGCGCTGCATCGCGAGGCCGACGTCGGCCATCTGCTCGCCCACGCCAGTCGCGGCTTCGGAGATCTTCACCTGGGCTTCGGCGGCCGAGTACTGCGCCTTGATGACCTCCTTCTTGGTGCGGAACGCTTCGATCTTCGCGCGCAGTTTCTGCTCGGAGTCGGTCAGCTTCTGCTGCTGCTCCTCCAGTTCGCCGACCTGCGTGTCGAGCGACTGCAGCTCGGTCTGCACGACGTTCTTGCGCTCGAGCGCCTGGCGCGCGAGATCCTCCTGGCCGCCGGAGAGCGCCTGGCGGGCCTGGGTGTCGAGCTTGACGACCTGCTGCTGCATCGTGGTCTCCTGCATCTGCAGGCGCTTCTTCGCGGTGACCACGTCGGCGATCCCCTTCTTGACGTTCTGCAGCTGTTCGACCTGCTTCTGGTAGCTGTAGTCGAGGGTCTCCGCGGGATCTTCGGCTTTGTCCAGGAGCTTGGAGACCTTCGCCTTCACCACGGTTGACATGCGCCCGGTCAAGCCGGCCATTGCGTTCCTCCTGAGATCGTCTGCTGTGGGCGATACGGGGCAAGCTCAAGCGTAGCCTACGCGCCGCGGTTGCCGACCCGGCACCCACCCAGCTGCCGGCCGCCGAGGCCCGGCCCGATCTGGATCCCCGCTCGGCGTGAGAGCCCACAGCCCGGTCGCGAGTCCGCCCACAGCCACCGGTCGGCGAGTCCCCCAACAGCCCGCCGGTCAGCGAGCCCGCCTACAGCCCCGCCGGGTGGCGCCGCACGTAGCCGTGGTTCTCCGAGCGCAGGGGACGCCAGCGGGGACCCTGCTGGTTGGAGGGGTCGTCGGCGGCACTCGTGTCCAGACGCAGCCCCGCCACGGTCATGTAGGCGTGTTCGGGGTTGGAGAAGACCGTGACCCACTGCCCGATGCCGTGGCCACCCCAACCCATGAATTCCGAGGAGTCCATTGGAGTCGAGAGCAGGGTCGCGCCGTGCAGCGCAAAGGAGACCGTGCCGGAGCAGTCGTACCCGGGCGAGACGAAGGAGGCGTGGCCCCCGCCGTAGATGTAGGGCAGGCCGATGATCTGGTTGCCCGTCCAGACGATCTCCTGCACCGACACCGGCGCGGACATCGGTGCGGCGGCGAGCCCGTTCACGTAGCGCGCGGTCACGCCGGGGACGAGCAGCTCGGGCTTGGCGTTCCCCACGAGCTCCACGGAGCTGCCCCCGGTGGCGCCGTTGACCTGGCCGGCCGGCGGCGGGGGCGCGTAGGGGACTACCTGGCCGGTGGCGGTCCGTTCGTAGACCGGGCCCTTGTAGGCGAGGCTCGCGGTGCGCGCGGCGATCGGGGCGGTGTGCACGCTCGGTTTCGTCGCCGGCGCGCCTGCGGTGGTGGGAGTGGCGCCCCCAGCCGTAGTCGGCGAAGTCGCGCTCGCCGCGGTCGACGAGGCGACGGAGGTGCCCCCGGAGACTTTGGCTGTGCCACGGGCCGGGGCCGTGGCGGGGGCCACGGTAGCCAGAACTGCCAAGCTGAATAGCGTTGAGCCGAGGGCTCGTACCCGCAAAACAACTTCCTCTTTCGTTGGCCTGCGGGGTTAGCTGACGGGCTAGCGCTAAAAGAGCCTGCGCTTCCCACGGCTTCACCGTGGGATTCGCCCCAACAACCTGGGTCCCCCGTTCCATGGCATCTGGCCATGGATTCGGCGTTCGCGGCGGAACCCTAGCAAAGCGCAATGACGGATGCACGACATGCACCGCATTTCCCACGTTTTTCCCGCAAATGCCGGGAATTTGTGGGCATCGTCTAATGTGCCCGGCCATGCTCGCCCGCCACGACTCCTTGCGCGCACTCGCCCTGGCGCTCCTGCTCGGCGCGGTGCTCGCGGGGTGCGGCAAGTCGCTGCCCAGCGAAGGCCAGGGTCGCGGGGCGGCGGTCACGACGGTGGCGGGGACGGGTCAGCTGGCGGCAAGCGGGCTGGCCACGAAGAACACGACTCGGCTGGGTGGCGCGAACCCGGTCGCGAATGCGGCAGCGGTGGCGCTCGCGACGAACCCCGGGCTCACGCCGGCGACGCGCCCGCAGGCGGTGGTGCTCGTGGACGACCGCAATTGGCCCGCAGCGCTTGCTGTGGCGGCGCTGGCGAGCGCTCCGCTGCACGCGCCGCTGCTGTATAGCGAAGGGGATTCCCTGCCTGCGCTCTCCGCGCAGGCGCTGGCGGCGCTGAAGCCGACGGGCGCCGCGCTGCTGGGGGGAGCCCAGGTGATCGAGATCGGCACCTCGGCGGCCCCGGCGGGCTATCGCACGCGCGTGCTGAGCACTCCTCCGGGCGGCGGCGGATCGGGCGGTGGCCCCTCGGGCAGCGGAGGCACCACAGGAAGCGGCCCCTCAGGAAGCGGCACCACAGGAAGCGGCACCACAGGAAGCGGCACCACAGGAAGCGGCGGTCCGGCGGGCGGCGGCCCCGGCGGTACCGAGCCGGCGAACGGCCCGGCGGTGCTGGCGGCGCAGATCGAGCGGCTGGTGGCGACCACCCAGGGCAGCGCCCCCCGTCGGGTGATCGTGGTCGGCGAAGACGGACCGAAGGCGCTGGCGATGCCCGCCGCGGGTCTCGCGGCGGAGTCGGGCGCCCCGATCCTGCCGGTGAGCGGCGCGGGCATCCCGCGGGCGACGCGGAGGCTGCTCGCGCACCTGCACCATCCCACGATCTACGCGATCGGCCCCCCGGCGGCGGTGAGCCATGCGGTGCTCGCCGAACTGGCCCACCTCGGTTCGGTGCACCGCATCTACGCCGGGCCGAGCGCCGCCGGCTCCTCCGGGGGGCCGGGTACGGGCGGGGAAGACCCAGCCGACAACGCAATCGCCGTGGCGCGCTTCTCCGACGGAGCCTTCGGCTGGGACGTCGAACAGCCGGGGCATGGCCTGGTGTTCGCCAACGCCTCGCGTCCGCTCGACGCGCCGGCCGCGGCGCCGCTGTCGGCGAGCGGCGACTATGCGCCGCTGCTGCTACTCGAACGGCCAGACCTGATCCCTCCGGTGCTGAGCGAATACCTGAGCGACATCCGGCCCGGCTACAGCGCGGCTCCAGAATCGGAATACCCCGCCGTGCGGGGCGCTTACAATCACGGCTGGCTGATCGGCGACGGAGGCGCGATCGCGGCCACCGTGCAGGCCGAACTGGACGCGATGCTCGAGATCGCCCCGGTCGGCTCCTCGAGCACAGCCACCTCCCCCACAGCGACGGGCACCCCCACCGCACCTGCCTCGACGCCCGAACCCGCCGCGACACCTTGACGAAGGAGATCGCTTGACATCCGCCTCCACGAGGACCCCACGATGAGCCAAGCCGAGGACCCCGACCGCCTGGAGCGCTCGCGCGAGCACGAGGTGAGCGTGGAGGACGTGCGCCAGCTGATGGGCGCCTCCACCCCGCACTTCGCCCTGCAGCTGCGCGAACGGATCGCGCGGTTGATCGCGGGCCTCCCCCCCGGCCATCCCGCGCGGGTGGAAGGCGAGCGCGAGATCGCGCGCCTGGAGCGCCTCGGGCTCATCGGGGAGACGCGGGGGGAGACGGGCGAAAAAGACTGGAAGATGCACGTTCTGCCCTCCGTGGCGCCGGAGCGCTTGCTTGACTAGACGCACATGCCCCAACCCCCGCTGCGCCACCCTCGCCAGAGCCCGCTGACCGACTCCCCGCGCTGCCCGCTCGACATCTGCGACGGCAGCGGCTTCGAGATCGACGAGCAGACGAACACCGCGCGGGACTGCGCCTGCCGAGCGCAGCGCGTGGCGAACGCGCGGGCGCACCGGCTGCGCGATCGGGTGCCGCGCCGCTACATGAACCTCTCGTGGGAGCGCCATCCGCTCACGCAGCTCGCGCGGGACCCCCTGAACGGCGACTCGGTGCGCCGGGTGAGGCGCTTCTGCACGGACATCCACGCGAACCTCACGGAGGGCCGGGGCCTGTGGCTGATGGGGCACACGGGCACGGGCAAGACGACCCTGGGCTACATGATCGCCGCCACCGCCGCCCAGACGCAGCACTCGGTGCTGAGCTTCAACGCGGTGGCGCTCCTGAACCGGATCCGCGCGACCTTCGACTCGGACAGCCGCGAAACCACCGACGAGGTGATCGCGACGCTCGCGGGGGTGGATCTGCTGCACATCGAGGACCTGCGCGTGGTGCGCCCCACGGAGTGGGTACTGGAGCAGCTCTACCTGATCGTCAACGCGCGCTACGAGGAGCGGCGCTCGATCGTGTTCACCTCGGACATCGACTCCGACGCGGATGGACCGCTGGCGCAGCCGGACCCGCGCACGGCGCTCGAGCCGCACATCGGCACGCGCACGTTCTCGCGACTGCTCGAGATATGCGGCGACCCGGTGCTGA
Source organism: Solirubrobacterales bacterium (assembly GCA_044446505.1). Classification (GTDB taxonomy): domain Bacteria; phylum Actinomycetota; class Thermoleophilia; order Solirubrobacterales; family Solirubrobacteraceae; genus Palsa-744. The sequence goes on from JBIOEY010000030.1 coordinate 18,118, forward strand.
TCCTGGGCAGGGACAACCGCGTGGACGGAGACGTTCCCGGATCCCACCAAGTCGCTGCCCACCAGGTCACCGGTCCGCTCCCTGGCGGGCCGCCGTGGGGAGTCGGGGACGCGACGTTGGAGGAGCAGCCCTCGCCCTCGCTCACCCTTCCCTGAGCACCCGCGCGTGCCGCGCGTCGAGGAAGCGCGCGCGGAGCAGTTTGAAGAGCAGCGCGAACAGCGCTACGTCGACGGCGAGCAGGCCCACCTCGAACAGCCGCGGCAAAGTGGTGATCGCGGAGAGCCCGAGCACCACGAGGGAGTCGAAGACGAGCACCACCAGGAGGGCGAGCATCGTGGTGTGCGAGCGATACCCGCTGCGGTGCTCGCGGAGGGTCACCTCGACCGTGCCGATCGCCACCGCGCCGATGCCGGCGAGCAGCGCGGGCCCGCCGCTGGAGAGTCCGTGGCCCACTTTGCTGAGCCCCAGCGCGGCGCCGATCGCGCCCACGAAGATCAGCAGCTCGGAGATCGGTAGCGGGTGCCAGGGAGCGGGCGGGCGCTCCCCGTAGGTGGGAGCGGTCGGTGAGGCGCGGACCCTCCCGGAGCCGGCGGACGCGCCTGTGCCCTCGCGCGGCGTGCGGGCCTTCTTCGGGGCAGGGGTCGCCTTGGACGACGCTGCCGCCTTGGGGGCGCTCGCCACGCGGGGGCTCGCCACGCCGGCATCGCCGCTCGCGGCGCCGCTCGCGCCTGCCGGTGCCCGTCCGGCGCCGGGTGCCCCTCTGGCGCCGGCGGGACGACGCTTGCGGGAGCGGGCACGAGCCATGGGAAAATCGATCCTAGCGGCTATCTATGCTGCGTTGGATGGCCGCCAACGACACGCTCTCGCCGTCCGCCCCCAGGCCGGCGGGAATTCCGGGCAGCGCGCTGGCGGGCCCGTTCGGGGTGGGGGAGTACGCGGTGGCGCTGCGCGCGCGGCTGAGGGAGTTCGCGCGGGTGCAGATCGTGGGCGAGCTGGCGGACCTGCGCCCGTCACGAGCGCGGGTGTACTTCGAGCTGCGCGACGCGCACGGCGCGATCGCGTGCGCGGCGTGGCGGGGGGAGTGGGAGGAGATGGTGCGCCGCGCGGGGACGGTGCGGGAGGGGATGCAGGTGGTGG
>JBIOEY010000031.1:0-18793 GCA_044446505.1 Solirubrobacterales bacterium
AACGCAAACGAGGATCGAGCATCCCAACAGCCCATAGCCGCCAGTTTCGGGGCTGCCGTCCTGTATCGGGGCTTCTGACACTGGTTCGTCTCCTACACCTTTCTGCCTCGCTACCGCACCCGGCCCGCTGGCGGCGGACCGCTGCTCAATCGTCAAGGGCTGCTCCCGCCCTCCACCGCACCTCCGGCATCAGACTGCCCCTCAGCTTCTCCCGGCCATTACGGCGGCCGGAGGTGGGTCCTTTCATCCCACCCGGTTGAATAGCGCCTCGTGGCGCAGGACTGCTTTGGACGATTTCCACGCGCCCAACGCAGCCGAGCCCGCACGCCCGCATTCGCCGGTGGATGCAGGCGTGTGCCGAGGGGCAAACGCGGACGCGTCTTGCTCGTCCGGAGCGGTCGTCTGCGTCGACGTCATGCACACTCTCGCTCCTGGGTCTCAGCGCTCGGCGGCGTACACCTGCCACTCCTCGGGGATGCCCTTGAGCTCGTGGGTTCCGCGGTCGGTGAACGTGAGCCCGGAGCCGGCGACGAGATCCTTGACGGTCCGCGAGACGAGGACCTCGCCGGGTCCGGCGAGGGCGGAGATCCGCTGGCCGATGTGCACGGCGATGCCCGCGACATCCTCGCCGCGGGTCTCGATCTCGCCGGTGTGCAGCCCGGCGCGGATCTGCAGGCCGAGCCGATCGACCGCGTCGGAGAGGGCAATGGCGCAGCGGATCGCGCGGGCGGGGCCGTCGAAGGTGGCCAGCGTGCCGTCGCCGGTCGTCTTGACCTGTCGGCCGCGGAAGTCCGCGAGCGCACCGGCGGTGGCCGCATCGTACTCATCGAGGATCTCGTGCCAGCGACGATCGCCCATCGCGGCCGCGTGGCGGGTGGAGTCGACGATGTCGGTGAACAGCACCGTGGCGAGCACGCGGTCGCTGGGCAGCGCCGGCCGAGCTCCCGTGAGGAACTCCGCGAACGCGCCCGCGACCGCGTCGGGTTCCGCCAAGCCCGAAGGCACCTCGACGTAGCGTGCGCCCGGGGTCGCCGCGAAGAGGGCGGCCAGAGGGCCGCCTCCCCCGGCACCGACGAGCGCCGCCCGCTGGGAGCCGACGGCGTCGAGCACGACCTCGGTCTCGGGGCCAGCGAAGCCGAGGTCTTCCGTGTGGCCGATCGGGCAAATGGTGGGTCAGCCGGATGGCGCGCCGGGCGGCGAGGAGGTGGTTCCGCCGCCCGCGGGCGGCGGCGAGGGGAACGTCACGAAGGCCTGGCGTGCGAGCGTGGCGAGGCTCGAGGCCATCACCCCCTCGCTTGAGACGGTGAACAGCTGCTGGCCGATCACGAGCGAGCGGTCGATCTGCGGGCTTGCGCCATTGACCGGGTCGTGGGCGATCCGCGCGACCTCCGCGATGCCGGAGCGATCGATGCGAAAGCCGATCGCTCCGACGAACCCGCCGGTGGGTTCCACCGTCGACGCCGGCCCGCCGCTGGCGCCGGCCGCGGGCAGCGGCTGCGGGGTGGGCGGCACGGAGATGGGGGTCGTTGGGTAGATCGAGACGGGCAGCACGGCGAGCGCGGTGGGGGGCCAGAACAGGAACGCGTGGTGGTCGTACTGCACCAGCGATGAGGAGCCGCTGCCGAGCGTCGTGCGCGCCTGCAACCGCGGCGCGGCGGGGTTTGAGACATCGAAAAGCTCGAGCTGCGCACCGGACGGCTCGTTTCCTGGCCCCACTTCCTGTCCGATTCCGAGCAGGAGTCCTTCAGCGACGGGATGCAGGTAGGCCGAGTACCCCTCGAGCTCCAGCTGTCCGGCGACGCGTGGTGAGGAGGGTGAGCTCAGGTCGATCGTGTAGAGCGGATCGACGCGCTTGAACGTGACCACGTAGCCGGCGTCGCCGATGAAGCGCACGGAGTAGATCTGCTCACCGGCGCCCAGGCCCGAGACCTGGCCGACCGCTGCCAGCACGCCGCCGCGATCGGCGAGCACCGTCACGTAGCTCTGGCTGGGCGGCGGCTGCGTCGCGTTCCACCAGATCGGGCGGCTCGTGCTCGCCACTCGCAGGTACCCGTGGTACTCGGACAGCGAGAACTGGTTGAGCAGGTAGCCGGGAACCTCCCCGGAGGCGGTCAGCGCGGTGTGGTCGGGGTTGGTGGCGTCGAACTGATCGATCACGGTTTCCGGGGAGCTCGGCACGTTCCTCGCCGGCGTCAGCGGGTCGATCCACCTCTGTGTTGCCACGTACAGGCTGCTGCTGGACCCGTAGACGACCTGTGCGTCGGCCATCAGCGCGGTGCTGTCGGTCGCGTACAGACCGCGGTCGAGGTCGATCGTGAGAATCGACAGCATGCCCACGCCCGAGAACTGCGCGGGCCGGCGCACAGCCGAGCATGCTGCGAGCGGGCGCGTGTAGCGGTGGCCCGTGATGAAACTGTGGAAGCGCCGAGCGGGGACCCACCCCGACGCGTGTGCGCGCAGCGCCGGGGTCGCGATCGCGCGGGGCGCCGAGGAGAACACCAGCCGCGCGGTCGCGCCGTTCTGACGGGCGTCCACGAACGTGCCTTCTACGGTCATCGTGCGCGCCACGGTCATGGCGGCAGGATCGTGGACGTCGACTTCGGTGATCGTGGTGGTGGCGGCGTAGTAGTAGGGGGAGGGAGCGATCGACGGGGAGCGCACGAGCGACGGGGAAAGCGCGGGCGACGGCGAGAGCGCGAGCGACGGCGACGGAGCGGGCGCGACGGGGGCGATGCGGGAGAGCGCAGACGATCGGCCGCCGACAGCGGCCGGGCGCGCGGGTACCGCGACGCCGACGACGATCGGCGGCGCCTGGCTGGGAGAGATCACCAACAGGCGGCTGCCGCGCAGCAGCAGCTGCGCCCCGTAGCCGGTGCCGCCGAGCGCAAGCGAGCCGGCCAGGCGAGGAGCCGGGCCGGCGGCGAGGACCGCGTACAGCGTGCCCTGCTCGACGGTGAAGATGGTGGACCCGTCGGTCTTGACGATATCCGGCTCTTCGATGCCCGGCTCCTGGTTGTTGGTCGTGGAGAAGGAGGTTCCGCTGACGGTGGTGCCCGCGTTTTCGACGGGCGCCGCCGCCGTCGGGGGGCTCGCGCTGCCCGGTGGGGACGGCGCTGCGATCGAGGGTTCGGACAGCGGTCGCGGCGAGGTCTCGGGCACGCCGTGGGTGACGGCGAAATGGGTCCGCTCGTAGCCCACGAGGCGCGCGCACGAAGCAAAGGCGCGCGGACGCACCTGGGCGGCACGCCGGAGCGCGAGCGCAGGCGCCGGAACGGCACCAAGCACCAAGGTGACGGCGAGAATCGATGTCCGTCTCCGCTGCATTGCACCCACAACACTACCCCGCGCGCGCGTTGAGCATGTCAGGGCGCTGTGGCGCCTGCGGGTGTTGTGGAGGCTCTCGATGCAGTCGTGGACCCGGGCTTTGGGGGCCTGAGCTTCGCCGGCGGCCTCCGCGCTTCGGACGGGAGCAGCATGTGCAGCTCGGCGAAGCCTTCCTCCACTCCCTCGACGAGGATGCCGAGGTCGGGGGTGGAGTCGCAGTCCGCGCTGAGGCCAAGCACGACGCCTCCGTTGTAGGAGAAGATCGCGATTCCCACGGCGTGCTGTGCCGCGAGCGGGACGAGTGGATAGACCTCACGCAGCGCCGCACCGAACGCGTGGAGCGGCATCCGGGGTCCCGGTACGTTGGTGATCGTCACGTTGAACAGGCGCGTCGCGTACAGCGAACGCGCGATTGGCGCGTGCAGGAGCGGCGGGGCGAGCGCGGCGAGATCGAGCATCGTGGCGGCACCGAGCGCCGCGCCCGAGGACTTCAGTCTGCGCGTGCGCTCGACGACCTTGCGCAATCGCGCCAGCGCGTCGGGCTCGGCGACAGGGAGCTCCACGAACAGCGAGCTGACGCGGTTTCCCAGTGCGAGCGCCTCCGAGGCGTCGCGGACGTTCATCGGGACCATCGCGCGTAGGCCCTTGCGCGGGGGCGACTCGCCACGCGCGAGCAGCAGGCGCCGCAGACCGGCGGCGCACGCCGCCAGCAGGACGTCGTTGACTGAGCCTCCGAGCTCGCGCCTGATGGCCTTCAGCTCGAGCAGCGAGACGCGCACGATCCCAAAACGGCGCGTCGCGCCGATCGGGACGTTGATGCTGGTGTGGGGCGCGCCGAGGAGCTCATCGCGCACAAACAGCTCGGCCAGCGAGCGAGACCTCTTGAGTGCCTCGCGAGGATGCAGCGCCGCGTGGACACCGGTGGCCGCCGCGCGGGCGCCTGTCCTCGCGATGTCCACAACCGCGTCCGGCGGGTGCGGGAGGGCCTGCCACGGCGAGCCCGTCCCCTGCGCCGCCGGCTGGGCCCCAGCGGTAGGTACGGGCGGCTCGACGTCGAGCAGCAGGTGCACCACATCGACCGACCCAACCCCATCCACGAGCGAGTGGTGCGTCTTGGTGACCAGCGCCCAGCGACCGCGCTCGAGCCGCTCGACCAGCACGATCTCCCAGAGCGGGCGCGTGCGATCCAGGCGATGCGAGAAGTAATCCGCCGCCCACTCGCACAGCTCGGCGTCGCCGCCCGGCGCGGGCAGCGCGGCGCGGCGCACGTGGTTGCGGATGTCGAACTGGGGATCCTCCTGCCAGCGCGGCCACGCCAGTCCGCCGGTCCGCTCCGAGGAGAGCCGCTGGGAATAGCGCGGCAGCAGAGTCAGACGCGAAACCAGGTTCACGCGGACCGCCTCGAGCGTGGGGAAAGATCCGTCCGGTGGTGGATCGAAGACCATCACACCGCCGATGTGCATCGTCGCGCCCTCGTCCATCTGCTCGAGCTCGAGGAATGTCGCGTCCAGTGCTGTGAGCGGGTCCCCCATCGCCGGCAGGCTACGCCGCCAATCGCCGGCTGCCATCGGTAGCACCGCACGAGCCCGACCCGTAGTAATCCACGATGCTGCCGATCTCGCTCGCGATGCTCGCCGTCCCCCAAGGCGGCTCGCGTCGTTGCCGCCGCCGGTCAGCGAAGCCGCGCGAAGAGCTGGCCGTACTGGTCGAGGTGGCGGTCGCCGAGGAACTCGGCTGCGGCTCGCGTGCGGGCGTTGTTGCCGAGGCGTGCCGCCTGGAGCGGGTCGCGCAGCAACCGTTCGACCGCGGCGCCGCAGGCGCGGAGGTCGTGCGGGTCTCCAATCAGCAGCCCGTGCTCGCCGTCGGTGATCTGATCGCTGATCCCGCCGACGGCGCTTGCGACGATCGGTCGCGACTTCCACATCGCCTCGGCGACGGTCAGGCCGAAGCCCTCAGCCAGGCTCTTCTGCACCACGACGCTCGCGTGCCGCTGCAGCGCGTTCACGATCGCCGCGGCCTCGTCGGGGTCGGCCATCGGCATACACGCAAGGTGGACGCGACCGCGGATCGCGTGCGGCAGCTCGCGCCACCGGTCGACACAATCGTTGTAGACCTCAGCGGCCTCGGGGTCGTCCGCGACCCCGGTCACGGCCGGCCCTGCCAGCACCAGATGCGCCCCGAGCGCGGGGTCGAGGTGCTTTGCAAACGCCTCCATCACGCCGGCCATGTCCTTCATGTAATCCCAGCGCGAAGCCTGGATCACCAGCGGCGCGCTGACCGGAGCGGGCGGTCCGCTCTGCAGGATGTCGACGTGCCGGTTGATTCGTCCCGGCGAGCCGTCCCGCCGCGCGAACGGAACCACCGGCGGACTGTCCTCGCCGTCGAGCAGGCCGACGTAGCTCAGCGCCAGGCGGATATTGCGGCGTGACATCGGCTCGTTCTTCGCCGAGAACGGATCGATCGACGGCGGGATCACATGCGTCCTGCCGGGCTCCGCCCACGGTGGTGTAAAGGCTGATCGCGAGACCACATAGGCATCCGCCTCCCGCAGGTACGGGCGCAGGAACTCCCACGCACGCTCAGTCCACTGGTTGGGCTCGTCGCGCCCCAGATGGCAGCGCCACACCACGACGGCGCCCGCGCGCTTGACCGCCTCCACGAGCCCCGCCGGCTGCGGGTCATGGATCAGCACCACGTCGCCAGACCGGATCACGGCGAGCAGCTCCTCGCCGTTTGCACGCAGAACCCGCTCGTAGTGGCTCCTCTCCGCCGCGCCAAGCTCGCCGCCATCGCCTGGAGAGCCGTAGAGCCCATTGTGAATCCGCTTGGTGATCGCGAAGAACTTGGGGTCGCCCTGGATCACGAGCCAGCGCGCATCGATGCCCGCCCCGCGGACGTAGGCCAGAAGCGTCTGCAGCATCTCCGCGACACCACCCCCGGTTGCCGTCGAGTTGACGTTCAGCACAGCGTGTCCGGAGAGCGCTGCGTGTGTCTCATCCGCCACCTGCTCGTAGCGGGCCATCCGCTCAGCGCCGATCAGGGACTCCAGACGCGCGGCATCCAGAGCCTGGACATCCACCTCCTGCAACCTCATGTATGTGTGCATACTCATCAGGTCATAGCCGTTGCGGGGCATCGCCGCTGCGTCTTCCCGCGTGCGAGGAAATTGGCAAGATGAAGTTGCGGCCTACGAGCGTGATCGCGATACTGGCCGCGGCGATGGATAATGCTTCCGTGAAATAGGCGTACACATTTCGATCACAGCAGTCCGACCTGACGGAGGATCGACACGGAGTCCGAGTAGACGTCCTTGCGCTTTACCTTGCCGTCCTCGAACGGGATCACGTCCATACCATTCCATTCGATGCGCTTGCCCGACGGCTCGGCCACGATCTCACCACGGCTCAGTGGCTTCACGTGGGTCGCCGTGGCGGTCCACTCCTGCACCACGAGATCCTCGCGCACGTAGAGCCTGCGTGTCTCGAAGTGGATGTCGGGCCAGGCCTCGAAGATGCCAGCGATGTGCGCGAGCGCCTCCTCGCCCTCCGCCCGCTCGCCGGCGGTGTGGTTCTCGAACACCATGTCCGGCGCGTGCATCGCGCCGATCCGGACCAGGTCGTGGGCATTCCAGGCGTCGTTGTAGACCGCGATCGTCTCGCCCAGTTGCTCGGTTGCGCTGCTCATCGCCAGTCCATAGATTTGTCCTCGCTCGATTGGGGCGCGGAGATACGCCCAGGACGGGCGGGATCTTCCGGTTCAGCTACGGGCCCGGCGAACGATCAGGCCCGCGGTTATCGCCAGTAGAGCGCTTACCATAGCGGCGGCCGCCTGTCGGTGGTCGGGCTCACCGAGAATCGCCTCATTCGTTCCCTGGGACAGCACCGACGCCTTTGCCCCGGCGGAGAGTACCGACCCAAGCGACCCGGCCGAGCCGATCGAGAAAGCCGACCCGACCGAACCGATCGATCCGATCGACAGCGCGGAGCCCACCGATCCAATCGATAGGAACGAGCCTCTGCAGCCCACCGAGAGAAACGAATCGTCACACCAGAGCGATAGCCCTTCCACGGGCAGCATCCTACATCGGCAACTGCCCCTTCCGTGCGGCCCGCGCCAATGCGTGGGGCGCACGGAGCTACATCGGGCATGATCGCCATCGCCGTTGGGCGCTACGCCTCGTAGGCGAGCAGCGCGTGCGCCTCGTGCGGCGCGAGCCGCTCGCGGCCCTTTAGGAAGGCGAGCTCCACGAGGAATCCGCAGCCGACGACCTCGCCGCCGAGTCGGTGGACGAGATCGCACAGCGCGCCCGCGGTGCCGCCGGTTGCGAGCAGATCGTCGTGAACCAGCACCCGCGCGCCGGGAGTGATCGCGTCGGTCTGCAGCTCGAGGCGGCTTGTGCCGTACTCGAGCAGGTACTCCGCGCTGATCGTCTCGTATGGCAGCTTGCCCGGCTTGCGTGCCAGCACGAAGCCCGCGCCGAGCTCCAGCGCGAGCGCGGGGCCCAGCAGGAAGCCGCGCGCCTCGGCCGCGATCACGCAGTCCACGCCCAGCGGGCGCGCGTACTCGGCCAGCCCCCCCACTGCGAGCGCGAGCGCCTCGCGGTCGGCGATCAGGGGCGTGATGTCCTTGAAGAGGATCCCCGGCCGCGGGAAGTCGGGGATGTCGCGGATCAGCGCGCGCAACCGCTCGCTCGTGTCCCTCGCAGCCCCACCGCCGTGCACGCCCCGCATCGTCGCAGACCCAGGCGGTTACAATCCGGGCCAGTCGAGGAGGGTGCGCGCCGCAGCGCCGCCTGGCTCGCTGTCATACTCGGATCGTCCGATCCCTCGCAGGAGGCCAGTCATCCAAGACCTCGACCACCTGCTCCACCGCCCTCCGGGCAGCGGCTCGGGCGTGGCCCCGCACCGTCAGCTGAGGGTCTTCGCGCGGCGCCTCGCGCTGCTGGGGGCGGTGCTCGTGGGGCTGCTGGTGCTCGGCGCGCTCGGGCTGGTGCTCGCGGAGGGCGTTGGCGCGTGGTACGCGTTCCGCTGGGCGCTCGACACGGTGGCCACGGTCGGCGGCTTCCCCCAGCCGCGCACGACCGCGGGGCAGATCGTCCACGTGGGGCTGATTGTGCTGGGCGTCGGTACGCTCTTCTACGCGCTCGCCACGATGACCGAGTTCTTCGTGGCGGGGCACCTCGGCGACCTGCTGGCCGCGCGGCGTATGCAGAAGATGATCGACTCGCTCACCGGCCACCACATCATCTGCGGCTTCGGCCGCGTGGGGCGCCAGGTGGCGCGCGACCTGCGCGCGGCGCGCGCGCGGTACGTGGTGGTGGACTCCAACACCGAGAACCGCGAGCTCGCGCGGGGCATGGGGGTGCACTTCATCGAGGGCGACGCCGCCGACGACGCGGTGCTCGCCCGCGCGGGGATCGCGCACGCGCGCTCGATCGTCGCGTGTGCGGACTCGGACGCGGAGAACATCTTCATCGCGCTCACCGCGCGCGAGCTGCGCGCGGACATCGCGATCGTGGCGCGCGCCGCGGCGGAGGACTCCGAGAAGAAGCTCAAGCGCGCGGGCGCCGACCGGGTGATCTCGCCCTACAAGGCGAGCGGCACGGAGATGGCGCGGCTGGCGCTGCACCCGCAGCTGAGCGGGGTCGTCGACGTCGACGCGGAGTATCGGATGGAGGAGATCGTGGTCCGCGACGGGTGCGCGGGTGCGCGCCAGAGCATCGGCGACATCCGCGGGGGCGCGATGATCGTGGGCCTCCGCCGCGAGTCCGCCTTTCAGCCGCAGCCGCCCGCCGACATCACGCTGCTCCCGGGAGACGTCGTCGTCGCGATGGGCACCCCCACCGCCCTCGAGCGCCTGGAGGATCTGTTCAAGACCGATGGCTGATGGGGCGTCCCTGACGGGGGCTCGGTCCGAAACGGCCAGGATCGGTCAGCCCGAGGCGAAGTCGCGATCGAGGACGGCCGCGAGGTCGATCCAGCTTGCGGGCTCTGGGTAGAGTTCCAGCCAGCGCAGGATGCCGCGGGCAATCAGCACGTACTCGCTGTGATCGATGCCGTAAATGAGGATCGCACCAGCATGTGAGCGCTGCGCCCCCGCCCACTCGCGCAGGATCGCGGGGAAGTCGCGGATGTCCTGGGTTGCGAGGATGCGCTCTTCCTGGGATGCGAGTGCGAGCACGTCCTCGTCTTCGAGGCCCTCGAGCGCCGGCTCCTGGTCAAGCGCACGAACGTCGTGCCCCTCCTCTTGCAGCCGTCGCCCGACCCTGGGCCCGGAGACGTGCGCGTCGAGCAGAAGCCGCACCGGCGTGGCTATCGTGAGGGTGCGCTGCGCAGGAAGGGGTAGAGCTCGAGGAGCTCCTCAAGAGGCCGATGATTTTCCTCGATCAGCGGCTCGATCTCCTCGGGGAAGTGCTCTGCGTAGGCCTGTGCCGCACGCAGGCGCCGGACGGTGAGAAGCGGGTGGTTTGCCAGCAACGACTCCTCATCGCCATCGTAAGAGCGCAGCATCTCGATGATCTCCCAGACGTCGAGACCGCTGCCGATCACCCATGCGCGGCGGGGCCTGTCGCGAAACGCGATGCCGGGATGCAGCCGCGCCTTCGCAGCCTCCTCGGCAAGCTCCTCCACGACGGCGCTGCGCGGACGCCCTGAGCGACGGACCTCATCGGTGACGAGCATGTTCGCCTGCGCGCCGAGCCGGATCGAGAAGGGCTGCGTCTTTGCGGGGTTGGCGGCCATCGGACTACATTGTAGTGGATGTAGTAGGAAGGTTGGGCACCTTGAGTCGCCGGCCGCCCGTAGCGGCGTCAGTGCTTGCCGGTGGTGGGTCGGGACGAAGCCTCTTGGCAGGAGGGCGTAGGTGTGGATCCATTGCGGTATCCGAGGGGCGGCGCGACTCGGTCGTAGCTCGTGCGTCCAGCGGTAATGTCCCCCGCCGATCTCGAGCGCTTGCGCGCGTCCCGGCCGTTGCGCCACCCCGGGCGCCGCGCGACGATGGGAGCGCCTTCTGGCGCCCTACATTGGCGCTAAGCTGTGGCTACGATGGCAGTCGATACCGCGACGATTCGGGTGGCCCGCCGGACTCGGGACCTGCTGGCGGAGCAGGCGCGCGAGCAGGGCATCTCGCTTGCGTCGCTGCTCGCGCAGATCGCCCGTGAACGAGAGGCAGAGGCGATCTGGCAATCGGAGCGGCGAGCCACCGAGGCGGACGCCCTGAGTCCCGAGGTTGCCGAGGAGAGTCGCACGTGGGAGGTGACGTTGGCTGATGGCCTCGGCTGAGCCTCGCCGCGGCGAGGTGTGGCTCGTCTCGCTCGGCGCCGCGCGAGCCGGGGAGCCGGGCAATAACCGCCCCGCGATCGTCGTCTCCGTCGATCGACTGAGCGCGGGAGCCGTGGACGAGCTGGTGGTGGTCGTGCCGCTCTCGAGCTCCCGCTCGCCCTCCGCGCTGCGCCCCGAGGTCTCGGGCGTCGAGGGCATCGATCGCCCCAGCCGCGCGATCTGCCGCGGGATCAGGGCCGTGGCGAGGGCACGCCTGCTGCGCCCACTCGGAGTGCTCGCACCGGCTACGCTCGCGGAGGTCGAGCGTAGCCTCGCGCTGATCCTCGGTCTGGACGCCCCCAACCCGCCCCGGCGGGGATGATTGGGCGCGCCCGCGCCCCCGACTACCGCGGGCGGGCCACCGCGCCAAACACCGGCGGGCCACCGCGCTTCGCCCCGACGGTGCTCCCGGCGGGCGCGCCTCTGGGCGAGCGCTACGCGATCAGCACCGTCTTGACGCTCTCCCCGCCGAGGAAGTGCTCGCGCAGCACGCGCGGGGCGTCGTCGAGCGCGGCCACCGTGGTCGTCACCGTCTCCGGGTGCAGCGCGCCGCGCCCCATCAGCTCGAGCACGTCCGGGATCAGCGCGCGCACGTGCGTGCGGCCCACGTGGAGGGTCGCGTTGCGGATGTACATCTGCAGGAACGGGATCCGCGCGCCGCGGTGCAGCCCGCCGGAGCTCGAGCAGACCCCGTCCGGGGCGGTGCTCCGCAGCGCGAGCTGGAGGCCCGCCACGCTCACGTCCGCCACCAGCGGGAACGGCGCGCGGCGGCGCAGCTCGCGCGGGTGCAGCGCGCGCATCCCGAGGCGCTCCGCGTGCGCGCGCACCTCCGGGCGGCCGTCCGCGAAGTCCACGTTGCACGCCCCCAGCGCGAGCGCGATCAGGCCCGTGTACAGCGGGCAGCTCGGCGTGAACAGCGAGCGGCGGCTCGACGCGGCGAGGATCAGGACCTCCGCGTCCGGGTCGCTTGCAAGCAGCGCCGGGAGGTGGGGGCCGATGTGGCGGTATGCGTCGCACACGTTGTCCGCCACGCTCGCCGCCGCCGGGTCGATCCCCTCCGGCAGCGCCACGAGCATCGCGTCGGCGTAGGGCACCGCGAGCTCGTCGGAGAACGCCCCGCCCCAGTGCCCCGCGGCGAGCCCGAAGCCGTACATCGAGGCGGGCGGGACGCTCGTGCAGCTGCCCGTGCGCCCCGCCCGGCACGGGGGGCAGGCGCCGCAGTTGATCTGAAACGGCACGACCACCCGGTCGCCCGGGCGCACCGTGCTCACCCGCTCGCCCACGCTCAGCACCTCCGCGACGCATTCGTGCCCGAGGTGCAGCGGCAGCGGAATCTGCGTCGCGCCCAGCATCACCGGGCAGTCCATGTCGCACGTGGACGCCGCGATCGGGTGCACGATCGCCCCGTGCGGTCCCGGCGAGGGCGGGGCCGCCACCTCCCGCCAGCGCAGCCTGCCCCGGGGGGCCGCGGTCAGCGCGCGCATCCGCCGCCGGCGGCGCCCCTCGCCCCAGCCGCGGTCGGCGACCGTCGCCGTCAGCCGCGCCAGACGCTGCCCCGCGTCGCGCTCCAGCGACACGCGCGTCGCCGTCGCCCCATCCGGGCCCAGCAGGCGCGCATAGTGGCGCAGCCACCCCCGCGGACGCCGCGCGCGTGGGGGCGCCGCGCGTCTCAGCCCGCCTGCGCCTTCCGCGGTCGCCCCTTCGCGCCCCGCGATCCGGGCCGCGGCGGGCGGGGAGGGTTCTCGGCGCGTTCCTTCGCCGTCATCTGCCTGATCCGCAGCGTCCCGTTCTCCACCTGCTCGCGGATATCCGCCAGTTTCTCGGCTCGCCGCTCTTCCTGACGCTCCCACATTGTCTTCATTCTGTACTTGCCTCCACCTGTGCCGGGAGACGCGGAAGATGCTCGGAGCAGCGACCGACGGCCTGCACGATTTCGCCGCGAGCCTTGCCGCGGCCTCTCATTGAGGATAGCCGAACCTCACCCGGCGTCAGGCTCGCGGCGCCTGATGAAGCCTCACCCGGCGGTGGGCTGCCGCGGCGCGTAGCGGTGGTGGAGCATCAGCGCGTTCCCGTCGGGGTCGCTGAAGAACGCCATGTGGCACACACCCGTGTCGAGGGTCTCCCCCTGGAAGGCTACCCCGCGCTCTTCCAGCAGTTTGCGCGCGGCCGCCATGTCCTCGACGTGCAGCGCGATCGCGAGCCCCTGGAGGCAGTGCTCCAGGCCCATCTTCTCCGCGTCGATCACGCTCAGCGTCAGGTTGCCCGTCTCGAACTCCGCGTAGTGGCGGTCCTCGCTGTACACCGAGCACGGTAGGCCCAGCGTCTTGCCGTAGAACTCCACCGCCGCCTCGATGTCGTGCGTCGGTAGTGGGACGAAGTCCACGCCGGCGATCAGCTCTGCGGTGGTGCTCATGCTCCTCGCTTCCTCGGTCGTGTTGCTCGTACCATACCGCCGCCGAGACCCGGGGAAAGTACGGATGTACACAATCCGGGCTGGGCCATAGGCTGCGTTTCGTCAGAGTGTCGGTCGAAATGCAAGCAAAGTGTCAAGCGAAGTAAGGAGGCAGGTCTTGAGCCAAGCAGGCGCAACCGTGATGGGCGCGGTGTTCAACCTGAATCACCCCGCGCACACCGTGGACTGGCACTTCATCCACCTGTCGGTTGCCAACGTCGTGGTCATCGGCCTGATGCTGATCGTCTTCGGACTGGCGATCCTGCTGCCCTTCCCGGGAGCGGCGCGGCGTCGCGGGGGTGGCTCGTGAGCGTCGCCCCCACGACCCCCCCGGTGACCCCGCCGAAGTCGTGGACCGTCAAAGTTCGCGAAAAAGGCGTCGAGGCCCTGCCGCCCGAGAAGCTGCTGCCCGACGGCCAGCCCACCTACGTCGCCTCCTGGATCTACGTCTTCGGGGTGGCGAGCATCGCCTCGCTGATCGTGATCATCGCCTCCGGCTCGATCCTCGCCCTGAAGGGCCCCGCGTGGTGGCACGACACCGGCGTCGGTCACTTCTTCAACAGCATCCACATGTGGTCGGTGGAGCTCTTCTTCTTCGTCATGGTCGTGCACCTGTGGGGCAAGTACTGGATGGCGGCCTGGCGCGGAGGGCGTGGCCGCGTATGGGTCACCGGCGCGATCACCTTCCTGGTGGCCGTGCCGGCCGCGCTCACCGGCTACGTCTCGCAGCAGAACTTCGACGCCCAGTGGATCTCCACGCAGGCCAAGGACGGGCTCAACGCCGTCGGCGTCGGCGCCTTCTTCAACGTCACGAACTTCGGCCAGATGTACAGCTGGCACATCCTGCTGCTCCCCATCGCCGTCGTGCTGCTCGTCAGCGCCCACGTCCTGCTCGTGCGCCGTAACGGCGTCGTGCCGCCCTTCGACCTCGACGAGCGGGCCGCCGCTCTGCGCAGCGTCGCCCCCGCGGGAGACGGGTCATCCGCCTCGACCACGGGAGGACAGTCGTGAGCATCTGGCGCACCGAGGAGCAGACCAAGCCCTGGGGAGGGCGCTACTACCCCTATGACCTGGTCAAAGAGCTCTGCATCGCGATCGGCGTGATCGGGCTGCTGGCGGTGGTGCTCACCGTCCTGTTCTCCTCGCCCGACGACAAACCGAGCACGATCGCCCAGTGGTCGCGCCAGCTGCCGCAGAACTTCGTCGGGACCGCCGCGGCGGAGCTCGCGGGGACCAGCGGCACGGCCACCTACGGCCCGCCCTACAACCACAATGGGGAAGGCCAGCACGCCGCCTTCCTCTACCCGCAGAAATGGCTCGGCGTGAGCCACCCGATCGACACCGAAAAGGACTTCGTGGTGGGGCCGCTGGAAACGGTCCCCAACGACCCCGCGCTGACGGCCGCGCTCGCCCAGTACAAGGCCGCGCCCGAAAAGCAGAAAAAGGAATGGTCCGAAGCGTACGCGAAGCCGTTCGAAGAAATCGCGGAAGCCGAAGAAGCCGGCAAGAGTCCGCCGGCGACGGTCTCCGTGGACGAAGCCACCGGCACCGTGACGGTCAAGCCCAGCGGCGACGCCGGGCCCGTTCCGGTGATGATGAACAGCCTGCTCGCGCTCGCCAAGAGCGGCGGCGTCGACGGCAGCCTGCTGACGAGCAGGCAGTTCTTCCAGACCGACTACACCAAGCCGCTGCTGCTGATGGCCGATGGCGGGCTGCTTGAAGAACGCGCCCAGGAACAGCACCTGCTCGGCGAGCAGTGGGGCATGATGAACGAGACCGGCAGCTATCCCGGCCAGCCCTGGCTGTGGCTGTACGCCCTCTGGTACCAGGTCGAACCGTTCAAGGCCTCCGAAAACGCGGACACCCTCGTGATGATCGTGATGGGGGTGCTGAGCCTCGCGTTCATCTGCATCCCGTTCATCCCGGTCGTCAATCGGATACCCCGCTGGATCCCGATCCACAAGCTGATCTGGCGCGAGCACTACCGCGAGCGGCGCCGCACCACGTAGGGTTCAGGCCGGGGCGTCGCCTCAGGTCGTTTCCCCGCCCCGCCCGTCCTGGTCCGGCGCCGGCAGGCTTCAGGCGGGGGCGGCTGCGTCCTGCGCGCGGGGCGCGAGGCGCGGCAGCACCAGCAGCGAGGAGCGCGCGTGGCGCTCGAGGTAGTCGGAGGTGCTGCCCAGCACCAGCCGCCGCAGCGGGCCGTAGTTGCGCGAGCCCACCACCAGCAGGTCGAGATCGTCGCCGAACTCCGCGAGCTCCTCTCCCGGCAGCCCGTACACGGCGCGCCCGTCCACGTCCCCGAGCGCCCGCAGCCGCTCCTTTGCGTCGGCGATCAGCGCGTCGATCGTCTCCCCCAGGGCGGGGGGCGTGAGTCCGGTGAAGGAGTAGGTGGGAACCGACACCACCTCCAGCGCGATCAGCTTCGCGCGGTGCTGCGCCGCGACGGCGCGCGCCGCGGCCAGCGCCGCCTCGCTCTCCGGCGAGCCGTCGTAGCCGATGCCCACGCGCGCCAGCGGCAGCGGGTGCTCGGCGTAGCCGCTGGTGGCGATCGCCACCGCGCAGGGCGCCCCGTTGAGCGCTGCGCGGGTGTCGTCTCCGAGCATCGCCCGGCCGAGCGCCCCGCGGCCGCAGGAGCCCACCACCAGCAGGTCCGCGCCCCGTTCCTCCGCGAGGTCGTGCAGGCCGCGGCCCGGGGAGAGCGCGACGAAGCTCACGAGCTCCGCCTCGACCTCGGCTGCCGCGCGCTCGCGCTCGAGCAGCTCGTGCGAGGCCTTGCGCTCCTCGGCGACCATCCCCGGCGTCGTCGCGTGCACCGGGCGCAGCTCGCCGGCGTGTACGTTCGCGAGCGTCAGCCTCCCCTCCGGGCTCACGAGACGCGACGCAAGCGCGATCGCGTCCCGGCCGGTCGGCCGTCCGTCGACTCCGACGATCACCTGCTCGAACATCCTCTGGCCTCCCTTTGGGGCCCACATCGTGAGCCCTCGGCTGCCTCGATCGACGATAAACCCGTGGCTATCACATCAGAGGTTACGCAGTCTGTGCGGCGCGCGCGCGTTCACGGCTCACGAGCCGCTCGATCCCCACGGTGCACACGACCAGGCTGAGCAGCGCGGCGAGCACGATCGCCGTGGCGTCGGCGCTTCCGAGCACGTGCTCCGCGAGCCCCAGCGAGGCGACCGCGGCGGGCACGCCGAGCTGCGCGCTGGCCGCCAGGCCGCTCGCCGCCGGGCGCCGCGTGAAGGCGGTGGCGGTGAGGTGGATCGCGACGTTCAGGGCCGCGAGCGCGCCGACGAGTGCGAGCAGCGAGGTGTGGGCGACCAGGCCGCCGAGGTCGAGCTGCGCGCCGAGCACGACGAAGTACAGGGGGATGAAGAACCCGTCCGCCACCCCCCGCATCTGCGTGGAGAGCCGCTTGGGCCCGCCGATCACCGCGACCATCACGCCCGCGCCGAAGCCCGCGATCAGCACGCTCGTGCCGCTGCGCTCCGCGACCCACGCGAGCAGGAACAGCGTGGCCAGCGAGAGGCGCAGATCGAGCGCCCAGTGGCGCCGCTTGGAGAGTCGGCGGACCTCGCGTACCCAGGCGTGCCCCCGCAGCGCGCGCGAGACGCCCAACAGCGACGCCGCACCCGCGGCGACGAGCACGCCGCCGAGCAGCGCGTTGCCCGTGCGCCCCGGCTGCAGCACGATCGGGACCGCCACGATCGTGACGACGTCGGCGATCGTCACCTGCGCCATCACCACCAGCGCGTCCGGTCCCTCGACGCGGGCCTCGCTCAGCGACGGCAGCAGCACCGCCGCCGAGCCCGACGCGAGCACCACCGCGTAGATCGCGACGTGGCCCGTTCCCGCCACCGCGGCGGCGGCGAGCCCGGCGAGCGGCGCGAGCACGCCGACGATCACGGCGAGCAGCGCCCCGCTGCGCAGCGACGCCCACAGCCGGGGGTCGCGCAGCGGCAGGTGCATCCCGACGGTCAGCATCAGCATCGCGAAGCCCACCTGCCCGAGGAACGCGACCGTCGGGTTCGCCGGATCGACGGCGTCGAGGACCGTCGGGCCGACGATCACCCCCGCGAGGATCTCGCCGATCACCACCGGCACGAATCGCCGTCCGTTGATGCCGAGCAGCGGCCCGCCGAGGCCGGCGAGCACGATCACGAGCAGCGTCCCGAAGCTCACAGGGGGGCTAAGCCTATGCCCTCCGCTCTACGTAGTTTTCGCGCCGCCGATCCGGTGGCAACCACCGATGGTGCCACGCGAGCATGCGCGTAGCGTGGTGCGCACATGCCCGGTCGCAGCATCCGCATCGCCCGCATCGCGGGCATCCCCGTCGGGGTCAGCCCCTGGTGGCTGGTGATCGTCGCGCTGATTACGTGGGCGCTCGGGGCCTCCTACTTCCCGGAAGCGGTCAAGGGGATCGGCACGGGGGCCGCCTACGTGCTCGGGCTGGCGAGCGCGCTGCTGCTGTTCGCGAGCATCCTCGCCCACGAGTTCGGCCACGCGCTCGTCGCGCGTCGCCACGGCATCGAAATCGAAGAGATCGACCTGTGGCTGCTGGGCGGCGTCTCGCGGATGCGCGGCGAGGCGCACGACCCCGAGGACGAGCTGCGCTACGCGATCGCGGGGCCCGCCGTGACCGCGGTGATCGCCGCGTGCTTCGGCCTGCTCGCGCTGCTGCTGCCGGCGTCCACTCCCGACGCGGTCGTCGCGCTGGTGGGCTATCAGGCGCTCGTCAACGGGCTGATCCTCGTCTTCAACCTGCTCCCCGCCTTCCCCCTGGACGGCGGGCGCGTGCTGCGCTCGCTGCTGTGGCGCCGCAGCGGGGACATGCAGGGCGCGACCGCGACTGCCGCCGGTGTCGGGCGGAGCTTCGGCTACGTGATGATCGGGCTCGGCGCGTTCGCGCTCCTGAGCGGCGCGCCCGAAGGGCTGTGGCTCGCGCTGGTCGGCTTCTTCATCGTGACCGCCTCCGGCCAGCAGGCGATGGGCGCACAGGTGCAGGCCGCCTTCTCCGGAGTGCGCGCTCGCGAGCTGATGTCCACGCCGGTCGTCGCGATCCCCGCGGAGACCTCCGTCGCGGACGCCGCCAGCGAGTGGTTTCAGCCCTACCGCTACACCGCGTTCCCGGTGGTGGACGAGCGGGGCGCCGGGATCGGGCTGGTGAGCCTCGCGCTGGTGCAGCGGCTCTCGCCGGCGCAGCGCAGCCGCCTGCGGGTCGGCGATGTCGCCGACCGCGACCCCGAGCTCACCGCGCACGAGGACACCGACGTCCTCACCCTGCTCGAGCGCCCCGCGTTCACCCGCGTCGGGCGCGCCGTGGTGCTCGACGGGCAGGACGCCCCCGTGGGCCTCGTCTCGATCACCGACGTGCAGCGCGTGCTGCGCGCCGCCCAGCTCGCCGGCCCGCGGACGAACGGCGGCTCGCGCGTCGCCGCGGGTTGAGCCGGGCTGCACGGCCAGCTGAGATCCTCGAGCGCGAGCGTGTCTCCGTTTAGCGCTTGCTGGGCATCGGCCATGAGAGCGGATCTTGACAGCCGACCGCTGCTGCGGCGGCGCGGCGGCTCGGCGCGAATCAGGGCTTTTCCGCAGGGTCTCGGCGTGATTACACGGTGGCCGGCGCTCCCCGTCCGGTCTAGCTTGTGGGTATGGCCGCCCCACCCAACATCGCCACCGCCTCCCCTTCCTCCTCCTCCTCCTC
>JBIOEY010000032.1:0-18684 GCA_044446505.1 Solirubrobacterales bacterium
GAACGCGTACCCCACCAAAATCAAAGTCACCGACACCGAACTCGCCGCAGTCAACCTCGAGCGTCACACCTTCCACGGCGACTGGAATTACACCGCCCACCCATCAACCAGAGCGATAATAAAGTCGTGACCTCTTAGGTCGTGGGGGGCCAGGAGCCGCCCAGCTGCCTGTGATCAGGCGTCCATCGTGCTCGTGCGCCACGCGCCCAGCGCGAGGAACACGACCAGCCAGGCGACGAGCACGATCACGGCGAGCCCGCCGGAGAGCGTGACGGTCGCGCCGTGGCCGCCACCACCGGTGCCGACCGGGCTGAAGTGCGTGATCGCCTGGCTCAGCAGGCCCTTGCGGGCGCCGCCCAGCGAGCTGATGTTGGCGAGTACCGGGCTGGCCACGATCTGCCACGCGATCAGGGCGATGATCGCTCCCGCCTTGGAGGTAGTCAGCGCAGCGAAGCCCACCGCCACCACGCACAGCATTCCGGTGCTCAGCAGCAGAAAGCCGACGCCGTTGAGGATCTGCGACCCGTCGGGCGTAGGGAGATCCCCGGCGAACGCGAAGGTGCCGAGCAGCAGCACCGCGTAGGTGGCGAGCATGATGGAGAAGCACAGCGCCAGCGCCGCAGGGACACGCGAGGCGAACAGCGCCACGCGTGAGCGGCCGGTCACAACCAGGTCTCGGAAGACACCGGCGGCGGCGTCTCCCGTGCCGGCCTCCACGCCAATCAGAAGGGCCGCGAGCGGGCCGAAGAGGAGGGCGATCACGCGCAAGCCGTCGGAGAAGTTGGCAGTGCCGCCGGCCGGCCCGTATTTCACCGGGTTCGAGGAGTGCTGAATGACCGCCACCAGGAAGTAGATGAGTATTGGCGCAAGGGCCAGGACAAGTGCCCAGCTCAGGGTGCCGCGCTTCTTGCGCAGCTTGAGGAAGTCTGCGCCGAACATCTGCGCCGCGACCGTGACGGGCGACTCGCCGGCGCGCGAGCGACCGGGTGCGGGTGCGGCGGGCGCAACGGCACTCATGCCCTCACCTCCTGCGCGGGAGCATCGAGCCCCGGCGCCGGGGCGTCGAGCCTCGAGGTGACCTCCAGGAAGCGCTGCTCGAGGCTGTGGCGCACGGGCTCCAAACGCATGACCGCGACGCCGGCGCGTACCAGCGCCGCATTTACCTCGGCCGCGGTCTGCGGATCGCCGGCCAGCTCGACGCGCAGGCCCTCGTCGGAGCGGTGTGCCTCACGCACCAGCGCGCTGGCGCTGAGCGTGCCAAGCGCCAGCTCGACATCGTCCACTCCCAAGATCAGCTCGTTACGCGCTCCGCTGCCGCCGCGGGTGAGCTCGGCGATCGGGCCCTGCGCGATCACCTTGCCGCGGTCCACGATCGCCGCGGCGTCGCAGATCTTTTCCACCTCGTCGAGCAGGTGCGAGGAGATGAAGACCGTGCGGTTCTCCTGCTCGACCATCGTGCGGATCATTTCGCGGAACTCCTGGATGCCGCCCGGGTCAAGGCCGTTGGTCGGCTCGTCGAGGATCAGCAGCAGCGGGTCAGCCAGCAGGCAGCGGGCGACCCCCAGGCGCTGGCGCATTCCGAGCGAGTACTTCTTGACCTTCTCGTCTGCACGCTCGGTGAGGCCGACGCGCGCGAGCGCGGGGTCCATCCGCGCCGCCACCTCGGGCCCGCGCACGGCGGCGACGATGCGCAGGTTCTCGCGGCCCGTGAGGTTCGGGTGAAAGCGGGGCTCCTCGACGATCGCCCCCACCCGCCGCAGCGCCTCTCCGCGCTGCGCGGGCACCGGACGTCCCAGCACGCTCATGCTCCCCGCGTTGGCGTGGGTGAGGCCGAGCAGCATCCGGATCATCGTCGTCTTGCCCGCGCCGTTGGGACCGAGGAAGCCGAACGCGCTGCCGCGCGGGACGTGCAGGTCGACACCGTCGATCGCGGTGCGCGCGCCGAAGCGCTTGGTCAACCCCCGGGTCTCGATCGCGGCAGCCGCGGACTCCTGGGCACGGGCGCCGTTGTCAACTGGCATCGACACAGTCGCTTCCTTGTTCGAGGGGGTTGTTCGACAGCCTCCGGGCGCAGCGCCGCTTGCACTCCGGGCCGGATGTTGGAGCGAGCCTTACAGCCCAACATAAAGCTCTCGTGAGAATTTCCCCGTCGGGCTACTACCCGTCCTCCTGCGCCTGCAGCTCGCTGACGCGCTCCTGGAGCTGGGCCGTCACTCCGGGGTCGCGCAGCGTCGTGACGTCGCCCAGCGCGCGGCCCTCGGCGATGTCGCGCAGCAGGCGGCGCATGATCTTGCCGGAGCGGGTCTTGGGCAGGTCCTCGGCCCAGATGATCCGCTTGGGGCGCGCGAACTTGCCGATCCGCTCGGCGACCGTCGCGCGGATGCTCTCGATCTCGCACTCGTCGCCCTCCAGGTCGCCCTGCAGGGTGACGAACGCCACGATCGCCTGCCCGGACTGCTCGTCGTGCTGGCCGATCACCGCGGCCTCCGCGACGTCGGGGTGGGCCACGATCGCCGACTCCACCTCCGCCGTGGAGAGCCGGTGCCCCGATACGTTGACCACATCGTCGATGCGCCCGATCACCCAGAGGTATCCGTCCCCGTCGCGCCGCGCCGCGTCGCCCACCAGGTAGGTCTCCTTGCCGAAGCGCTCGAAGTAGGTCTTGATGTAGCGCCCCTCCTCCCGGTAGAGGGTGCGCAGCATCGAGGGCCACGGGCGGGTGAGCACGAGCAGCCCCTGGCCCTGCTCGATCGGGTACCCGCCGGACTCGTCGTAGACCTCGGCCTCGACCCCCGGGAAGGGGCGCGTGGCGGAGCCGGGCTTGGTCGCGGTGATGCCCGGCAGCGGCGTGATCATGATCGCCCCCGTCTCCGTCTGCCACCAGGTGTCCACGATCGGGCAGCGCCCGCCACCGATCACCTTGTGGTACCAGAGCCACGCCTTCGGGTTGATCGGCTCCCCCACCGTTCCCAGCAGCCGCAGCGTCGAGAGATCGTATTTGCCCGGCCACTGCGCCCCCCACTTGATGCACGCGCGGATCGCGGTCGGGGCGCAGTAGAGGATCGTGACGCCGTAGCGCTCGATCAGCTCCCACCAGATGCCCTTGTGGGGGTAGTCGGGGGCGCCCTCCCACATCACCGATGTCGCCCCGTTGGCGAGCGGCCCGTAGACGATGTAGGAGTGCCCCGTGATCCAGCCCACGTCGGCGGCGCACCACCAGACGTCGGACTCCGGCTTCAGGTCGAACACGTAGCGGTGCGTGCAGGCGACCCCCGTCAGGTAGCCACCGGTGGTGTGCAGGATGCCCTTCGGCTTCGCGGTGGAGCCGGAGGTGTAGAGGATGAACAGGGGATGCTCCGCATCCATCGGCTCCGCCGGGCACTCCACGGCGGCGCGCGCCAGGATCTCGTCGTAGAAGACGTCGCGGCCCGCGCGCATCTGACAGGGGACCCCCTTGCTCCTCACCACCACGATCTTCTCGAGCGTCTGCAGGTCGTCCATCACCTCGTCCACCCGATCCTTCACCGGCGCCGTCTTGCCCTTGCGCGCGGCGCCGTCGACGGTGATCAGCACCTTTGCCTCGGAGAACTCCATCCGCTCGCGCACCGCCTCCGCGGAGAAGCCTCCGAAGACGACGTTGTGGGGAGCCCCGATGCGGGCGCACGCGAGCATCGCGACCGCCACCTCGGGGATCATCGGCAGGTAGATCCCCACGACGTCGCCCCGGCGGACCCCGAGCTCCTTCAGCGCGTTTGCGAAGCGCTGCACCTCCGCGAGCAGCTGCGCGTAGGTGATGTCGCGCTCCTGGCCCTCCTCCCCGCGCCAGTGGAACGCGACACGCTCGCCCCTCCCCTCCAAGACGTGACGATCGAGGCAGTTGTAGGAGACGTTCAGCCGGCCCCCGACGAACCACTTGTAGAACGGTGGGTTGGAGTCGTCGAGCACCGTCTCCCACGGCTCGAACCAGTGCAGCTGGGAGGCCTGCTCCGCCCACCACGCCTGCGGGTCGCGCGCGGCCTCCGCGTACACCGCGGGGTCGCTCAGCAGCGCCTGCTCGCGGAACTCGGGGGAGGGCTCGAACGTCTGCACCTCCATCAACTGCGCCAGCTCACGCTCCAGCTCCTCGCTGGCCGAAACGGGGACGTGCGCCGCCGGCGCATGTCTCCCGGCTTCGGTCGCCTGCTCCGGCTCAGTCGCCATCCTTGAAGGCTATCGCCGCGAGCCGCGCTTGCGCCGGCGCTTGGCGGTGTCCCGGGGAGCCGGCTGCATCGGCTCTGGCGCCACACCGTCGTTGTTCGCGGTGTCCTGAGCGCTCGGCGAGCCCGCGCGCTTGGCGTCGGCCTTCGCCGCCGGCTTGGCGCCGCTCTTCCCCTTGGCGCCGCTCTTCCCCCCCGCCGCGGAGCGCGTGGCTTCGCGTTCGCTGCGCACCTGCGCCTGGGAGGGCCACGGCCGCGCCTCGCCGGCCGCCCACGCGGGGAGATCCCCGCCGGGCCAACGGCCCATCAGCAGGATGCCCGTGCCCACCATCCAGAAGGCCGGGATGAGGCTCAGCGTCTGGGAGGGAATCAGCACGATCACCGCGCCCACCCCCCCCAGGATGCCCATCCACCGCGCCTGCAAGCCGACGCGCACCGAGGACACCATCACGGCGATCATCCCGCCCACGAGGGAGATCGCGGCCAGCGGCGTCAGGTAGCCGAGGATCTCGTACACCGTGCTCTTCGTCAGGACCCGTTCGACCGCGTGCGTGGTGAAGTCATGGCCGGTCACGAATTTGTGCGCGTTCACCGCCAGCACGATCTCTCCGAGCAGGCTCAGCACGGGCAGCCCGATTCCCCCAACGAGGATCAGCGGCCCCACCACCGGGGCGGTCTGGGGCCGGCGGAAGCGGGTGGCCTCCAGCAGGAGGCGCAACACCAGCAGCAGCAACAACACCGCCACCGCGCTCAGCACCGAGCCGGCGACCAGCCCGAAGGCGTGGTGGTCGTAAAAGGAGATTTCGGCTGCCCGCGGGCTCACCACCGGGTTCGCCTGGCCGTTCAACGCGGGAGCGATCCCCTGGACCACGCCGACCGTGGGCAGGCCTTTGAGGGTGGCCGTCTGGGTGATCGAGGCCAGCAGGTAGAGCACCCCGCCCGCGAACGCGGGCACGCCGAGCCGCGCGCGACGCTCGCTCTCGCGCTCCACCTGCCGTCGGATCTCGCTCCGTCCCGGCCCGGTCTCGCCCTGCCCGGGCGCCTCGATCTCGCTCCTGTTGGCCACCGGCCGTGGAGTCTATGGGCCTCACCGCTAGGATGGGTCCATGGAGAGCGGCGGCCTTGGCGACCTGTTCGGCGACCCCGAGGAGCTTCAGCGGCGCCTGGCCGACTTCGCCCAGCAGATGCAGGGCCAACAGCGGCTCGCGTGGGCCGACAACGCGATCAAGCTCGCGGTCGACATGACCGTGGCGGCGGTCAACCGCGTGAATCTTCAGGGCGGCCCCGAGGCGCAGGCCGAACAGGTCCGCACGGTGATGGCGACGGTGTTCCCCGAGGCGGTCACGCTCGTGCGCGAGGCGCGCGAGGGACTTCAGTAGGCGGCTCCTCCTCGACGAGGAGGACTCCGGCGCGCTCGGCGCGCCGCTCGGCCTCGCGCGAGGCGTGCCCCGCGGCGATCACCTCTCTGAAGGAGCGGAAGCGGAAGATGAACACCACCGCGCCGAGGCCCACGAGCGCGGTGAACACGGCAATCGCGAGCTGCTGGCCCACCGAGTACGCCGCCACCACCGCCGTGCTGCCGCTCGCGGCGAACACCTTCACGAGCAGCGCCTGCTGCACCCCGGCGCCCCCCGGCGTGAAGGGCACCGCGCCGGCGACCTGATTGACGCCGAACACGAGCAGCACGTTCTGCACCGAGCCGCCCACGCGGAACGCTTCGAGCAGGAACCAGAAGGCCGCGAAGCGGCACAGCCACGCCCCCGCCTGCCACGCCGCCACCTCCCGCAGATAGCGCGGGCGGTCGGTGAGGATCGTGAGGCCCTGGCGGATGCGCGCCCAGAATGCCTTGGCCCGCACCGAGAGCAGCGCGAAGGCCACCAGCCCGAGGATCCCCAGCACGGTGATCAGGAAGAGCGTAAAGCGAAAGTGCGCCGCCAGATAGGAGATGTCGAAGGAGTTCAGCTGCGAGAAGTCCGGCGGCTTCGGGAAGACGCCCTGGGTGAAGGCGTAGATCAGCACGAGCACGCCCACGCTCGCGTCGAAGATCGACTCCACGAAGAACGCCGAGGCCACCGTGGGATAGGTGGAGCCCGGGATCGAGCTGCGCGTGAGGAACAGCTTGATGATGTCCCCCCCGCGCGCGGGCACCACGTTGTTGAAGCCCACCGCCGCGAGGTACGCGCCCCAGATGCGCCGCCACTGGAAGCTCACGGCGGGGTAGGCGGCGCGCAGGCTGTTGAAGAACGCCCGCGAGCGCAGCGTCAGGTTGAGGCCGAAGAAGACCAGACCGAAGACCAGCGCGCCCCAGTGGACCGCCGCGAGGTCCGAGAAGAACTGGCCGACCGCCTCGAAGAACGAGCTGAGGCTATGGCCGATCGAGGTCGAGGCGCTGAGCATCGCCTCAAGCGTAAGGGCAGCGCCCGCCGCCGGGGTCGGGCGGCGCGGAGACGCGCGGACAGCGGCCGGACGCGAAGCTCAGATCTCGTCCTCGTCGCCCTCGTCCCCGAGGCCCTCGTCGAACTCGTCGAGATCCAGATCCTCCTCGTCGGTGCCGAACTCCTCGTCTTCCTCCCAGTCCTCATCGTCGAACTCATGCTCGGGAATCTCGAGAACGGTGCCCAGCGACATGCTGCTCTCCTTTCAAGGCTCACTCGTGAACTTGCGCTCTTTGTGCTTCTCACCCGGCTCCCGGGGAAACCGGGGCATCATAGTGTTGCGCTTGGAGCGTCCGAGTTCACAAGTGTGGACCTGCCGGCGAGCGGAGCCTGGTTCGATCACGCGCGGATCGTAGCCGCCTCGCCCGAGGCTTCCTACTTCAACAGCCGCGAAAGCCGACGGTCCTTGAGCACGCGCCCCTCGGTCTGGCAGGCGGGGCAGTAGGCGATCACGTAATCCTCGAAATGCACCGCGCGCAGCGTGGTTTGGCAGCGGGGGCAGGGCTGTCTCTCGTGGCGGTGCACCTTCAGCGGCATCGGCAGCTTGTCGGGGATCGGGAGCTGGACCGCCTGCTCGTAGTGCTCGATCGCCGCCCCCAGCGTGCCCACGATCGCATCCCTCAGCCGCTGCGCCTCGTCCTCCTCGAGGTCGGCGCCGCGCTTGTAGGGGGAGAGGCGCGCCTCCCACAGGATCTCGTCCACCCACGAGCGCCCGATGCCGGCGATCGTGCGCTGGTCGCGCAGCATCGTGTGCAGCGGGCGCGGGGCGTCGAGCAGCTCCTGTAGTCGAGCCGACCCCCCCGGGTCGGGCCACGCTTCCGGCCCGAGCGTCTGAAGCGAATCGTCCCGCTCGAGCTCCTCCGCGCGCAGCAGCTTCACCCAGGCGGCCTGCCTGGAGCCGAACTCGCGCAGGCGCAGCTCGCGGCCGTCCTCGATCCGCACCAGCAGGCGTGAGGTGCGATCGCGCGGCCCCGCGCGCTTGTCGTAGAGCTGCAGCCTGCCGGCGGACATCAGGTGGATCACCAGTACGAGGCCCTCGGCGCCTCCGTCGACCTCGATGACCAGATGCTTGCCGCGCCGGCGCACGCCCGCGATCGTGCGGCCCACCAGCTCGGAGAGCGGCGGGTCGAAGCTTCTCAGGGCGTTGATGCCCGGCACCGTCGCTGATTCGACCGGTGCGCCCCGCAGTGCGGCATGCAGGCGACGAGCGGTGATCTCGACCTCGGGCAGCTCCGGCATCGCCCTCCCACTCTAGGAGGGCGCCCCGGCACAGTCCGCGCGAGCGGCGCGGCGGGCCAGGCCGAAGCCGCCGCGCGCCGATGCTTACGGCGCGGGCGTGGCTCCGATCGGCGGCCCTTCGTATTTGGTTCCCGTTGGGCTCGTCCAGCGCACCCTCCAGGCGGCGCCAACCACGGTCGAGGTGAAGCTCCAATAGCCCAGGGCGTTGGTGCTCGCCGTCTTCAGCACGCGGTAGCGCTTGGAGCCCCGCGCCTTCACGAGGATCGTGACCGTCGTCGACCCGAGCGCCGGCCGCACGAGCCCCCACAGCGAGACGCCGTGGCTCGCTCGGGAGACCACCAGCGGCACGGGCCACCCGGAGTACAGGGGCTTGGGGCGTCCGTTCACGTACTCCAGGCCCGACTGGAAGCCCACGCGGCCCCCGTGGACCCCCGAGCCCGGAGCCCCGCCGAGGGGGTCGTCGTGCAGCAGGTACTGCGAGAAGGCCGCCACGCGCGGGTTCCTCCAGGCGATGTATTCGGCGAGCGCGTCGTATTCGACCTGTTTTGCGGGCGACACGCCGAGATAGCGGTTGGGCTTGCTCTGCACCCCGAACTCGGTCAGGTAGATCGGCATCCCCGAGCGGATCGCCCCCGCGTGTGCGGCGCGATCGAGCGCGCGTTCCAGGCGCGAGAGCACCCCGATCGTGACGTCGTCGCGCTCCGGGGGGGCCCAGAGGGGGCCCTGCCTGTTGGTGTAGGCGTGGTGGGAGTATCCGTACGCCGGCAGCGATCCGCACGAGCCCGCCCGGCCGTAGTGGGAGTTGAGGCACAGCGTCCCCCGCAGAAACGCCAGCGGCGAGACGTCCTTGAGCAGCCCTTCATGGCGCACGATCGAGCGGCTGAGGCTGTTGTAGCCGACCGGCGCGGTTTCGCCCATCAGGACCTTCGGGTGCGCGAGGCCCGCCGCCTGCAGTCCCGCGTAGCCCGCCTGGAACAGGCCCCGGTAGATGCGCGGCGAGGCGGGGGAGCCGTTGGCGTTGAACTGCGGCAGCAGGAACGCCGCGTCGTTGGGCTCGTTCCAGATCGCGAACAGCGCCACCTGCGAGCCGTAGTGGTGGCCCACCGCGGTCATGAATTCCTGGAAGTCTCTGTCGTCGGGGCGCGTGAAGTTGGTGGCGTTGGCGCTCGCCCACCGCGGCACCGGCGATGTCACGGTCAGCAGCACCGGCCATTTCAACGCCTGCGCCTTCCCCAGCAGCCAGTCGTAGGGGCCCCAGTTGTACGCCGCGGGGTTCGTCGCTTCGAAGCTCGGCCGCCGCTTGCTCCCCGCACCGGGGGCCACGTGGGACCAGTAGAGCTCCACTCGCAGCGCGTGCACCCCGAGGTGCTCCAGCTGCCCGAGGGCCTGTTCGCGATGGCGCGGTTCGAGCAGCACCTGCCCGCCCTCGAAGAAGACCGTCTGGTTGTGCGAGGCGAGCGCCGGGGCGGCGCTCACGGCGGCGGCGGCGAGTGCGGAGGCGAGCAGTGCACCGAGGAGTACGCGGATACGCGGCATGCAGAGAACTCCAATTCCGTCGTTGGCTTACAGGGACGACGCGCAGACGTGCGAGCGGAGCGACCGAACCGCCGCAGGGAAGATGGACACGCTGGCGTGCTCCCGCTTAAGACACCGTACCGGAGAGGATGTTGCGGTCGCCTCCTCGCCGATCTTGGGATAGCTTTGCGGGCGATGAGCGCCCCCACCGCACCCGACGACGTCGTCCTGACGCACGCCGAGGCGCATGGCAACGCCCGCCCACCGCTGCTCGTGCTGGAGCCGCTGCGCGAGTTTCTCGACGCCCACGGCCTCGGCGCCGGCGCGCTGCAGGCGAGCCCGATCGGGGAGGGGCACTCGAACGTGACCTACCTGATCCGCCGCGCCGACGGCACCGAGCTCGTGCTGCGGCGCCCGCCGCGTCCGCCGCTGCCGCCGAGCGCCCACGACGTGCTGCGCGAGGCGCGCCTGCTGCGCGCGCTGCAGGACACCCCCGCGCGCGTGCCCACCGTGCTCGCCGTCGGGGAGGACCCCGCCACGATCGGCTGTCCCTTCTACGTAATGGAGCGGGTGGAGGGCGAGGCGATCGTCTTCAGCGTGCCCGACGCGCTCGACGCCCCCGCCGAGCGGCGGCGGATCGCGGAGGAGCTGATCGACGCGCTCGTGGAGATCCACGCCGTGGACTGGCGCGCGGCGGGCCTGGAGGACTTCGGCAAGCCCACCGGCTACCTCGAGCGCCAGCTGCGGCGCTTCTCGGGCCTGTGGGAGATCAACAAGACGCGCGAGATCCCCGCCGTGGAACGTGTCGGGAGCTGGCTCGCCGAGCACCTCCCGGAGTCCGGACCGGCGACAATCGTGCACGGGGACTACCGCCTCGGCAACACGATGTTCGCGACCGAGGCCCCCGCGCAGCTGACCGCGGTGCTCGACTGGGAGATGGCCACGATCGGGGACCCCCTCGCGGATCTGGGCTACATGTGCATGGTGTGGGGCCAGGCCGACGACCCCCGGGGGGGCATCCGCGACTCGCTCGGCGCGGTCACGAAGGCCGAGGGCTTCCTCACCCGCACGGAGCTGATCGCGCGCTACGAAGAGCGCACGGGCCGCTCGATGAGCGACCTGCGCTGGTACGTGACGCTCGCGGTGTGGAAGATGACGGTGTTCATGGAGGGCAACTACAGGCGCGCGCTCGCGGGCGCCACCGACGACCCCTACCTCAAGCACTTCGGGGAGGGCGTGCTGCAGCTCGCGGCCCACGCCGAGGAGGCCACGCGCGGTGAGTGACGAGAGCGACGCCCCGGTCGAGGGCATGGGCAACGGCGCGATCCGCGGCCTGCTGGTGGACTGGGGCGGGGTGATGACCACCAACCTGTTCCGCTCCTTCAGCGCGTTCTGCGAGGCCGAGGGCCTCGATCCCGCCGCGCTCGCCCAGGCCTTTCGCGGCGATCCGGAGGCCCGCGAGCTGTTGATCGGCTTCGAGGAGGGCCGCGTGACGGACGCCGACTTCGAGGCCCATCTCGGCCGCCTGCTCGGCCTCGCCTCGCCTCGGGGCCTGATCGACCGCCTCTTCTCCGGGGCCACCCTGGAGGAGTCGATGGTCGAGGCCGTCCGCGCCGCCCGCGCCGCCGGGATCGCCACCGGCCTGATCTCCAACTCCTGGGGCACCACCCGCTACCCGCGCGAACTGCTCGCGGAGCTGTTCGACGGCATCGTGATCTCCGGGGAGGTCGGCATCCGCAAGCCCGCCCCCCGCATCTACGAGCTCGGGGCGCAGGCGATCGGGCACGAGCCCACCCGCTGCGTGTTCGTGGACGACCTCCCCTTCAACCTCCCCCCCGCGGTGGATCTGGGGATGGCGACCGTACACCACACGGCCGCCGAGACCACGATCGCCGAGCTGGAGCGAATGCTGGGCGTCCGGCTGCAGGCGCTCTGACCGAATACGGTTAGCCGTAGTAGCGCGAGATCTCGAGCAGCTGACTGAAGATGTCGTGGGCGATCAGCAGGACCACGATCGAGGCGCCCGCCACGGGGCCCCATCTGCGCCCCGCTCCGCGTGCCGCCAGCGCGAGCACGGCGCCGTAGAGCGCGATCACGGGAAGCAGGTAGCGCGGCTGCGCGTAGTTGCCGATGGCGGCCGGGTAGTCGAGATAGTCGTTGGCCCCGATCAGGATCATCAGGCCGATCGTCATCGTCGCGTAGACGATCAGCTCGCCGGAGCGGCGCCGCAGCGCGTGCCGGCCCGCGAGCAGCGCGCGCACGAGGAGCGCTCCGAGCAGTGCCAGGGGGATCAGCGCGAGGTTGTAGACCCACGCCGGGAAGACCGTGTCGACCCAGCCGTAGAGGCCGACGAAGCCGTCGATCCAGAGCTTGCGCGTGGTTGGGAGACCCGGGAAGTAGTCGTGCATGCCGGGCAGGCGCGGGAGGAAGAACTGCCATATGTAGCTCATCTCGCGCAGAGCCGAGCCGTGCGCCGTGGACAGCGCGATTCCGCTGGAGACCGTGCCATCCGCGCTCCTGCCAGTGAGGAGGTTGGCGAGGACGTAGACGCCGACCGGGAGAAGCGCGACCGCGCTCGCGAGCGCCAGCGACAGGTGGGCGACCCGCCCGGAGGCGCGCCTGGCGCGTACGGTGAGCAGCCCAAGCCCGAGCGCCGCTCCCGGGATCAGGCCGAGGAAGTTGAGCTTGGTCATCAGACCGGCCGCGATCGCGAGGCCGGTCAGGAGCGCCAGCCTCGGCGTGAGGCCCCGCCGGAATCCCCGCGCCAGGCAGTAGAAGAGCGCGGCCGAGACCGCACACAGCAGCGCATCGGGATTGACCGCCCCCGACATCAGCCCGAGCAGCGGCGCGAAGGCCACGCCGAGGCCGCCCACCGTCCACGCCCAGCGGGCTCCCGGGAGCGCCTCGCGCAGGAACAGGAAGACGAACAGGGCGGTGAGACCGGCGGTGAGTGCGGAGCAGAGCCTCATCAGGGCGAGGCTGTCGAGGAGCGTGCCGCTCGACCCGTCGATGTAGGGGAGAGTCTCGAGCGCGTAGTACAGCGGCGGCTCCGACGCCGCCACCCCGCCGCCGAGGCCGACGCGCGAGAGCGGGAGCGCCAGGTCGTGCTGGAGCTGGCGCTGCCGCGCGGCGCTCGAGATCGTGCGGCTCTGGGGGCTGTAGCGAACCTCCGCTTGGCGCAGGTCCCGCAGCGCGATTTCCTCCGCCGGGGAGAAGAACCCTTCGCCGGAGAGGTTGGGCAGGGTGCCCTCTTCGGCCATGTCCTGCACGTAGGCGAAGTGGCTGGGTTCGTCGGGCACCTGGAAGGGAGGCGTGATCAGCGACCAGGCGGCGGCGTTCAGGAAGGCCACCAGCGCGCAGATCCAGGCGGCCGCCGGGAGCCGGCGAGCCCCGGCGTCCTCGCTCATCGGAGCTCCCGCGTGAGCGCCACCGACGCGAGGGCGATCGCCGCCGCGATCAGCGCCACGATCGGAAGCACGATCCACCTGCCGCTCGCCGCGCGCCCGAGCGCGAGGTGGTCGATCACGGAGCCCGCGCGCGACCACCACGACCCGCCGCCGGGCCGCAGATACGCGATGCCCAGCCTGCCGGGGACGAACCCGTCGCGGCCCGGCGCCGCGCCCACGTGCTCCCCCGCCACGACGACGGCTCCGGTGAGGGAGTCGAAACGCGCGCAGATCGTGACGTCCGGGTGGGGGCGGCGCAGGGGTTGGACCGGAACCGTCACCGCCGAGCCGTACCAGCCCGACCCGATCGTCCCACCCGTTATGACGTGGCTGCCTGAGGAGACCGTGACGGCGATCCTCGGTCCCGTCGTAGCCGCGAACGACAGGCGGATCGCCGATATGCCCCGCGGCAGCGTTTCGCCGGGCTGGCAGAAGGCCCCCGCCCCCCGGACGACGCCAAACCCGCTCGCCGCCTGGACCCCGTTCGTCGCCGCGACGGTCAGCGGCGAATGCCGCAGCACCGCGCTCACCGCGATCGCGGTGAGCGCCAGTCCGACCGCCAGGGTGATCTTGATGCGCACGGCGCAGACTCTCGCGGATCGCCGAGCAATCTTCAACTAGTCGGAAACATTCTAGGGGTGCTCCATGTTCGGACCTCTGTGGCGATCTGGCTCTGCGGCGTACCTTCGAGCCATATCGCAGTTCAAGGCCCTCCGGGCCGGCCACCGGCTCAGAGACTGGCCTAGGATTGGCGTTTCCAACAAGAAATCCGAGATACTGAACGGAGGCATCAAATGAAACGCATGATCATCGCTGGGGCTTGCGCCGCCGCAGCGGTCGCGATCGGCACAGCGCTTGCGTCGGCGTTCTCCGGGAAGTCGGGACTCTATGGGCTGTCCACGCCCTCGTCCTCGGCCCCCGCAGCCACGACGCCCGGGTCCTCGGGCTCGCTGTTCGCCCTCGAGCAGGCAGTGCTCACGCGCCAGGGGATCTCCCCCGCGCGCGCCTACCAGGCGATCGGCGTCCAGAGCACGATCGCACAGAGCGGCCTCGTGAGCGAGGTCGAAAGCACCATGGCCGACACCTACGGCGGGATGTGGTTCGAACCAGCGACCGCACAGCTGCACATCGGCGTGACATCGCCGGCGAGCCGGCGGACCGCCGAAGGGATCGTCGCGCGCGCAGGACTCGCGGCCGACGTGACCGAGACGCCGGTCCGCTCGACCTGGGCGCAGCTCCTCGCGGCACAGGAACAGTGGGGTCGCAAACTCGCGAACCTGCTCGCACGCACGCAGGCCCAGACGGCGCTGGCCCCCCAGAGCAACGCCGTGGTCGTCACGCTGAGCTCATCGGTGCCCTCACCCGAACGCAGCGTTCTCGAACGCGAAGCCTCCACCGCCGGTGTCAACATCGTTGTCACCGTGGTTCCAAGGTCACAGTTGACCACCACACCGGAGAGCATGCCCACCGTATGCAACGCATTTGCTAGGAACGCAGCTCTCTGTAACAAGACCCTTACGTCTGGCGTCACGATTAAGGCCCTGGTCGCAGGCACCACCAAAGAAGCAGCCTGCACAGCTGGACCTATGGCAATCCCGAACGCCAACAAAAATGAAACGTACCTACTGACAGCCGGCCACTGCATATCAAAAACGGGCGGAATCGGTGTAACATGGTATGCGTTTAACACAAAAAGGGAAGCGAATGCAATCGGGCCGGCCGAAGAAGCTGTCTTCAATACCAAAGGTGATGTTGGCGCGATCAAAATCAAAAATCCGGGTTATTGGGTAAACACTGGCAACGACCCAGTCTATGCGGACACCGCCGAGTGGTCCAAAAACAACCCAGAAATGTCGTATCCTGTGAAAGGAGAACGATCGTCCGTGGTGGGCTATACAAACTGCCACGAGGGCCAGACCAGCGGTCAGCAGTGCGGCATAGTCACAAAACTTGGGGTGGAAGTCAACTATGGGTCAGAAGGTGGCATTGTCAAAGGCCTCGTCAAGGACACGGCGGTTACCGAACCGGGGGACAGTGGAGGCCCTTGGTTGTTCATCACAACCAAAGCCAACGGAGCCCTCATGGAAGGCGTGCTATCCGGGGGGGGTGGAGAAACCACCAAAACGCCAAGCTACTACGAGCCGCTGGGAGAAGGGCTCAAACTATTGACAAAACTGAATCTGGAACTACTAACGACAGCCAACGAAGTCAGATAGCCTCGACCGCGGCAGCCCAATGGCGGCGTGCACAGACCAGCGATCAGCACCAGGGAGGGCCCGCCTCGGCGGGCCCTCTGTCATTCAGTCCCGCTTACCCCGCCCGTACATCAACTTCAGCAGTTTCCCGATCCGCCGCGTGCCGCCGCGGGTGTAGGGGAAGAAGTGCAGTTCGCGCTTGAGCGCGAGCCGCGGGGTGACGAGGATCGCCTGCTGGGAGCAGTACTTGCGGATGCCCCCCGCGCCGTGGCGGGAGCCGAGGCCGGAGGCCTTCACGCCGCCCATCGGGAGCTCGAGCGCGGCGAAGTTGATGATCGCGTCGTTCACGCACACCGCGCCCGCTTCCACGCGCCGAGCGATCCGCTCGCCCTTCTCGGTGTCGCGGCTGAAGACGGAGCCCGCGAGGCCGTACTCGGAGTCGTTGGCGAGGCGCACCGCCTCCTCGGCGTCGCGCACCTTCATGATCGGGAGCGTGGGGCCGAAGGTCTCCTCCTGCATGATCTTCATCGAGTGGTCCACATCCACGAGCACGGTGGGCTCGAAGTAGTGGCCCCCATTCTGCGCGCCGCGGTGGCCGCCGGTGAGCGCGCGGGCGCCCTTCGCGAGCGCGTCGTTGACGTGGTCCTCCACGATCTCCACCTGCGGGGGGAAGGTCATCGAGCCAACCTCCACCGTGCCGGGGCCCCCGCCGGGGCGCCCCTGGCGCAGGGCGCGCACTTTGTCTGACACTTTTGCCACGAACGCGTCGTACACGGGCGCCTCCACGTAGGCGCGCTCGATCGAGATGCAGGTCTGCCCGGAGTTCTGCATCGAGTAGTACGTCGCCACGTTCGCCGCGCGCTCGAGGTCGGCGTCGGCGAGCACGATCATCGGGTCCTTGCCTCCGAGCTCAAGCGAACAGGGGATCAGCCGCCGCGCGGCGGCTTCCGCGACCTTGCGCCCGGTGCGGGTGGAGCCGGTGAACATGATCATGTCCACCGCCTCGATCAGCGCCGCGCCGGTCTCCCCGCGGCCGGTGGCGACCTGGAAGACGTCCTCGGGGATCCCGCTCTCGCGCAGGCCCTCCGCGAGCAGCAGCGAGGTCATCGGGGTGATCTCGGAGGGCTTCATGATCACCGCGTTGCCCGCCGCCAGCGCGGGGATGCAGTCGCCGAAGGAGTTGGTGAGCGGGTAGTTCCACGGGCCGATCACCCCGACCAGCCCCAGCGGCTTGTGGCGCAGGATCAGCTTCTTGCCCTTCACGAACACCGCGCTCGTCTTGACGCGCTCGTCCTTGAGGTACTCGGGCGCGTGCTTCGCCCAGAAGCCGAACGCGGCCCCCGCGTAGGAGATCTCCGCGAGCTGCGCGTCCTCGTAGGTCTTGCCGGTCTCCGCGACGATCGTCTCGATGACCCGCTCGGCGTTGTCCATCACCCACTTCTGCATCCGCCGCAGCACCCGCCCGCGACCCTCGAAGCCGTACGCCTCCCACGTGGGCTGCGCGATCCGCGCGCGCCGCGCGAGCTCCGCCACCGCCGCCGCGTCGAGATCGGGGACCGTCGTGATGATCTCGCCCGTAGCCGGGTTTTCGACAGGGATCTCCGATCCCGCCGTCGCGGCCGCGATGCCGTTCCCCGCGCCGTTGTGGATTTCGGTTGCGTGCTGCTCGACAGTCGCCATCGTGGGCCTCCCGTGCTGGTTTGCGCTCGACACAGAGGCTACACCTCACGCGCGGTCTCGCCCGGCTTTGTTCCTATCGGCGCATGCGCTGGCCGAAACGGGGACTCGCGCCGAAGGCGCGTGTCACCCGGCTTCGGTAGGCGGAGCCGCACATGTGCGGCTCCGGGCCGGCCGGTACATGTACCGGCCGGAGCAGGGCCACATGTGGCCCTGCTGGGATCGGCCGCATGCGGCCGATCCGGACCCGCCACATGTGGCGGGTCCCCCAATGGGAGGGATCTACTCGGAGAGCTCGATCGAGGCGATCCCCACGGGCTCCACCGGGCGGTCCGAGCCGTCCGTGGCGACGCCCTCCAGGCGGTCCACCACGTCCAGCCCCTCCGTCACCTCGCCGAACACCGTGTGCTTGCCGTCGAGCCACGAGCACTTCTTCGCGGTCACGATGAAGAACTGCGAGCCGTTCGTGTTCGGGCCCGCGTTCGCCATCGCCAGCGCCCCCCGCACGATCTTGTGGGGGTTGATCTCGTCCTCGAACTTGTACCCCGGGCCGCCCGTGCCCGTCCCCTGCGGGCAGCCCCCCTGGATCATGAAGTCCTTGATGATCCGGTGGAAGTTCAGCCCGTCGTAGAAGCCCTCCGAGGCGAGCTTGCGGAAGTTCGCGACCGTCTTCGGCGCATCCTCGTCGAACAGCTCGAAGACGATCTCGCCCTCGGTGGTCTTCATCGTGGCGGTGGACATTCTCGGCAGGTCTCCTTGCTCGGCGCTCGCGGATGAGCCGCGCACGATAGCGGGCGCCGGGGAGACGCCGGCCCGTTGCCCGCGATCGAGTGGGCGCGTTTCGTGGCGGGCGGGCGGGCTTCGCTACTGCGCCACGCGCTCCAGGCGCATCGGC
Source organism: Solirubrobacterales bacterium (assembly GCA_044446505.1). Classification (GTDB taxonomy): domain Bacteria; phylum Actinomycetota; class Thermoleophilia; order Solirubrobacterales; family Solirubrobacteraceae; genus Palsa-744. Next base: position 17,599 of record JBIOEY010000032.1, read on the forward strand.
TGTCCCCGCACGCTGCGATCCCGCAGCGCCTCGATCACGCGGTCCGCCTCCGAGGCCGGCACCGAGAGGAACGAGAAGCGGTCGAGCACCAGCACGTCGCGCACCGCCTCCCCGTCGAGACCCGTCGCGGAGGTCACCGCGCCCACGATGTCCGCCACCCGCACCCCCCCCGCGCGGCCGCCCGCGAGCATCAGCTTCGCGTGCGGCTCCGAGCCGTCGCGCGAGATGCGCGGCTTGGAGTGCCTGCGCGGGCGCTCGCGCACCGGTGTGGGAGGCGCCGTCGCGCCCCGCTCCCACGGCGCGATCGAGGTGCCGATGTGCCGCTCGATCGCCTCCAGCTCGCGCTTCTGGCGGGTCTCCACGAACGTGATCGCCCGCCCCGAGCGCCCCACCCTGCCGGTGCGCCCGATGCGGTGCACGTAGGTGTCGGGGGAGGTCGGCACGTCGTAGTTGACCACGTGCGTCACCGTCGAGATGTCAAGGCCCCGCGCCGCCACATCCGTCGCCACGAGGATCGGCACGCGGCCCCCCTTGAACGCGAGCATCACCCCGTCGCGCGCCCCCTGCGTCATGTCCCCGTGCAGCGCCCGCACGTTCATCCCCCCGTCGCGCAGCGTGCGGAACAGCTGGTCGCAGCGGATCTTCGTGCGCACGAACACGAGCGTCTGCTGACCCGTCGTCCCGCTCTGCGTGCCCGCCTCCGCGCGCAGCACCTCCACGAGCTTCTCCGCCTTCTGCTTGGCGTCCACCGGGAGCTGGAACTGCGCCACCGTGTCGATCGTCAACGTCGCGGCCTCGACCTCGATCATCACCGGGTCGTACATGTACCTGTCCGCGAGCTTGCGGACAGGCGGGGGCATCGTTGCGCTGAACAGCGCCGTCTGGCGCCCGCTCGGGGTCATCGAGAGGATCCGCTCCACGTCCTCCAGGAAGCCCAGGTCGAGCATCTCGTCCGCCTCGTCCAGCACCACGAAGCGGCAGTCGTGCAGCACCAGCGAGTGGCGCGAGATCAGATCGAGCACGCGGCCCACCGTCCCCACCACCACCTGCCCCCCCGAGCGCAGCTGCGCCTGCTGGGTGCGGATC
>JBIOEY010000033.1:0-18521 GCA_044446505.1 Solirubrobacterales bacterium
CGCCCGCCCCTTCGCCGACCGGGCTCTCCCCGCGCAGCGAGGCGCCGCAACGCTGGCAGAAGTTCGCGCCCTCGCCGTTACGGAAACCGCACTCCGGGCATTGCATCGACATCGACTCGACGTCCTCTACGCACCGTCGGTCGCGGAGCCCGTGTGACGGCGGGCGAGTATGTCCGTGAGCTGCTGCACGTCAGCGCCGGTGATCAACTGCTCGCCGTTGTCGTGTTTGCGCTGCAGGCGGTTCACGAGCTCGGCGCGCAGGATGTCGATCTTGCCGTGCAGGATGCGGCGCTGGTAGGAGATGTCGGTCTCCTCCTCGGTGAGCTGGCGGATCAGATCCTTCAGCTCGGCATCCGCGAGCGAGCCGAGGTCGGGGAAGGTATCCATAGCGGGGTGTGTCCTCCTCTCGGGGACTCTGTTTGCGCCTCTGCCAAGCGGCGCCGGACTGGGCTGCCTGCACTATAGCCCAAACGTCAAGCTGAGCTTGAGGGCTTGGGCCGCTCGTGGCGAGATCGTCCCCTCACCTGGGCGAGGCCGTCGCGCACGTACAGCGCCGATGCGAGCAGCGCGAGCGCGAGGCCGACGTAGAGCAGCACCGCGGCGAGCCCTTCGAGGCCGATCATCGCAAAGAAGAACGCTCCCATGATCGGCGCCACCGAGATGCGTCCGGGCCAGTTGATGCGCAGCTCCGCCCCGTGCGCCAGGCCGTAGCGGCCGAGCGCCAGCATCGAGAGCTCGCGCGCCACGAGCACCGCCAGCGCCCAGCGGGGCAGCAGTTCGAAATCCCAGCAGACCACCACCCCCGAGATCACGAGCAGACGGTCGGTGATCGGGTCCATCAACGCGCCGAGGCGGCTGTACTGGTGGGTCACGCGAGCCGCAATCCCGTCGGCGTAGTCGCCCCAGCCGATCACGGCGAACAGGATCGCGGGCAGCACGCCCACGCTGTCTGAGGGGTGGGTGGGACTCGATAATGCGAGCACGAGGAACACCGGGATCAGCGCGAGCCGCAGGAAGCCGATCGCGTTGGGGATCGTCCACGGGCGCAGCGGTTGCCCCGCGGCGGTCTGCGCCGGGGGCGGGCCGGAGCGGTCCAGGCCGAGCAGGCGACGGACACCGATTGCCTGACGAGGGGCCCGGCTCGGCGGCCTTCGACCGCCTGCGCCACCCTCTAGGGGAGGCTCTGGCACAGCACGTCCACCGCCCGCACCAGCACCTCGGCGTCGGCCCCCAGCGGCAGGCCGGGAGCGCTCTGGCGGCCGCGTCGCACCTGCACCTCGATCTCGCCGGACTCCAACGACCTGCGTCCGACGGTGAGCCGCAGGGGGCAGCCGAGCAGCTCGGCGTCGGCGAACTTCTCCCCGGTGCCGAGGTCGCGGTCGTCGTAGAGCACCTCCACGCCGCCGGCACGCAGGGTTTCGTACAGGCCGTCCGCCGCGTCGCGCTCGGGGGTGCCGGGCTTGCCGAGCGCCACGAGGTGCACCGCGAAGGGCGCGAGCGCGCGCGGCCAGGAGATGCCGTGCTCGTCGGCGTACTGCTCCACTGCGGCAGCCACGATGCGGGCGGGGCCGATCCCGTAGGAGCCCATCCAGATCGGGTGCTCGTGGCCGTGCTCGTCGAGATAGTTGGCCCCGAGCGGCTCGGAGTAGCGGGTGCCGAGCTTGAAGATGTTCGCGATCTCGATCGCCGGCTCGATCGTGAGCGGCTGCTCGCCGAGCGCGTATCGCTTCCCTCCCTCCTCGTCCTCACCCTCTCCGATCTCGCGGATGTCGGGGTGGCGCAGCGCGACCTCGAGGTTGGCGGCGTAACCATCGGCGAGCGCCACGCTGTCCTCCCCGGCGGGGCAGGGCGCCATGTACTCGTGGGCGCCGAGCCCACCCATCATCCCCACGTCCCCCTCGACGCGGTAGAAGCGCAGGCCGGTGCGCTCCATGATGCGGTCGTAGGCCCCCACCTGCCGGTCGTAGCTCAGCGCGAGCCCCGCGGCGTCGCGGTCGAAGGTGTAGGCGTCCTTCATCACGAACTCCCGCGTGCGCAGCACCCCCGCGCGCGGGCGCGGCTCGTCGCGCTCCTTGACCTGGAAGTGGTAGAGGCTCAGAGGAAGGTCGCGGTAGGAGCGGACGATCTGCGCGACGTGGAAGGTGACGGCCTCCTCGTGGGTCATCGCGAGCACGAGCTCCGAGCCCTTGCGGTCCGAGAGCTTGAAGAGCTCCTCGATCTCCAGGCGCCCCGTCTTGCGCCACGGCTCAGCGGGCTGCAGCACCGGCATCAGCATCTCCTGGGTGCCGATCGCGTCCATCTCCTCGCGGACGATCGCCACCACGCGCTGGTGCACCCGCCAGCCGGCGGGCAGCCACGTCCACATGCCCGCGCCCATCTGGCGCACGAGCCCCGCGCGCACCATCAGCTTGTGCGAGATCGCCTCCGCGTCCGCGGGGGCCTGCTTCTCGGTGGGCAGCAGGTACTCGGAGAGGCGGGTCATGCGCGCGGCACATGCTACGGGCCGGCGGGGGTGGACGGGCTCAGGCGGATTGGGTGAGCCGCGCAAAAGGGGTGGCCGCCTTTGATAGAACAGCTCCCGACCCCAAGAAATCCGAAAGCCGACAAGGAGCCCCATGATCTACTCCGTTCCGCCGCTGCCCTACGCGTACGACGCGCTGGAGCCGCACATCGACAAGCAGACGATGGAAGTCCATCACGACAAGCACCACGAGGCATACGTGGGCAAGCTCAACCTGGCGCTCGCCGACGTGCCGCTCGAGAACCAGGCGATCACAGCTGTGCTGAAGGATCTCGGCGCGGTGCCCGAGGGCAAGCGCACCGCGGTGCGCAACAACGGCGGCGGCCACTACAACCACACGCTGTTCTGGGAGAGCATGGGTCCGGACGGCGGTGGCGAGCCCGATGGCGCGCTGGGCGAGGCGATCGCGAGCACCTTCGGCTCCTTCGCGGACTTCCAGGCAAAGCTGAAGGAAACAGGCGTCAACCAGTTCGGCTCGGGCTGGTCGTGGCTCGTGCACGACGGCTCCGGCCTCGCGGTGGTCGGCACCCCCAACCAGGACAACCCGATCTCCGACGGCAAGACGCCGCTCTTGGGCGTGGACGTGTGGGAGCACGCCTACTACCTGAAGTACCAGAACCGCCGCCCCGACTACCTCGACGCGTGGTGGAGCACAGTTAACTGGGCGAAGGTCGCCGAACGCTTCAGCGCCGTGTAAAGCGCCTGCCCGCGACGGGCGAGGCCGGCTCCAGCATCGACTCGAGCACCGCGTCGGCCTCCTCGTCGCTGTCGGCGGCGGCGGCCTCCAGCGCGGCCATCCGCTCGGGGGTCATCTGCGTGTCGTCCTCGTTGGCAGCGAGCCACGCGCGGGCCTCCGCGGCGGCGCGCTCGTCGCGCTGCACGGTCTTGCCGGCGGCGTAGTAGCGGTCGATCTCCTTGAAGAGCTCATCCACAAGCTGGTCGGTGGGGACCTTCTTGAGCGGCTCGCCCTTGGAGTAGATCATCCCCATGTCCTTCGCCCCCGTGATCCCGAAGTCGGCGTGGCGGGCCTCGCCGATGCCGTTGACGGCGCAGCCGAGCACCGAGACCTCGATCGGGTCCTCGTAGGCTTCCAGGCGCCGCTCGACCTCGGCGACGACGGTGTCCATGTCGAACTGCAGGCGCCCGCAGGTGGGGCAGGCGATCAGGTCGGGGCCGCGCTCGCGCAGCTTGAGCGCCTTGAGGATCTCCCAGGCGACCTTCACCTCCTCCTCGGCGTGGAAGGTGGAGAGCGAGATGCGGATCGTGTCGCCGATCCCGTCCGCGAGCAGCGTGCCGAGCCCCACGGCGGACTTCAGCGACCCGGACCACTTGGTGCCGGCCTCGGTGATCCCGAGGTGCAGGGGATAGGGGATGCGCTCGGCGAGCAGGCGGTTGGAGGCGATCGTGTTGGGCACGGAGGTGGACTTCATCGAGACCTTGAAGTCCTCGAAGTGCAGGCTCTCCATCAGCCGCACCGTCTCGATCGCGGCGGTCACGAGCGCCTCGACGGGGTTGTCGTACTCGAGCTGGCGCAGGTACTTGGGCAGCGAGCCGGAGTTGACGCCCACGCGCAGCGGCACGCCGCGCTCGCGGGCGAGGGCGACGACCTCCGCGACCTTCTCGGGGCCGCCGATGTTGCCCGGGTTGATCCGCACGCAGTGCGCGCCCGCCTCGATCGACTTCAGCGCGAGCGTGTGGTTGAAGTGGATGTCCGCGATCACCGGAATCGGCGAGTCCCGCACGATGCTCCTCAGCGCCTCGACGTCCTGCTCGCGGGGCACGGCGACGCGCACGATGTCCGCGCCGGCCTCGGCGACCGTGCGGATCTGCTCCATCGTGGCCGCGAGGTTGGCGGTCTCGGTCTTGGTCATCGTCTGCACGGCGACGGGCGCGCCGCCGCCGATCGGAACGCCCCCCACAGTGATCTGCCGCTCCGAGGCCATATACCGTGATTCTACGATGACGCGAGCCTCATCCGTCTACGCCACCGCGCGCGGTCCGCTCGCGCGCCTGGCCTCCCCCTATGCGGCCCGCGCCCGTAGGCGCCGGCACGAGCGCTTCTTTGGGCTGACCCGCCTGCCCCCAAGCGCGCGTGTGCTGGACGTGGGCTGCGGACGGCTCGGCCTGCGCGCGTTGGAGCCGGAGATGGACATCACAGGCGTGGACATCGACCCGCACCCGGAGTATCCGGGCCCGCTCTTGCAGGCGGACGCCGCGGAGGGGCTGCCGTTCACAGACGGGGCATTCGACCTGGTGTATTGCAGCAGCGTGATCGAGCATGTCCCTCCCGCACGCAGAGAGGCGTTCGCCGCCGAGCTGCGACGAGTGGGCCGCGGCTGGTTCGTCCAGACACCGGCGCGGTCGTTCCCGATCGAGCCGCACGCCCTGCTGCCGCTGGCGCACTGGCTGCCCCCGAGGATGCGCCGCACCTACTGGAAGCTGGGCGCCACCGGCGCGTGGGAAGAGATCGAGCTGCTGCGCCGGGGGGAGCTGGAAACGCTGTTCGGCCCGGCGCGCGCGGAGCGCGTGGGGCCGCTCGTCAAGAGCTGGGTGTGCGTGCAGGCACCCCCATCGGCGAATGTGTGACAATTGTCTTCATAAGGCATGACAGCTGTCGACGGGACGGTTGTCCGATTCGCCCCAGACAGCTGTCTGCGCCCGGCTCGCAGGCGACCCCCTTTGCGATCCGTTCGCACCAAAGTCAGAGACATCACTAGTTTAACAGATTGGCATCCACATAGTATCGCTCGATGCCGTTGGTCGATCCCGACAGGCCTTCAGGCTCGAGTGAGTTACTTGTCACATTAGGGATTTTGACAATAAATTGGAACGAAAATCGCGACTCGGTCGCTAATTTTGCTCCGTTCATAGTCCAGGCACTCAAGGAAACCGAGGACCACGTTGTCACGGTGGGTGGCATCCAGGACCTCGTCAGGCACACCTTCGACCTGCAGATCCCCCAGGGAGCGCTGAACACGATCCTACGCAGGGCTACCCGTGAAGGGTATGCCACCATCGAGCACGGGGTCCTGTCCCCGAATCACGCGAAGCTCGCCGACTTCGACCTGAGGAGCAAGCGAGCGGACGTCGAACGGCAGCGTGCCGCGTTGCTCGTGCGGTTGCGGAGATTCGCGGAGGTCGAGTTTCACATGACGTGGTCTCCGCGAGATGTCGAGAAGGCGCTGCTTGCCTACGTCTCCGCTCAGGCCATGCCCCTTCTCGCCGCCACTGTGGGCGGCGAGAAGTTTCACACCGATGAGCCGGTACGCCATTCCGAGGTGGTGGTGAATCGATTCGTTCAGTCCCTATGCGCCGAGGACCCCGTGGGCCTTCGCTATCTCGTGACATTCGTCAAGGGCTCGATGCTGGCCAACGCCCTGTACCTTCCCGAGGGCTTTGGCAGCATCAAACGTCATTTTGGCTCGACACACATATATCTCGACACGCGGCTCGTGCTCGAGGCAATCGGCTATGCCGACGAGGCGATCTCTCAGCCTGTACGCGAGCTCGTCGAGCTACTGCGGCGCTTCAACGCCAGCATGCGCATCTTCGAGCACACCGTGCGTGAGATAGAAGGCATTTTGGATACCGCGGCGAGGCTGCTCAAGACCAGGAGCTCGGAGCCGTACGAGGGGAGCGTGCTCGAGTATTTCCTCAAGATGGGGATCAACTCGGCGGATGCCGAGCGGCTGATTGCCTCCCTGCCCACGCGGCTCGAACGCGCCGAGATCGAGGTCGTCGCCCCTCCGCCGCACAGCCGTTCGCTCGGCCTCGACGAGCGCCGCTTGGCGAGCGTCCTGCGCGATGCGATCCCCCACCAGCGTGAGGAGGCGCGCCAGCACGACGTGGATTCGCTCACGGCGATCCATCGCCTGAGGTCGGGCAGACCCTATCGCCGGCTGGAGTCCTGCCCCGCGATCTTCGTCACGACCAACGCCACTCTGGTCAGCGCAAGCGCGGCATACTTCCACGAGGCGCACAGGGACCAGTCGATTCCGATCTGCATCCACGACCATGCGATGACCACCCTCGCTTGGCTCAAGGATCCAGCCGGCGCCAGCGACCTCCCCCGTAAACAGATGATCGCAGACAGCTTCGCGGCGATGGATCCGCCGACGAATCTCTGGCGCAAGTACCTGGAGGAGGCCAAGCGCCTGTGCAACTCGGGCTCCATCTCCGAGGATGATTTTATCATGCTGCGCTTCTCCGTGGAGGCACGTCAGGCGCTGATGACCCTCACCTACGGCGACTCCGAGTTCTTCACAGAAGGCACGGTTCCCGAAGTACTTGCGAGGGCTAAAAGGAACGCCGCGGCCGAAGCCGAAGAAAAAGCACGCAAGACTGCGCTGGCCGAACAGGCGCAGAGGTATTGGGAACTGTCGCTCGCAGTCGCGATGGCGGTGTCCGGAGCGCTTTTCATGCTCACCACCGTGGTGCTGGTCATCGGGCTGTCCGTCCCGGCGGGCAACCTCCTGCCCTCGAACTGGCACGGGGTCGTCCCGGTGTTGGCTTCGACATGCATCGTCGTCGCTCTGATGCTGGGACTCACCCATGCGATCGCGGGCGAATCCCTGCTCGACCTCGCGCGGCGCCTTCGACGCGTGCTGGCGGACAGGATCTTCAACCTCATGTCGCGGGTCCTCTCTCCACGAGAGAGTCCATGACGGCGCGGCCGCGCCGGGACCGCGCCGCTACGCGTACATCGCCTCGATCTCCGAGGCGTACTTCTCCGAGATCGGCTTGCGCTTGAGCTTCATCGTGGGCGTGAGCTCGTCCTCGCCGGGGAGCCAGTCGCCGGGGACGATCGTGAACTTCTTGATCTGTTCGACGCGGGCGAGGCGGGAGTTGGCGGCGTCGATCGCCTCCTGCACGGCGCCCAGCACGGCGGGCTCGCCGGCGAGCTGCTCGAGCGTGCGACCCTCCAGCTCGTGCTGCGAGGCCCACACGGGGGCGAAGTCGGCGTCGAGCACGATCAGGGCGGTGTTGTAGGGGCGCCTGTCGCCGATCGCGCAGGCCTGCCCGATCAGCGGCGAGACGCTCTTGATCGCGGCCTCGATGTTCGCGGGCGACATGTTCTTGCCGGCGGCGTTGATGATCAGCTCCTTCTTGCGGTCGACGATCCGCAGGTAGCCGTCCTCGTCGAGTTCGCCGATGTCCCCGGTGTGCAGCCAGCCCTCGGGGTCGATCGTCTCGGCGGTCTTCTCGGGGTCGCCGCGGTAGCCGAGCATCACCACCTCGCCCCGCACGAGCACCTCGCCGTCCTCGGCGAGCGAGATCTCGACGCCGGGGGCGGGCGGTCCGACGGTCCCGAGCTTGATCCGCTCGGGAGGATTGACGCAGCCGGCGCCGCAGGTCTCGGACATCCCCCACAGCTCCGAGAGCGGGATGCCGATCGCGTGGAAGAACTCGAGCACCTCGAGCGGCGTCGGGGCGGCGCCGACGTTGACAGCGCGCACCTCGTCGAGGCCGAGCATCTTGCGCAGCCCCGCGAACACCTCCCTGTCGGCGGTGGCGACCTCGGCGGCGAGCTCCTCGGGCACCGGCTCCCCGCGCTGCTCCAGGCGCACCTTCTCGACGGCGGCGGCGAGCGCGTGCTCGGTGGCCTCACGCTGCTCCTCGGGCATCCCGGCGACCATCGTCTCGAGGCCCGCCTTCAGCTTCTCCCAGATGCGGGGGACGGCGAAGAACCAGTGGGGGCGGACCTCGGGCAGGTAGGACAGCACCTGGCGGGGGTCGGGGCAGCAGGTGATCTGCAGGCCGTAGACGATCGGCAGGTAGTGGTGGGCGCCGCGCTCGGCGATGTGGGCGGCCGGCAGCCACGAGATCACGCGGGATTCCTCGGGGAACTGGACCATGCGCTCGATGCCGCGCACAGCGGAGAGCAGGTTGCGGTGGCAGAGCTGCACGCCCTTGGGCGGCCCGGTGGTGCCGGAGGTGTAGATCAGGGTGAGCACATCCTCCGGCCCCACCTGAGCAGCGGCGGCCTCCACGGCGGCCTGCGTCTGCGGGTCGCTGCCGAACGCCTCGACCTCGGCGAGCGTGAGCACGCCTTCGGAGAGGGATTCCAAGTCGGGGTGGTCGACGACGATCACGCGCTCCAGCTGTGGCAGGTTCTCGCGGACCTCCAACAGCCGGTCGAGGTACTGGCGCTCGACCACCGCGATGCGCGCGGCTGCATCGGTGAGCAGGAACTCGATCTGGTCGGGGGTGTAGGTCTGGTAGATCGAGAAGGGCACCGCGCCGAGCATCACGGCGGCGACGTCGACGACGTGGAACTCGGGGCGGTTGGAGAGCATGATCGCAAGCGTCTCGCCCCGCTCGAGCCCCAGACGGTGCAGGCCCCCGGCGAGGTCGCGCGCGCGCCGATGCCACTGCGCCCAGGTCAGCGTCTGCTCGTCGTCCTTCGTACGAATCGCAATCCGATCGCCGAGCGCTGCGCAGGTCGTCTCGAACGCCTCCACCATCGTCGTCGCGTGCGCGGCGCCCCGGTACCCGGTGCCGGCGTCGGCGGAGCCCGCAGGTTCTTTGGGTGCGGTGGCGCTCTCCATCAGGTATCTACCTCCTCCATTCTCTTCAAAGCTCGCTTTACCGACAGCTACAAAGCTAGCGGAGATCGAGGCTATTCACGAGCCCTCGAGGCCTATCCGCCGAGACGACTGATGTCGTTGCTGAAACCATTGATGACGAGGAACGCGAGCAGCACGATCCCGACCGAACTGAAGCGCCACATCGCCGCAAGCGAAACCCGTCGACCACGGATCTTCTCGGCGAGAGACCACAGCACGTGGCCACCGTCGAGGGGCAGGAACGGAAAGAGGTTGAGCACCGCGAGCACGAGTGAGACGAGGCCGAGAATGACGAGCGCGTAGCCGGCTCCCGCGACGACGGCTTCCTGGGTGGCGACTGTGATCCCCACGATGCTGCTGAACTGGCGGCGAACCTTGGCGCTGGTGAAGGCGTGGCCGATGTTGGTGAGGGTCTGGGCGGTGATGCCCCACATCTCGCCGAGGGCCGTCTCAGCGGCGGCGAGCGGCCCATAGCGCTTGGGGCGTGTACCGAAGCCGAAACCGATCAGCATCCGTCGGGCGGCCTTGCTGTAGCGGGGATAGACGGAGAGTGCGATGCGGCGGCCGGCGCGCGCGACGGTCAGCCGTACCGGCGTCGCGGCCCGGCAGCCCTCGCTCTGCGCTCCCGGACAGCGGTGGGCGGCAATGGCGTGCACGGCGGAGGCGACCGTGACGGTCCGGCCGTCGACCGCGAGGATCCGATCGCCGGGTGCGAGCACGCCGTCGGCGGGCTCGTTGCGCTGGATGGCAGCCACGGACGTGGTTGTGTCACGTGTGTGGATGGAGGGATTGAGCGCTTCGAGCGTGGCGGCGCCGTCGAGGCTCCCCGCGAACAGGATCGACCAGAAGAGCAGGAAGGCGATCAGCAGATTCACGCCGGGGCCCGCAAGGATGACGACGATGCGCCTCCAGGGGGCCTGCATGTAGTACGCCCGTGAGGCCAGTCGCAAGTCCATCGTCTTCAGCTCTTCGGGGCTCATCCCGGTGATCTTCACGTATCCCCCCGCGGGAATCGCCCCGATCATGTACTCCGTCTCCCCGCGCCGCACCCCGACGAGCTTCGGCGGGAAGAACAGCGAGAAGCGCTCCACCCGCATCCCCACGGCCTTCGCCACCGCGAAGTGGCCTAGCTCGTGCAGGATGATCAGCGCGGCGATGCCCAGGATTGTGAGCGCCCAGCTCATTGGCCTCAGTGTGGCAGGCGACGGCGGGACTTCACGCCGGCTCGCGATCCGCCAGCGCAGCGGGGCCTACGCCGGCTGGGTACCCCGAGCGCCTGCACCTCGCCTCACCCAAGCGCGGCGACGGCCTCTGCGGCGATCGCTCGGGCTTCGCGATCGGCTTCGTAGAGGGACTCGAAGGCGCGGACGGGGGCGCCGGGGAGCCGCTCGAGCGTCGCTTCGATCGCAGCGGGGATGCCGGTGAAGGGCAGACGCTCGGCGAGGAAGGCGTGGACGGCGACCTCGTTGGCGGCGTTCAGCACGCAGGGAGCGGTGCCGCCCTGCTGCGCGGCTGCGCGGGCGAGGCGCAGGCAGGGGAAGGCGTCGAGATCGACGGCCTCGAAGGTGAGCGCCCCGACCGCGACGAGGTCGAGTGCCGCGACCGATTGGGAATCGGCCAGCAGCGGGACGCTCTGGGCGCCGTGCAGGGCGTAAGAGATCGCGAGGCGCATGTCGTGAGGCCCGAGGTGGGCGAGCATCGCGCCGTCGGCGAGCTGCACGAGACCGTGGATCAGCGACTGCGGATGGACGACGACGTCGATCCGCTCGTAGGGGGTGCCGAAGAGGTGGTGGGCCTCCATCAGCTCGAGCCCCTTGTTCATCATCGTGGCGGAGTCGATCGTGATCTTGCCCCCCATCGCCCAGGTGGGGTGCGCGAGCGCTTCGGAGACGCTCACCCCATCCAGTTGCGCGCGTGTGAAGCCCCGGAAGGGGCCGCCGCTCGCGGTGATCGTGAGCCGCTCCACCGCCCCCACTGGCTGCCCCGAAAGCAGCTGGTGCAGGGCGGCGTGCTCGGAGTCCACGGGCGTGATCTGCGCCCCCGTGGCTTCCGCGAGCGCGGTCACGAGCTCGCCGCCGACGACGAGCGACTCCTTGTTGGCGAGCGCGAGATCGATGCCCTCGCCGAGCGTCGCCACCGTGGGACCGAGCCCCGCGGAGCCGACGAGCGCGTTGAGCACGAGCTCCGCGCCGGACTCCACCACCAGCCGCACGAGGCCCTCGGCTCCGCCCAGCACCTCCCCCTCCGTCCACGCCTCCGCCGCGCGGGCGGCGGCGTTCGGCTCGACAAGCGCGATCCGGCGCACCCCATGCGCGCGGGCCTGCTCGAGCAGCGCCTCCCAGGAGCGCTCCGCGGAGAGGCCGACCAACTCGAACTCCTCGCTGCGGCTCACGAGGTCGAGCGCCTGCGTCCCGATCGAACCGGTGGAGCCGAGGATCAGGAGGCGCTTAGGCATGGGCGCCACTCCAGGCTCAGCAGGTGCTCGTCCAGGTAGTCGCGCAGCGCCCCCGCGATCGGGACCATGCGGTCCTTACCGTTCTTCGTGGTGATTACGCCCGCGTAGCGATCCCAGCCGCAGATTCCCGCGAAGATCGCGTCGCGGGTCAACTCCGTGTCGATCTCAAACGTCTCGTCCACCGCCACAACCTACGCCACACCGGCACCCCGCGCGAGACGATCCACCCAATGAGGTGGGAGGAGGAAACGATCGCTGAGCGGTGGAGCATCTGGCGGAGCGGCATAAGCCGCTTGGTCGTCAGGCGTAGACCGACTCTGCTCGGGCAGTCCCGGTGACTGCTGGATCGGCGCCCGGCTGCGTAGTTCGTCAATTGTCAGCGAGCCGAGATGGGCGAGTAGCTGGGCGGGCGTCCAGTCTGCGAGGACGGCATCGATCTGGGCGCGGGGCAGCATCATACGGTCCGCGAGGTCGTTGAGCGCCGCCTTGCTCGGGGACTTGCGGTGCGTGTCCACTTGGAGCGTGACGGTGTACCGGGTGCCGTCACGCGAAGTGACCGGGAGGCGAAACATCTCGCCATGACGGACCTTCCTATGCGGCTCGCCGGCTAGGCGGGCGACAGATGCGTAGAGCTGCCGGCTTGAGTCTCGCGGTGTCGCCAATGCCCGGTCCGGGGTCCTCGACGTTGGAATAGTCCTCGGCGGCGGCGTTCATGACGGCGGCGCTCCTCCGCCCCCATGAACGCAGCGATCAGGCGCCGCGAGAGGGTGCCCGCCAAGCGTTCCTCGTCCTCGGTCGCCTCATGCGAAGAGATCAGCTCAGACAGGGCGGTGGCGTAGTCGGCCGCACGGTCGATGAACAGGCCCAGCGCTTCGTAGAAGTCCTCGTCCTCCGCCAGCAGGTCGAACTCTGTGCTCCGTATGACGTAGACGCCATCTTCGCGCCACGCCTCGGCCTGCGAGAGAGGCACGTTCTCGACCACAACGCAGCCTGCCTCGGCGTTCGCCTCGCTGGTCGCTGTGGGTAGGGGTGCGTTGCTCATCATCCCGGCGGCGCCACGATCCGACCTCTACAGCGCGCAGAGCGCTGTCCTCGTCGGCTGGGCCTTCTGCTTCAGGGTAGCCGCCTCGGCGCGCGCGCGCAACCCTCACGCATCGGATCGTGCAGGACCCTTCCGCAGCCTCCGGCGGGAGCCTCGCCGTAGGAAAACTGGCACGAATCCTGGCACAAGCGGGGGTTTGAGGGGGCGTTTTTGGCTTAGTTAAGCCAAATTCACTACGTCCTACACATACGCCGACCAGATGTAGTAGCCGACGACCGCCGTGAAGAGCACGGCGTCGAGACGGTCCAGCGCCCCGCCGTGGGCGCCGAACAGCCGCCCGGCGTCCTTGGCGCCGGCCTCGCGCTTGAGGAACGACTCGAAGAGGTCCCCGACGGGCCCGGCGAGGGCGATGCCTGCGCCCAGCACCAGAGCATGGGTGCCCGGCAGCCATTCCTGGTAGCGGCCCGCGATCCAGACGGCGGCCACCGCGACCGCCATTCCGATCAGTAGGCCCTCGACGGTCTTGTTGGGCGAGACGCGGGGCGCGAGGGGACGCCGACCGAAGAGGCGCCCCCCGAAGTAGGCGCCGGTGTCCCCGAGGAAGGTGCCGATCAGGACGTCCAGGACGATGCCCTCCCCGTGGGGAAGGTTGCGCAGCATCATGGCGTGGGCAAGGGCAAGGCCGATCCAGAAGATGCCGAGCAGAGTGATCGCCAGTCCCCCCACACTGGGCCGACGCTGGGTCAGCGTCAGGAGGAATAGCACCGGCAGAGAGACGACGGCGGCCAGCAGCACCTGCGGAGGGCCGCCATAGAGGGCGGCGACGAGCAGACCGACGAGCGCGATCAGCCCAGCGAGGCGCACCGGGTGGGCGCGGTCGTACATGGAAAAGAGCTCATGCATGCAAACCACCCCAAGCGCGAATATGCCCAAAGCGAAGATCGCCCCGCCCTCGATCACGATGAACAGCGCGAACGCGATCGCGGGTAGCGCGGCGAGCAGGCGCGCGGCGAAGTCCGAGCGTTCGCGGGTCATCGCCCGCCGAAGCGCCGCCGCCGGGCGCTGAACTCGGCGAGCGACTGCTCGAGGGCCTCGCGCGTGAAGTCCGGCCAGAACTCCTCGCGGAAGACGAGCTCGGAGTAGGCGGACTGCCAGAGCAGGTAGTTGGAGAGGCGCCGCTCGCCACTCGTGCGAACGATCAGGTCCGGGTCGTGCATCTCCGGGGCGTAGAGGCAGCTACGGAACTCCTCTTCGGTCTCACCCTCGAAGCGCTTGGCGGCGTCGAGGATCTCGGCGCGCCCGCCGTAGTTGAAGGCCACGAACAGGGTGATCGTCCGATTGACGGCGGTGAGCTCTTCGGCCCAGCGCATCTGCTCCACGAGGTCCTCGGGGATTCCCTCGCGGCGGCCGATGAAGCGCATCCGCACGCCCTCCGCGTGCAGCTCCGGGGTCTCGTTGGCAATCCGCCGAGAGAACATCTCGAACAGTCCCTGCACCTCGGTGGTGGGGCGCGTCCAGTTCTCGGTGGAGAAGGAGTACACGGTGAGCTCCTCGATCCCGAGCTCCACACAGTCGCGCAGGCGGGCCTTGACGGTGTCGGCGCCGGCGTCGTGACCCTCGTTGACGGGCACTCCACGAGCGCGCGCCCAGCGTCCGTTGCCGTCGGTGATGATCGCGAGGTATTTGACCCCCGCCATCAGACCTCTAGGATCTCCTCTTCCTTGGCCTTGAGCACGCCGTCGAGGTCGGCGATGCGCGCGTCGGTGAGCTTCTGCAGCTCGACCTCGGCGCGGTGCTCGTCGTCGGAGCCCGCTTCTCCGGCCTCCTTGAGCTCGCGTAGATCGTGCATCACGTCGCGGCGCACATTGCGGATCTTCACGCGCCCCTCCTCGACCAGGTGGCGCACCACCTTGACCAGCTCGCGGCGGCGTTCCTCGGTGAGCTCGGGCACGACGAGTCGCACGACGTTGCCGTCGTTCGAGGGGTTGAGGCCGACGTCGGACTCGTTGATCGCCTTCTCGATTGCCTTGATCGAGGACTTGTCGTAGGGCTGCACCGTGAGCAGGCGCGCTTCGGGGGCGGAGATCGTCGCCAGCTGGTTCAGGGGGGTGGGGGCGCCGTAGTAGTCGACCACCACGCGCTCCAGCAGCGCGGGGCTGGCGCGGCCGGTGCGCACGGTGGCGAGCTCGTGCTGGGTCCCCTCCACCGACTTCGCCATCCGCTCGCCCGCGTCCTCGAGCAGCGCGTCGATCATCTCAGCGGCCACCGCGGCCTCCCTCCGTACTCGGCGCCTCGCGGACAGCCGCCGCCCTCACGATCTCAGCCACGGCCACCGCCCTCCTCCTCGCTCGTTGTCGATACCAGGGTGCCCACGCGCTCACCGGAGATTATCCGCGAGATGTTGCTCTCGTCGTCCATGTTGAACACGTTGAGCGGCATCCCGTTCTCCATGCAGAGCGCGAGCGCCGTGGAGTCCATCACGCGCAGGCGACGCTCCAGCGCCTCCATGTGGGTGATCTCGGGGATGAACCGCGCGGTGGAGTCGAGCGCGGGATCGGCGGTGTAGACGCCCTGGACGCCGTTCTTGGCCATCAGGATGATCTCGGCGTGGACCTCGGCGGCGCGCAGCGCGGCGGCGGTGTCGGTGGTGAAGAACGGGTTGCCCGTGCCGGCCGCGAAGATCACGACGCGCCCCTTCTCCAGGTGGCGCATCGCGCGGCGGCGGATGTAGGGCTCGGCGACCTCGGAGATCGCGAGCGCCGACTGCACGCGGGTGTCGGTGCCGGTCTTCTCCAGGGCATCCTGGAGCGGCAGCGCGTTGAGGACGGTGGCGAGCATCCCCATGTAGTCGGCGGTCGAGCGGTCCATCCCGGCGGCGGCGCCCTTCATCCCGCGGTAGATGTTTCCCGCCCCCACCACGATCGCGACCTGCACCCCCTCGTCGCGCACCGCGGCGACCTGCCGCGCAACGGCCGCCACGCGCGCAGGATCGGTGCCGAACTGCAGCTCCCCCATCAGCGCCTCGCCGGAGAGCTTCAGCAGGATGCGTTTGAATGCGGGGGCCATCGCCGGAGAGCCTATACCCGGCCCGCGGCCTACTGGCCTACGGCAAACCTGGCGAAGCGACGGATGACGACGTTCTCGCCGGTCTTGGCGGTGAGCTCGTCGCGCAGCTGCTGGACCGTCTTGCCCTCGAACTTGGGGTTGTGCAGATCCTGCTCGAGCAGCACGATCGTTCTGTACCACGCGTCGAGCTTGCCCTCCACGATCCGCCCACGCACGTTCTCCGGCTTGTCGGCCGCCTCCTGCTCATAGATGCGGGCCTCGGCGTCGCGCTGCTCGGCGGGCACGTCCTCGCGGCTCACATATCCGACGGTGGGGCTCGCGGCGATCTGCATCGCGACGTCGCGCGCGAAGCCGGTGAAGTCCTCGTTGGTGGCGACGAAGTCGGTGTTGCAGTCGATCTCGATCAGCACCCCGACCTTGGCGCCCGCGTGGATGTAGGCCTGCACGGTGCCCTCGGTCGCGGTCCGCTCGCCGAGATCCTGGATCTTCTTGCCCTGGCGCAGGCGCAGGATCTCGATCGCTTTCTCGAGATCCCCCGCGGCCTCGGTGAGGGCCTTCTTGCAGTCCATCATCCCCGCGCCCGTGCGGTCGCGCAGGGCCTTCACGTCCTTGGCGCTGATCTCAGTAACGCTCATTGTGCGCCGGCCTCCTGTGCGCCGGCCTCCTCGACGGTCTCGACGACGGCGGCGCCCCCGTCCGGCTGGGGCTCGGGGGCAGAGCTCTCGGCGCCCTCGGGGGCCTGCGTCTCTCCGTCTGGCGAAACCGGCTCCGCGGGAGCAGCGGGCGCTGGAGGAGCAGCGGGCGCTGGGGGAACCGCGGGCGCTGGCGTGGCCTCCGCTGCGGGGCTCGGCAGCGGAGGCGGCGCCGCAGGTTCGGGTGTAGCCGCGGCCTGCGCGGGCGCCTCCTGCGCCGCGGCAGGAGGCTGGGCGGGCGCGGGCGCCGCGGCCTGAGCCTCAGCGGGCGCATGCGGCGCGGGAGCCGCCTCGGCTGCTGCGGCGGCGGCTGCCGTCTGCGCCGCGAGCCGCTCCTGCGCCTCGCGCGCGGCCTGCTCCTCGGCTTCGCGGCGGGCGGCGTCTTCCTCCGCTTCGCGACGCGCGCGGGCCTCGGCCTCGAGGCGGGCGCGCTCTTCGGCTTCCTGGCGGGCGCGTTCCTCCTCGGCGCGGAAGACGTTGCGGCCCTCCGCGACGACATCGCCGATCGCACGGGTGATCAGCGCGCAGGAGCGGATCGCGTCGTCGTTGCCGGGGATCACGAAGTCGATCCCGTCGGGGTCGCAGTTGGTGTCGACGAGGCCGATGATCGGGATCCGCAGACGCTGGGCCTCGCGCACAGCGATCGCCTCGGTTTTGAGGTCGATCACGAACATCGCGTCGGGGACGCGCTGCATGTCTTTGACGCCCCCGAGGTTCAAGCGCAGCTTGGCGAGGTCGGCCTGGCGAGCCATGCGCTCGCGGGTGGGGAGCAGCGCGAGCTGGCCCTCCGCCTCGAAGCGCTCAAGGTCGTGCAGGCGGCGGATGCGGAGGTTGATCGTCTGGAAGTTCGTCAGCAGGCCGCCGAGCCAGCGGTTGTTGACGTAGGGCATCCCCGCGGCCTGCGCGACGTCGCGGACGGTGTCTCGGGCCTGCTTCTTGGTGCCGACGAACAGCACGGTCCCGCCGCGGTGCGCGAGCGTGCCGGCGAACTCGCGGGCCTGCTCCAGCAGGACCGCGGTCTTGAGCAGGTCGATGATGTAGATGCCGGCGCGCTCGCCATGGATGAAGCGGCGCATCTTGGGGTTCCAGCGGCGTGTCTGGTGGCCGAAGTGGACGCCGGCTTCCAGCAGTTCCGCGATTCCTACTTGAGCCACGGTTTGCTCTCCCTTATGAGTGTGCCTTGGTTGGGTGGTGCTGCATCCATATGGCGGGACGCGGACTCACAGGAGGGCGATCGGCGCGGGCCGGTCATCCTGGAGCAGGGTCGCGATCCGTGATCCATACGGGTCGAGGGTCCGAATCAGCCGCCTAGGATAGCCCAAAAGCCCCCTCCGGGCAGGATCCCCCGTAGGGGGAGAAGGAAGGGGCTCCATCGGCCTGACGGCCGTCCGGGATCCCCCGTTGGGAGAAGGTGCTCGATCAGCCCCCGGCGCGCCGCAGCGCGGCGGCGAGGTCGGGGGGGAGCGGCGAGTGCACCTCCAGCGGCTCGCCCGTGATCGGGTGGGGCAGCGCGAGGCGGGCGGCGTGCAGGAACTGACGCTCGAGCCCGAGCAGTCCCGGCGTCCCGTACTCGGGGTCCCCGGCGACGGGATGGCCGATCGCCTGGAGGTGCACGCGGATCTGGTGGGTGCGGCCGGTGTCGAGCTTCACGCGCAGCAGCGAGTGCTCGGGGAGCGCGCGCTCGAGCGTGAAGTGCGTGCGCGCCTCGCGGGGGAAGTGGCCGCCGACCGCCATCCGGGTGCGCACCTCGGGGTCGCGCCCGATCGGGGCCTCGATCGTGCCGCTGCGCGCGGGGGGGCGGCCCTGCACGAGCGCGATGTACTCGCGCTCGATGCGCCGCTCCGCCAATGCGCGCTGGAGCAGGCCGTGGGCCTCCTCGGAGCGGGCGACGACGAGCAGGCCGGAGGTGTCGCGGTCAAGCCGGTGCACGATCCCCGCGCGCTCGGCGTCCCCCCCGGCGGCGACGCCGGCGAGCAGCTGCGAGAGCGTGCCCTCGCGGTGTCCGCGCGCGGGGTGCACGACGAGGCCCGCGGGCTTGTCGATCACGAGCAGGTGCTCGTCCTCGAACACCACATGCAGGGGTGTCGACTCGGGCTCGAGCGCCGAGTCCTGGGCGGCCGCGGGCAGCGCCACCTCGACACGATCGCCGTCGTGCAGCCGGTACGAGGCGCGCTCGGGC
>JBIOEY010000034.1:0-18374 GCA_044446505.1 Solirubrobacterales bacterium
ACAACGCTTCGCGTTGCCCACATGCCCACCGGCCCGACCGCTACACCACGTACACTCCGCCAGTCAACCCGTGTCCACAAGAACGGGGTTCAATCCACCAACTCTCACACGCGGTGGACCGAAAAACGGGTGCCGGCCACCACCGCCGAGAATGTCGTGCCGATGTTTTGTCTGCCGGGGAAAGGTGCTCCCGTACACCAAACATGGAACCTGCCCCATCGCTACAAGTCGTCGGGCAGGTACAAGGTGTCGCTGACCGTCTACGTCAACTGCACCAGCGACCGCGTAATGGCGAATATCACCGTCATCATTATCTGATAGCCAGCGGTGCGCGCGCCGCGCTGGGAAATCGGTAGACGCGGTTCGGGCGGGCGGTCAGACCCGAGCTACCCTCACCCAGGCAGCCGGCACACCTTCTGCGCCACTTCCAGCACGAAGTACGCGAGGTGGCGCAGCACCGAGGGCTGATCCGCGGAGTTGTCGGCGAAGCTCACCCAGCCTTCGGCGTCGCGCACGCGGTAGCGGAACACGGACCCGGGCCGTGGGGGCAACGAGAGGTGTTTGGCGGAGGGGCCCTGCAGTTCTTCGGTGAGGCCTCGCGCGAGCACGAGCTGGGGATCGCTCAGCTGGCGCGTGGGACCCAGATGCGCGGGACCTTTGCCGCAGCGAACCGCCCCCCCTTCGTTGACGAGCATCGTGAGGCGCTCCCCCGGCGCGCTGGCGGAGCGCTGCACCACGAACAGATCGGCGAGTTCCACGTTCTCCCCACAGCCCGCGGGGAGGACCACCGCGCACAGCAGTCCCGCAACCACACCGATCCGCCACTTACGGCCGGCCGAGAGCCTCACGCCGACACCGCCACCCCGCCGCGGCGGGGGTCGCCCGTGCCGAGCAGTCCCCCGTCGCGGCGCTGCACCGCCTGCACGCCCCCGAAGAAGAGGTTGAGCTCGTGGAAGCTCACCATCCGCCGGCCCTCCCGCGCGAGCGGGCGCGTGTCGATCCCGGGCTCCGCGTAGATCACTCCCTCCTCGAAGTGCACCCGCGGGGCGCGCACCGCCTCGGAGGCGTCCAGACCGTGGTCGACAACCCCCACGATCGTCTGCAGCAGCGCCGAGCGGATGCGGTTGGAGCCCGCGCTGCCGAGCACCATCTCCACCTCTCCCGCCCGCATCACCACGGAGGGCGCCATCATGCTCGGCATCCTGCGCCCAGCGGGGTGGCGGTGAAAGCCCAGCGGGTTGAGATCCTGCTCGCCCATGATGTTGTTCACGTGGATCCCCGTTCCCGGCACCACGACCCCCGAGCCCTCGCCGTTCGTGCACGTCACGCTGCACGCTCGCCCATCGCCATCGAGAACAGAGATGTGGGTGGTGGCTCCCAGGCGGCTCGAGAGAAAGCGCTCCAGGAAGCCCTCCTCGGCTAGGCCCTCCAGGAACTCCGGGGTGCGCTCGGCTTGGGCCGCCTCCATCGCCGCCACGATCTCCGCGAGCGCCGGCGGGCCCGGACGCCGGTCCAGCAGTCCCAGAGCGTACGCCAGCAGCGTACCCCCGGCGGAGGGCGGCGGGTTGGTGAGCAGCAGCCGGTCGCGGTAGCCCATTCGCACCGGGTCTCGCAGCCACGCGCGGTAGCGCTCCAGGGCCGCGCGTGTCACCGAGCCCCCGCGCTCGCTCAGCCAGTCGCTGACCGCCGCCGCCACATCCCCCCGGTAGAACGGCTCCGCGCCCTCCCGGCCGAGGCGCTCCAGGGCATCCCCCAGCTCGGGGTTGCGCAGCACCTCGCCCTCGCGCAGCACGTGGCCCGCCGGCGCCCACAGCGCCGCGCACTCGCTCGTCGAGAGCAGCAGCTGGGCGAGGATCTCCGCCACGTACGCCTGGCCCGCGTTCAGCGCCACCCCGGCACGCGCCAGGCGCGCCGGGGGCGCAGCCAGATCCTCCAGGGACGCGGTCCCCCACCGCGCGATCGCCTCGCACACCCCCGCGGGCGCTCCGTACACCCCGCAGGAGGCCGGCCCGATGTGAAACGCCTGCACCGCGTCTCCGAAAGAGACGTCGATCGCCTCGAGCTCCGCCGCCGAGCCGTCCCGCGCCCGCGCGGGGGCCTCCACGAAGAAGTCCAGCAGGGAGGGCTCCCAGCCCGGGCCCGCCACCAGCAGGTAGCCGCCCGCACCGAGGCCCGTCAGCAGCGGCTCCGCCACGAACGAGGTGAGCATCGCACCCACCGCCGCATCCACCGCGTTGCCCCCTTCGCGCAGCACCCGCGCCCCCGCCTCCGCCGTCAGCGGATGGCCGGCCGCCACCACCCCTCGCTCAGCCCTGCTCATCCGCGAAGGGTAGAGCGCAGCGCCCGCACCGACGCCCGTGAGCGATGCCGCTCGCTCGACACGGGACCCTCACGCGCGGTGCTCGCCCGCGCCCTGCATCGCACCCGCACTCGCAGCCCAGAGGGCACCCAGGCCGGCGAGGTGCCAGGTCCAGTCGAGCAGGTTGGAGGCAAGGAAGGCGAGCACCATCGGCGCTAGCAGCCACAGCGCCGGTGTGCCCGCCGCGCGCACGATGG
Source organism: Solirubrobacterales bacterium (assembly GCA_044446505.1). Classification (GTDB taxonomy): domain Bacteria; phylum Actinomycetota; class Thermoleophilia; order Solirubrobacterales; family Solirubrobacteraceae; genus Palsa-744. Next base: position 2,557 of record JBIOEY010000034.1, read on the forward strand.
CCCTCGCGCTCGAGGCGTAGAGCACGAAGGCCAGCGGCAGGCCGAGGAGACCGAGCTCGGCGCAGAGCTCGAGCGGGAGGTCGTGGGCGAACGCCACGGGCGCGCCGCCCTGGTGGGGAAGCGACGCGGTGTAGTAAGCGCCCGCACCGGCGCCCAGCAGGGGATGGTCCCACCAGGTTTCGAGCGCCGCCCGCCACTCGCGGCCGCGACCGTGCAGGAAATCGGACCCTCGGCGGGGGGATCCGGATCCTGGACCGCGCGCGAGGCCAGAGGCACGCTGCTTGAGGCCGGCCACACGCCACGGCAGACCGTGTCCGCGCTGGGCATGGTGGAGTGTGCGCTGCGAGAGCCCGGACGCGCGCTGCGCGATGCCAGGTGCGCGTTCCGAGAGGCCCGGGTCGGCGCGCCCGCCGAGGATCGCGGGCGCCAGCAGCGCGCCGCTCATAGCGAGCACCGCGACTGCCAGCGGCGCGGCGCGTCCGGTGCGCGCGGCGGGTGGGCGCACGATCAGCGCGATCAACACCACCATGGCGAGCGCCGGCGCGAGGCGACTCCCGGAGAGGCCCAGCACTGCGCCGGCGAGCGCAGCCGTCGCCGCGCCGAGGGCGCAGGCGAGCGCCGACCGGCGAGCGAGCAGCGCGGCACACGCGGGGAGCGCCCCCACCTGCAGGATCGCCAGTGCCGGCGGATACTGGAATGTCCCGCCCGGGCGCCAGGCGCCGTCGATCCGCTCGGCCTCCGGGAGCGCGTGGACCGCGACCGCTCTGAGCCCCAGAACCGCCTCAACCAGAGCGAGCGTCGCGAGCACAGCCGCAAACGGCAGCGGCCCGGTGCGCCGCGCGAGCGTCGCGGCGCATACGAACACCGCGGCGTAACCGCCGATCACGAGCCCGCTGCGCAGCGCCGTGGCAGGCACCGCGACCGTCCACGTTGCACTCGTAACGCTCAGGGCGGCCAGCGCGAGCAGCGCGAGCGCCAGCTCGGAGTGAGCCGCGCTCGACGCCGCGCGGATGTCGAGCGCACCCGCAGCGAGCAACGCGAGGCCCGCAAGCGCGACGAACGTCGATTGGGAGGAGGCGTCGAACCCGCCACCTTTCAGCGTGGCGACTGCAACCGTCACCATCAGCGCCGCACCGGCGGCGATCGCCCCCGCGGCGTCTCGCGCCGGGCGCGGCGCACCGAGCCGTTGCGGCGGCGCGATGCCCGCGCGGGTCATCTTCTCACGCCTCTGCGCTCCGCTGCCGGGCGCGCCAAGGCTCGCCGGGATCGATCTCGCCTGTCCTCTCATCCCGCTCGGTTCGACATGATTGCATGGTCTGAAGCACCGGCATGTCTGGGCTCAGGGCCCGGTTCGACCGACTGTCGATTTGGTTCACGCCATCCTAAATCCCGCAGGTTTTGCGGATCTGCTAGTTTCCGCGATCAATCTGACTAGCCGTATTCCACATTGACTTAGGGGGAAGCTGTGAGTGACGCTCCTGGCAGGTCTAACCGCGGTCGTCTGCTGATCCGTCTGGCGATCGTCATCGGAGGACTGACGCTGGTCATGTCCGGGATCGCGATGGGAGCCTCGAGCGTGGGCGGCGGCCATCCCGGCCGCACGCAGACCAATCGCGACAGCGTGTATGCGAGCGCGAGCATCAGCGGGACGGTGAAGGACGCACACGGGAGCCCGATCACCACCGAAGACGTGTGTGTGCAGGCCTTCCTGATCACGGGCAACAATAACTGGACGTACTCGTACTCCGCTGTCACGGACGCGAGCGGGCAGTACACGATCTCCAACCTGTCGCCGGGCTCCTACAAGGTCGACTTCGTCGACTGCAACCAGGTCGACTGGTATTTCTTCTCGCCATACGCCTCGAGCACCCGCAACGACGTCCCGCAGTACTACAGCGGCACGACCGAATGGGAAGCCGCGAGCCTGGTCGTCCTCTCCGAGGGCGGCGCCAAGACCGGGATCGACGCCCAGCTCGCCGCCGCCACCTCGATCTCCGGGCACGTCTACACGTCCTCCGACGACTCCGCGGCGAAGGAATCGGAGTGCGTGAGCGCCCAGCAGGCGCCTGGGGGTGGGTATCCGAGCTGGGTGTCGGGACCCCTCTCCTACGACTTCCAGACCAAGACGGCGAACGGCGGCGCGTACACCCTCGGGCATCTGGAGCCCTCCAGGGAATATGCGGTGGAGTTCTACGACTGCGGCTTCCCGAAGACGTACCTCACGCAGTTCGACGGCGGCGCCTCCACGCCGCAGTCGGCGACCCCGCTGACCCCGACGCTCGCCTCCCCCGCGACCGGGATCGACGCGCATCTAATCCGGGGCGGCAAGATCGCCGGCGCGGTCACCGACTCCAAAGGCAATCCGATCACGACCAAGGACGTATGCGTCCGCGCCTCGCGTATCTACGAACCGGGGGGCCCAAACGAACATCCGTACGACACGTATGGCTACGCGACCACGGATGAAACGGGCGGCTACGCGATCGGCGGGCTCGCGGCCGGGAGATACGAAGTCCACTTCGAAGACTGCAACTACTACAACTCCACCCGCAACGACGTCGCCCAGTACTTCGACGGTCAGAGCACCTCCAGCAAGGCGACGCCCGTCGAAGTCACGCTCGGCGGCGAACACGCCGGGATCGACGCGGCACTCGCTCCGGGCACGTCGATCAGCGGTCACGTGTACGGGTCGCTTGGCACGAGCAAGCCGCTGGGCGGCGTCTGCATCAATGCCTACACGGCATCCGAAACGAACGGGTTCCCCGAATACGTCACCAACGGATACTCCGAATCCGACGGGGCCTACACCGTCAAGCACCTGGCGCCCGGCGCCGGGTACAAGCTCGACTTCTTCGACTGCCAGGGCCGCGGCTACACCCCGCAGTACTACAACGGCGCGAGCACCCCGGCGAGCGCCACCGTACTGAGTGCGACTCTGGCCGAACCGCTCACCGGGATCGACGCCCACCTGGCCCACAACGCGCCGGAAACCGAGATCACCGGCGGGCCCGCCGACGGAGCCGCGACGAGCGCCACCAGCGCGTCGTTCTCGTTCACCTCGTCGATCGCGGGGTCCACCTACGAATGCCGGCTCGACTCGGGCCCGTTCACCGCCTGCACGTCCCCATTCAAAACTGGCGCGCTGGCGAGCGGCAAACACACGTTCACGGTCAGGGCCACCGCGAAAGGACTCACCGACCCCGACCCACCCTCGGTCACCTGGACGGTTGCGCCGAGCTCGCCGACCAGCACCTCGCAGGGGACCGTACCGGCCGAAGGCACGGTGAGCTCCGATCCGGGCGCGAGTGCATCGCCGTCGGATCCGGTGGTGGCAGAAGCGACGCTGCCCGACGCCGGGACCGTGACGATGACCAAGGAACCCTCCACCACCGCGAGCGCAAACGGCTACACGGTGTTCGGCCAGCAGCTCGACATCGCGGCGACCGAGCCGGAAAGCACCACCCCGCTGGCGGGCAGCGTGACTCACCCGATCGCGCTCACGTTCCAGATCGACGGCTCGGCGATCCCGGCGAACACGGAACTGTCGGCGATCACCGTGCTCCGCAACGGCGTACCCGCTGCCGACTGCACGGGCGCCGCCGGGAGCGCTTCGCCCGACCCCTGTGTCGCGAGCCGCACGCCGATCGCGGGCGGCGGCGTGAAGCTCACGGTGCTCACGACCCACTGCAGCCTGTGGAACTTTGCGACCATTTCGACCGGGACGTCCCCGACGGGCGGCCCCGGCACAGGTGGCACGGGTGGCACAGGCAGCTCCGAAGGATCGAGCTCGAGCGGCTCCGGTCCAGCCACCGCAAAAGGGGGGGTGCTCGGCGAGCACACCGCAAGCGGAGCGCTGAAGCTGGGGCACGCGAAGGTCGCCGGGACTGCGGTGAGGGTCCCCCTGACGTGCAGCGGCGTGAGCGGGGCGGGCTGCCGGGCCACGATCGCGCTGACGGTCACGGAGACGGTCAGGGGCGCGACCGTCGTCGCGGTGAGCGCCACGAAGGCCAGTCCCCGGAAGAAGACCAAAGTGGTGGTACTTGGCAGCGCCACCGTGACGCTCCAGGCCGGGCAGAGCAGGACCGTCGTGGTTGCGCTCGACCCAGCCGGCAAGCGGCTGCTCGCCGCACGGCGCACGCTGAGGGTCAGGCTCACGCTCAACGAGCCGGGGGCCGTGAATCCCAGCTCAACGCCCGGCTACCCGCTCACCTTCAAAGCGGCGAGCCGGAAGCGCAGGCACTGAGGATCGCGGGGCACGGAGGCCCCGCGCCCACGCGCACGGTCGGCGCACCGACTCGCGCGGACAATCCCACAGAACACGAAACCGGACGCCACACGCCGGTCGAAGAGACGTCGGCCCTCAGGCTCGCGGCATGAACTCGGGCACTTCGAGCTCGTCCACGGCCAGGCCCCCGCGGCGCTCGCGCCGGCCGGCACCGCTCGATGCTCCGCCCGCGCGCTGCACCCGTGGCTCGCCCTGCGGCTCCTCAAGCCGCCCGCGCCCGGAGGTCCGCGAGCCGCGGCGCTCCTGCTCGTAGCCGGTGGCGACGACCGTGACCCACACCTGCTCCTCGAGCGTCTCGTCGACCATCGCGCCGAAGATGATGTTCGCGTCGGGGTGCGCCGCCTCGGAGACCGCCTTCGCGGCCTCGTTGACCTCCCACAGGGACAGGTCTTTGCCGCCCGTGATCGACAGCAGGATCGAGCGGGCGCCCTCCATCGAGGTTTCCAGCAGCGGCGAGGCCACCGCCTGCATCGCGGCCTCCGTCGCGCGGTGCTCTCCGCCCGCGCCCATCCCGATCCCCAGCAGCGCGTTGCCCGCGCCGCTCATGATCGTGCGCACGTCCGCGAAGTCGAGGTTGATCAGGCCCGGGAGCGTCACCAGGTCGGAGATGCCCTGCACCCCCTGGCGCAGCACATCGTCCGCCACGCGGAACGCCTCCACCATCGAGGTCTGCTTGTCGAGCACCGTGAGCAGCCGGTTGTTGGGCACCACGATCAGCGTGTCCACCTCCTCCGCCAGCGCCCGCACCCCCTCCTCGGCCTGCTCCGCGCGCTTGGAGCCCTCGAAGCCGAACGGCTTCGTGACGATCGCCACGGTCAGCGCCCCCACTTCGCGCGCGATTCGCGCCACGATCGGCGCCGCCCCGGTGCCCGTGCCGCCGCCGGCGCCCGCCGTGATGAAGATCATGTCCGAGCCCTTCAGGAGGGCCTTCGCGCGGTCGTAGTCCTCCATCGCCGCCGCCCGCCCCAGGTTGGTGTCCGAGCCCGACCCCAGGCCCCTCGTCAGCTCGGCGCCGATGTGCAGGGTGATGTCCGCCGTGGATTGCTGCAGCGACTGCAGGTCGGTGTTGATCGCGAGGAACTCCACACCCGCCACCTCCGCCTCCACCATGCGGTTCACCGCGTTCACCCCGGCGCCTCCCACACCCACCACGCGGATCACCGGCTGGATCACTGCTCCCCGGTCCTCGCCGGCGGCGCTGAAGGGGCGGGCCTCGCGGGCCTCGCTCCGGGCATACACGTCCTCCGCTTCAGGCGCCTGCGCCGCGGAAGGCTTCTTTGCCGGCTTCGCCGGCGCCTCCATCACGTTTGCGGGAATCTCCGACGAGAAGACGTTGCGCAGGCGCTCCCGCGGGCTGGGGATGGTGGCCGTCTCCTCCTCGGGCTCCTCCGCGACCACGTCCGGGGCGCTCGGAGCGGACTCGTCCTGTGTGGGCGGCTCCTCGGGCGCCTTCGTGGACGGCTGCTCGGGCTCTTTCGCCTGCTCCTCATCCGTCTTGCTGAACAGGGCCGCCAGGGGCCCTTCGCGCATGCTGGCGCGTTTACTCTGCGCCATGGACGAGGACCTCCTCCGGGCCGTGGGCGGGGACCTCCCGCCCGCCGTGGGCTAGAACCTCCTGCGCGAGCTGGCGGTAGGACTGGGCCGCCACCCCGTGGGGCTCGTACTTGAGCACCGACATCCCCTTCACCGGCGCCTCCGCGAAGCGCACCGTCTTGCGGATGCGCGAGGCGAACACACGGTCCCCGAAGTTCTCCTCGAGGATCTCGATCGCCTCCTTCGCGTGGATCGTGCGCGAGTCCACCAACGTCGGAAGGATACCCTCGATGTCGACGTCCGGATTGAGGTTCTCGCGGATCATCGCGAGGGTGTTCTGCAGCTGGATCAATCCGCGCATCGACAGATACTCGCACTGCACGGGGACGATCACCTTGTCGGCCGCGGTGAGCGCGTTGATCGTGAGCAATCCCAGGCTCGGGGGGGTGTCGATGCAGATGAAGTCGTAGTCCTCGCGGATCGGCTCGAACGCCTTCTGCAGGGAGCGCTCGCGGCCGATCATCGTGGACATCGCGATCTCCGCCCCCGCGAGGTCGATCGAGGAGCACGCCACGTCCACCTCGCGCCGCCGGACCACCTCGCGGATCGAGACTTTGTGGACGAGCACGTCGTACATCGATTTCTCCAGGGTGTCCGGGTCAATCCCCTGGGACATCGTCAGATTGCCCTGCGGGTCCATGTCGACGCACAGCACCCTGTGGCCCTCCTCCGCGAACGCGGCCGCCAGGTTCAGCGTCGTCGTCGTCTTCGCCACGCCGCCCTTCTGGTTGGCGAACGCTATGACCTTCGCCCTTCCTTGCACGAGAGACTCCGATGCTCGATGTTGGGAAAGCCGTCGCCGTGAGTATTCGCACGCGGGGTTGGGATTCCTGCACACACGAATACGATCCTTCCGATGCCCAGAGGCCATGTGAAGCTGGAAAAGCGGCTTGCCGGCAAGAGCGTGTGCGTCTGCGCGGGCCCCGGCGGGGTGGGCAAGACCACCACCGCGGCGGCGCTTGCCCTGGGGCTCGCACGCCGCGGACAGCGCGTCGCGGTGGTCACGATCGACCCCGCGCGGCGGCTCGCGAGCGCGCTCGGCATCAAGGAGCTCGGCAACGAGCCGCGGCGCATCGACCCCGTCCTGCTCGCCGCTCATGGGATCGAGCTGGAAGGGGAGCTGTGGGCCACGATGCTCGACGCGAAGGGCACCTTCGACGCGCTGATCGCCCGCGTCGCACCCAACGAGCGCGCACGCGAGGAGGTGCTCTCCAACCGCATCTACCAGGAGATCTCATCCGCCGTCGCGGGCACCCAGGAGTTCAGCGCGATCGCCAAGCTCCACGAACTGCACAGCGAGGGGGACTTCGACACGATCGTGCTCGACACCCCGCCCTCGCGCAACGCGCTGGACTTCCTCGACGCCCCGATGCGGATGACGCGCTTCCTGGAGGGCCGCGCGCTGAAGATGTTCCTCGCGCCCGGCAACCTCGCCGCGCGCCTGGTGGGGCGCGGGAGCGGCCTGGTGCTTTCCGTCTTCTCCCGCTTCACCGGCGTCGACCTGGTCGGCGAGCTCTCCGGCTTCTTCGGCTCGCTCGCCGGGATGGTGGACGGCTTCCGCGAGCGCGCCCACGCCGTCGATCGGCTGCTGCGCGACCCCGCGACCGCGTTTCTGCTGATCACCTCGCCCGAGCGCGAGCCCACACGCGAGGCCACGTTCTTCGCCAATCAGCTCGACGCCGCGGGGATGGCGCGGGTGGCGTTGATCGTCAACCGCGTCCATCGCGACGGCCTGGGGGGGCACTCCGCCGCAGAGGTGCAGGCGTTGCTCGTCGACGAGCTCGGGGAGCGGCTCGCCGCGCGGGTGGCGGGCAACCTCGCGGACTTCGACGTGCTCGTGCGACGCGACCGCGAGGGTATCGCCGAGCTCTCCCGGAGCCTCGGCGATCCCGACCCGATCCTCGTGCCCCACCTAGACGGGGACGTTCAGGATCTCGCCGGCCTCGATCGGATCGCCGAGATCCTCTTCTCCTGAGGGCGCCTCGGCCCCCGCGGCGGCGTCCTTGGGCGCGATCAGCAGCGCGTCCGCGAGCGCCACGAGATTGGGGTGCAGATGGCCGCACACAACGTCCCGCAGCAGCGCGCGCAGGTGGTTGGCGAGCTCTCGCACGAGCGCGGTGGAACGCGCGTGCTCAACCGCTGTCCCCTCGATCACCGCACGCTCCAGCGCAAGCGCCCGCACAACCCGCCGTGTCAGCGCGGGGCGCTCCGCGGGCGTGGCGCAGAGCGCGGCAAGCCGGCCAGCAAGCAGCCCGCTGGAGGCACCCTCGGGCTCGAGCAGCGCGCGCAGCGCGAGCAGATGATCGCTCAGCGCCTCCAGGTCGGTGGCCCGTTCGCAGCCCATCTCGAAGCGGGCCAGCGCCCAGGCGAGCTCGTTCTCGCTGGGAGCCCTCCGGGAGACCAGATTGCAGAACGCGCGCAGCTCGTCCTCCTGCTCGGCGCCCACGACCAGCATCCCGTGCGGCCTTCCGCCCCAACCCAGCGCGTGCACGCCCCACGCGCCCCCGCCCGCACGCGCCCACGCGAGCCGTCCGAACGCGATGCGGCCGTCGCCGAACAGGCGCAGTGCGCGCAGCAGCTCTCCCAGCACCGCGCGGCCGCGGGCGATCGCGGTGTGCACGTCGGCGTCCTCGGTGGTGAAGGCCACCAGCAGGTGGCCCCCCACCTCCACGCCGTCGTGGAACACGCCTGCGAGCGCCCCATCGGGCACATCCAGGAGCTCCTCGGGACGCGCGATCGTGAGCCCCGACGCCAGCGGCAGCTCGGGTGAGGCGATCGCCAGGCCGTGCAGGGTCGCCAGCAACGTGACCTCGGTGGCACTCGCATGCGCCGAGCAGTCGAGGCGCTCCAGCGCCCCCCGCAGCCGCTCCTCCCGCAGCGAAAAGTCGCTCTGCTCGGCGAACACGTCGCACAGCAGCGAGCGCAGCGCCACATCCGCACGGGCACGGTTGGGTGAGGAGGGCCAATCCCGCCGTCCGGACCGTCCGCCGAGCAGCGGCCGCTCACGGCTGCCGAAGCGCGCCTCGCGCGCCAGCAGATAGCGGTCCAGACCCTCGAAGCCCTCCAGCAGCGGTGCCGCGCGGGCATAGCTCTCGGTGCCCCGCAGCGCGCTCCAGTGCTCGCGCAGGAAGGCCTCGGTCAGCGGGCGGTAGCAGTACAGCGGCGTGCCGCGTCCGCGTGAGGATTGCGAAGCCAGCTCAAAAGGGATCTCCCCGCCGGCGTCGAGCTCTCCCTGCAGGCGCATCGCGGACTCCTCCACGAACTCCGTGAGGGCCGTCTCGAGTTGACGTGAGCGCACGATCGGCTCACTTCGCCAGCGCCCGGAGCGCTCCTGCTCGGCGCAGCGGGACTTGCAGCGTCCTCGGGCCATCCCGGGCGGGTCTCCGAGGGTCCTACATCACCGCGGCAGGAGCCTTCGATGCCCTACGCCACCTCACGGGGACCTCCGGGGTCCTACACCACCTCGGCGAAGACCTTCCGGTCCCTACACCACCCCGGCGGGGATCTGCAGGAAGATCGCGGAGCTCACCCTGTCCTCGCAGCCCTGCACGATCCAGCGCTCCCCGTAGATGCGCATGTCCTCGATGATCGGCAGCAGCGCGGTGCCCTTCTCGGTCAGCGCGTACTCCACCCGCGGAGGCACCTCGGGGAAGGTCTGACGCTCCACGATCCCCTCCTCCTCAAGGGCGCGCAGGCGCAGCGAGAGCGTGCGCGGGCTGATTCCCTCGAGCGAGCGCTCCAGCTCACAGAAACGCGAGCGCCCCGCCGCGAGGTCGCGGATCAACAGCAGCGTCCACTTCGCGCACACGATCTCCGCCGTGCGGCACACAGGGCATGTCTCGTCCAACGCCACCCCACCACTTTACCAAGTGAAGTATTAGGCAACCGTCAAAGGCGGCGCGGCCGGCGGAGTCGGGGCGGGGGAAGCTTGACCTTCGCCCCGCTGCTCCGCCATCGAGGCGACGTCCTCCATCGTGGTTCCGCGGCGGCCGTCGGCCTGTACGAGCAGCTTGAAGTCGTGGGGGCTCGTGGCCACGCGCATCGCGTCGTCCATCGTGACCCTCCCCGCCTTCAGGTGCCCGAAGAGGGCCTGGTCGAAGGTCTGCATCCCGTAGTAGCCGCCGGAGGCGATCACCTCGTTAAGCTTGCCCGTCTGGGCGGGGTCGATGATCATGTCGCGCACCCTGCCGGTCATCCGCAGGATCTCGCACACCGCCACCCGGCCGCCGTCCGCCCCGGGAACCAGGCGCTGGGAGATGACCCCCTTGATCGTGCCCGCGATCATCGAGCGCGCCTGCGCGTGCTGGTGGGGCGGGAAGAAGTCGAGCATCCGGTTGATCGACTCCGCCGCGTCGACCGTATGGATCGTGGAGAGCACCAGGTGGCCGGTCTCCGCCGCGGAGAGCGCGGTCTGGACGGTCTCCTCGTCACGCATCTCCCCCACGAGGATCACGTCGGGGTCCTGGCGCAGCACGCGGCGCAGGGCGCGCTTGAAGGAGGCGGTGTCCATTCCCACCTCACGCTGGTTGATCACCGAGCGCTTGTCTTTGTGCACGAACTCGATCGGGTCCTCGATCGTGACGATGTGCTTGGAGAACGTCTCGTTCATGTGGTCGATCATCGCCGCCAGCGTGGTCGACTTGCCCGACCCCGTGGTGCCCGTGAGCAGCACGATCCCGCGCTCCTCCTCCGCCAGTTCACGCACCACCGGCGGGAGCGTCAGCTCCTCGACCGTGCTGATCTTGTGGGGGATCGCCCGGCACGCCAGCGAGATCACCCCGCGCTGGCGAAAGGCGTTGATGCGGAAGCGCGCCACGCCCTCGATCTCGAACGAGAAGTCGACCTCGTGCTCCTCGGTGAACTCGTGCAGCTTGGCGGGGTCGTGCAGCAGGTCGTGCAGCGCCCGCTCGGTGTCCTCCGCGCTCAGCGTCTCCCCACCCTCGTCGTGGGAGAGGATGCCGTGCACCCGGAACAGCGGAGGCGAATCCACCTTCAGGTGCAGATCCGAGCCGCGCCTGCTGACCAGCTCGCGCAGCGCCGATTGCACGTCGAACATGCTCCCCGCATCGGCACGCTGGAGCAGACTCTTGAACGCCGCGATCGGGTATGGCCGGGAGATCCACATGTGGATCTCCCCCCAGCCGCACATGTGCGGCAGGGCCAGGTGGCGCATGCGCCACCTGGAATGACGGGCTGCATGCAGCCCGTCACGAGGGCGCGCATGCGCGCCCTCGCCGACCGGCGCATGCGCCGGTCGGAACAGCCTCACGAGAGGTTTAGGCCACGTCGCGGAGCTTCTGCGCCTCCGCGAGGCTCTGCAGCTTCTTCAGCGACTGGTTCTCGATCTGGCGGATGCGCTCGCGCGTCACGTTGAAGGTGCGACCCACCTCGTCCAGCGTGCGGGGGTGCTCGCCGCCGAGGCCGTAGCGGAGCTCCAGCACGCGCCGTTCGCGGTAGGAGAGGTTCTCCAACGCCTCCCGCAACGCCTCCTTGGTGAGGATTTCGGCGGCCCGCTCGTAGGGGGACTCGGCGCGCTCGTCGGCGATGAACTGGCCGAACTCCGACTCCTCCTCGTCGCCCACCGGCTTCTCGAGCGACACCGGCGCCTGGGCGGAGCGCTTGATCGAGTCGACCTCTTCGGGGTCGATCCCCGTCACGTCCGCGATCTCCTCCGCGGTCGGTTCGCGGCCCAGCTCGGTGACCAGCTTGCGCTCGGCGCGCCCGATCTTGTTGAGCTTCTCCACCACGTGCACCGGGATGCGGATCGTGCGCGCCTTGTCCGCCAGCGCCCGCGCGATCGCCTGGCGGATCCACCACGTGGCGTACGTGGAGAACTTGAAGCCCTTGCGGTAGTCGAACTTCTCCGCCGCGCGCACCAGACCAAGGGTGCCCTCCTGGATCAGGTCGAGGAACGGCAGGCCCTGGTTGCGGTAGTTCTTCGCGATCGACACCACCAGGCGGAGGTTGGACTCGACCATCTTCTGCTTCGCGTCCAGGTCCCCCCGCTCGATGCGCTTGGCGAGATCGACCTCCTCCTGCGCCGTCAGCAGCCGCACCTTGCCGATGTCCTTGAGGAACAGCTGCAGCGAGTCGGTCGTCATGTCCGGCTTGAGGTCCAGCGTCGCTTTCGCTTTGCGCCGGCCGCGTTTGTCCGGAGCGCGCTCCACCTGCGAGGCGGCCGCGGTCGCCGGGTCGATGTCCTCGACGAGCTCGATCTCGGATTTCTCCAGGAAGCCGTGGAGCTCCTCGACGTCCGACTCGTCCAGATCCAGCTCGGAGGTGGCCGTGGAGATCTCCGCGAAGGTCAGCACCCCCACCTGCTGGCCCTTCGCCAGCAGGCCCTTTATCTCATCGAGCTCCTGCAGTTCGACTACTGACATCTATTTCCGTTTCCGTAGACAGCGATTCTCCGGGGCCCGTCCGCCCCGCCCACCGGCAGGTAGGCAACCCCGCCGGATGCAACCGAAGACCTGCCTCGCCCGGCCGCGGCCGAGGCCCGCCCACGGTACAACCGGACGTGGACCTTATGCTAACGCGTCACCGTCGCCAGTCCTTATGCGCGATGATTCCCGCGCATGAGCCCACCCAGTTCACCTGACGGCCCCAGCGGGCGGCGGCAAGCCGGTGGAGCGACCCCATCCCGCAACCCCAAGGTTGAGCCCCAGGGCGTCCTCTCCAGCCTCCCCCGCTCGCGGCCCCAGCGCCCCAGCGCACGCCGGACGGCGGCCCGGCGGACCGCCGCGTTGCGCGCCGAGCGAGTCGCCGCGACCAAGAGCCCGGAGGCCCCCGCCAAGCCGGCCGCTGGGGCTTCGGCCAAGCCCACCGCAAGCACCCGCGCCGGGCAGGCCGCAAACGGCGCCACCAAACCCACGACGAAGCGCCGCGTCAAGTCGGCCGCCGATGCTCCCCCGCGGCGCGCCGGAAAGACCCGGCCCGGGCTCGCCGAGCCACCCGTGCCCCCGCAGGGCTTCGAGGCCGAGGAGACGATCGAGCCCGGCCGCGCGGTGGCGCCACCGCGCGGTCCCGAGCTGGCCGTCTCGGTAGCGGAGCTCCTCGGAGAGCTCGCCCAAGCGGGGCTCGCCACCGGAGGGCGCCTGCTGAGCGACGCCCTCAAACGACTACCGGGCGCCTGAGCCCGGGCCACGTCAGCCGCCATCGCGGCGAGAGAACCCGTCCGAGCGGGCTCTGTATACTGCGCGCACGCCGAACCTCTGCAACCCCGGTTGCAGAGGACGGGGGACCCAATGTGGGCCGAGACGGTCGGCCCACGGGGGCGAATCGGTCTGTTTGGACCGTAGCGCCATTAGGCGCGAGCCCGTCAGCTCACCCCGTAGGCGCAAGACAAGATCATGCGCACAGCTTTCTCCAAGCATGCCCTGTTGGCAGGGCTATTGGCCGCGTTGCTCGGCACACTCGCGCTGCTGGCGGCGCCCGGGGTAGTGGCGTTCGCCGACACCGGCGACGCGACGGCGAACACCGGCACACCCAGATCTGGCCCCTCCTCCGAAGCGCCGACCTCGAGCGCCCCGACTTCGGGCGCCCCTACTTCCAGCGCCCCGACTTCGGGCGCTCCGACTGCGGGCGCTCCGGAAGCGAGCGGCTCGACATCCGGCGGAGCGGCCCCCACCCCGAGCCCGCTGGGCAAGGTGACGCTGGCAACGTGGTTCGGCCCCGGCTTCTACGGCCGCGCCACGGCGTGCGGACAGCGGATGAGCCCCACGCTGGTGGGCGTCGCGAGCCGTACGCTCCCCTGCGGGACGCTCGTGCAGATCGGCTATCGCGGCCGCCGCCTGACGGTGCCCGTGCTCGATCGCGGTCCCTACGGCCACAACGGCGCCGTGTGGGATCTGACGACCGGCGCCGCGCGCGCGCTCAAGATCAAGGACACCGTGCACGTCACCGCGCAGGTCGTCGGCCGGGTCCCGAACACCCCCGCGCTCGGAGACCCCGCCACGTCGGGCACGCCCCTCACAGGCACACCCTCCGGTCCGCTCGCGGCGCCCCCCTCCGCCACCGCCGCGACCACCGGCGGGGCGACCGCCGGCTGAGTGCCGAACCTACGCAGCGTCGTCCGGCGCCACCGGCTGCCCCGCGGCGCGGGCCGCGTAGAGGCCAACATCGGCGTGGGCCGCCAGCGCAGCCGCGTCCTCGCCATCGTCGGGGCACACCGCAACGCCGATCGCCAGCTCCAACGGCTGCCCCCGATGCCTGGCCGCGGCGCGCACCGTGCGCGCAAGCCGCTCGGCGAGCGTGCGTGCGCCACGTGGGTCGGTCCGCGACGCCATCAGCCACCAGCGGCCGGGGCTCTCGCGCACGATCGCGTCAGAGGGGCGCAGCTCAGGCCCGATCGCCACCTCCACGCGATCGAGCAGGTTCTTCAGCCCAGCCGCCGGCTCCGCTTGTGCGAGCCACTCAACACCCACGATCTCGATCAGCAGCGCCGCGAACGGCAGCCCATCCACCACGTGGCGCTCCAAGCTCCCCCCGATCGCCGTGGCCCACGCGACGCGACCCTCCTCGCTTACCTGAGGGGAGCGGGCCTCGATACCCAGACCCTCCTCACCGAGCTCGATCCACGCTCGGAGGTCCCCGCCGCCCGATGCGACCGGTGCCTGCGGTCTCTCCCGACGTGTGTCGTGGATCGCGATCTCCGGCGCCGGTGCGGGCACAGGCGCAGGCGGTGCGAGCTCGGGCGCCGGCTCCTCCGCAGCGAGGGTGCCGACGACAGAGCAGACCTGCGCAAGGCGCTCAGAGAGCTCGAGCACCCGCGGCCCCCGAGGCCGGCGCAGCTCCTCGCGCATCGCCTCCCACAGGATCGCGCACAACTCCTCGACGGCGTGCGCGGCCCGCGCCACGCGAGCCGCCGCCGGAGCGTCGAGCGGAGCCCCGCCGGGGAGGCGCGAACCGGAGAGAGGATCGTCCATGGTGGTCACTTGAATACCAGCCAGTCAGGATGACACGCCGGACACGAGGACGTGAGGGAGCGAGAGCCGCGGGGGGTAGCCTGTCGAGAGACCATGACGGGTCTGTGGATCCTCATCGCGGTGGCCGGCGCACTCGTGCTGCTCGCCCTCCTGACGAGCCTTGCGCGCACACTGCTGAGCCGCGACCGGCGGCTGGCGGATACCGCGATCACCAACCTCCATGACTTGAGCACCATGGACGAGCGCACCGGAGCGATGCGCTCGGTGCAGACCGCGGACCTGCAGTTGAGCGAGCGCGCGCTCAGCGAGCTCTGGTCCCCCACCCACCTGGAGCGGCTGGCGCGAACGTACTGGCGCTTCCTCACCCGCGTCACGCTCGGTCTGGTGCGGGTGCGGTACACGGAGGGGGAGCGCTTCGTCGTGCTGCTCTTCCGCCCGCTCACGCTGCTCGCGTTCCGCGCTCCCGAGTACGAGCTCGAGCGCGATCACGGCGTCGTGCGCTGGCGCCTGGAGCGGGGTCTGCTGGTGGCCCGCGCGGGGCGCGAGAGCAAGGGACATCTGCAGATCGACGTGCGTCGTATTCCCACGGAGGGCTCGGCGGGCGCACGTCTGCACATCGAAGTGGAGGTCGCCAACTTCCACCCGGCGATCGCCTCAGGACTCAGCCGCCGTCTATACAACGCGACCCAGTCGCGGATCCACGTGATCGTGACCCACGGCTTCCTCCGCTCGCTCGCCCGCCTCGACCTTGCGGAGTCGCGTGTGGGGCGCCTCGCGCAGGACAGCGAGGGAGCGGGTCCCGGGGTCGTACTGCCCCGGTGACGGGCGAAGCCTGAGGGCTACCTGCCTGCCGCGCCACCTCCCAATCGAAATAGGGGTTCGCGACAAAATAAATGGCGGGATCGGGGTGGTCGATCCGTGGATGAGATGCGACGCACGTGAGCGCAGCCGTGCTGGTGGCACGGCGAGCATCACGGGTGGCGCAGATCGCCGCGGAGCGGCCGCACCGGACCGTC
>JBIOEY010000035.1:0-18294 GCA_044446505.1 Solirubrobacterales bacterium
CGGCTCGACCGTGCGCACCAGGTCGTAGCCGAAGAAGCCCACGGCGCCACCGAGGAACGGCGCCCCCACCGCCCCCGCTCCCTCGCCGGCGAGCGGCGCCTGCCGGTAGCGCGCGACGTGCTCGGCCGCGAGCGCATAGGGGTCGCCGGGGTCGCCCAGCGACCAGCGCACGACCGTGCGGGGGCGGATGCCGAGGAACGAGTAGCGCCCCATGCGCTGGCCCTGCTCGGCGGACTCCAGCAGGAACGCGGGCTCCCCTGGCGCGAGCCCGCGGAGCTTCAGGAACGCCGAGACGGGCGTCTCGCAGTCGGCGATGAAGCTGTGGCGCAGGGGGATCAGGTTGTGCTCGCGCGCGAGCTCCCGCGCCTGCTCCATCGTGGGCTCGATCGCGAGGCCCGCGGCGGGGACACGTGCTCCCCCCGCGGGGCGCTCAGCGGCGACGGGCATCGAGCACCCGCTCGGCGTCGGCGAGGGCGCGGCCGCGGCTGTGGAGCAGCACGAGCAGGTGGTAGAGCACGTCCGCCGCCTCTTCCTCGACGCGCTCGTCGGACTCCTCGCGCGCGGCGCGCGCGACCTCCTCGGCCTCCTCCATCACCTTCGCGCCGATCCGCGAGGGGTCGTCGAGCAGCGCCACGGTGTACGAGCCCGCCGGGCGCTCGCGGGCGCGCTCGGCGAGCGTCCGCTCGAGCACGGGCAGCGTCTCATGGGGCGCGGGCGGCTCGAGCGCGCCGCGGTAAAAGCAGGTGCGCTCCCCCGTGTGGCACGCCGGGCCCGCGGGCTCCACCAGCGCGAGCACCGTGTCCCCGTCGCAGTCCACGCGCAGCGCGCGCACCGCCTGGGTGTTGCCGCTGGTGGCCCCCTTGTGCCACAGCTCCCCGCGCGAGCGGCTCCACAGGTGCAGCTCCCCCGTGGCGCGCGTGCGCCGCAGCGCCTCCTCGTTCATGTAGGCGAGCATCAGCACCTCCCCGCTGCCCCAGTCCTGCACCACGCACGGCACCAGGCCGCGCTCGTCGTAGACAAGCTGCTCCTCGATCGTCTCTGCTGCAGGGGCGCTCATGCAAGGGGATTGTAGGTGGCGCTGGGCGTGCCACTCAGGGCGCGTCATCATGGAGGGGATGGCATCAGTGCTCGAGCGCAAGCTGATCGTGGTCACCGGCAAGGGGGGGGTCGGCAAGACCACGGTGTCCGCCGCGCTGGGCCTGCTCGCGGCGCGCCGGGGATTGCGGACGATCGTGGTGGAGGTCGTCGGCGGGTCCGAGGAGGACGCGGCCGCGGGAACGGGCCGGCTCGCCGCGCTGCTCGGCCACGGGGTGGGCGGGCACTCCATCCCCCCGCCCCACGGTGTGGAGGTGGAGCTGCAGGAGGGCCAGCTGTGGGGCCTGTCGATCGATCGCGACCGCGTGCTCGCGGAGTGGCTGCGCGCGATCGGGGGACGGGTGCCGGCCCGCGTGCTCACGTCGAGCTCGAGCTTCCAGTACCTGATCGCCGCGGCCCCCGGGACGCGGGAGATGATCAGCATGGTCAAGGTGTGGGAGCTCGCCGCGGGCCGACGCCCCGCGGATCGATCCCGGGGCGGAAAGGCGGGCGCGGACGACTACGACCTCGTGATCCTCGACGCCCCCGCCACCGGCCACGCCCTGGCGATGCTGCGCGCGCCGCGGACCTACGCGACGATCGCGCGCATGGGCCCGATCGCGCGTCAGTCCCAGCAGGTGCGCGAGCTGCTGGAGGACCCCGAGCGCTCCGCGTACATCGTGGTGGCGCACGCCTCGGAGATGGCGGTCACCGAGACCCTGGAGCTGCGCCAGGGCCTGCGCCGAGAGCTCGGCCGGGAGCTCGACGCGGTGGTGGTCAACGGCGCCCTGCCGCGGCGCTTCGAGGGCGGCGAGCTGCAGCGCATCGCCGCGTTGAACGGCACGCCGCTCGACGCGGCGCCGGCCGGGCCGAGCCGCGCTCGAACGGGCAGGAGCGCGGGCGCAGAGACCCGCCGGCACGCCGTCACGCGCTCCGCCGTCCGCGCCGCACACGCGGTGCACGAGCGCGCGCGCTCCCAGCAGAGCCAGATCGCCCGTCTGCGGCGCGATGCGGGGCCCTCCGGTCCATTGCCGGTCCTGAGCGTTCCGTTCCTCTTTCGTTCCGAGCTCGACCTCGAGGCGCTGCAGCGCATCGCCGACAGGTTGGAGCGTGGGCTGGAGCGGTAGCCGGATCGATCTCCGCAACGCAGCGGAGATGCGCTTGGCGGATGCCTACGAGACCCGCAGCGCGGCGGAGATCCGCTTGGCGGCGGCGATCACAGGAGGACCCAGCACCTTGCGGAGCTCCTCCAGGGAGAACGCATCGGCGGGCACCGGGACGCCGACCGCCGCTATGACCTCCCCGTCGGGTCCGATCACGGGCGCGGCGATCGTGCGCACGCCCGGACCGAGCTCTTCGTCGCCCAGCGCCACCCCCTGCTCGCGCACCTGCTCGAGCTCCGCGCGCAGGGCCCGTTTGCTGGTGATGCCGTTGGGCCCACGCCGTTTCAGATCCAAGCTCGAGATCACCCGCTCGCGCTCCGGTTCGGGGAGGTTCGCGAGCAGCACCTTGCCCATCGCCGTGCACGGCGCCGGCAGGCGCGCCCCGGCCCCGAGGTCGAGGTCGACGGCGTGCTGCCCACGCCGCCAGCCGCGCAGGCGGTCCACATAGCGGACCTCCCCGCCGTCGAGCACCGCCAGCGAGGCGGTGCGGCCGGTCTGCTCGCGCAGCTCGCGCAGATGTTCGCGGGCCTTGCCGCGCAGCGCCATCGAGTCCAGCACCGACATGCCCATGTCGGCGACCCGCGGCGCCAGGCGATAGCGACGCGCCTGGTCCTGCTCGAGATAGCCGAGCGCGACCAGCGTCGAGGCGTAACGGTGGGTGGTGGAGCGGCTCATATTCAACTCGTCCGCGAGCTTGGCGATGCCCAGCACGGGCTTCTGAGCGCTGAAGCAGTTGAGGATCGCGAGACCCGCCTGCAGCGACGAGGAGAACCGTCCACGGCGCCCTTCCTCCTCGATCAGCTCCACGCCGGCGCGACCCGGTAAATCGCGGTCGATGGACCCCTCGGGGTGCCTGCTCAAGGGCAATTCCCCAGCAGGCAGATCCGCTGCCTCTCCACAGCCGCCAGGATGCATATGGAGCTCCAAGGGGTGCGGGTCGGACGCCGTGTGCAGCGCCCGACCCGCAGTGGAGCGGTTCGGGGGCGGACTCCGCCAGCCCTGGCGTCCTCGGCGGCGTGTCGCGTAGGACACCGTGTATCTGCACCTCGCCGAGGAGCCATGACCCGTAGGCTAACGTTTCTTCCGCCCCGCATTGCAGGCGGATGATCCCGCATCCGCTGTGCGGTACTCAATGCACAAGTGAAAATACTGACTCAAAGAGGGACGCGAGGCGAACACGAGCCGCGCAATCGGCTCGGAGGCGCTCCGATGCGATCGGTGCGCGCCCATCCGCAGCCCGACCGCCCGGACGTCGCCGCCCGCTCGCTGGCTCGCTCGCTCGCGGAGATCTACGCCGAGCGCTGCTCGTAGGCGATGCGCCACACCCGCAGGAAGGGCAGCAGCAGCACCGGCAGGGTGCCCCCCTCGCGCGCCAGACCACGCGTGCTTCTCCGCATCGAAGGAGCACGAGCGCTGTCCTTGGAGAGGTACATCGCAACCATGCAGGCGACGATCACCGCGTGCCGGTGGCCTTTGCGCAGGCTGCGCGCCTCCCGCGCCGATCGATCCACGAGCTCCGCCACACGCCGCACGCCCGCATCGCCCGACGGGTAGTGGTCGATGTAGCTGTGGTTCCCCTCCGCCACGTCCTCCGCCCGGTCCACGTAGCTGTCGAGCATCGTGCCAAGCGCGGAGATCCAAGGGAAATAGGCGGAGTAAGCACCTTCGACGTCGCCCCATTCGAAGCGGGGCTCGGCGGCCAACGCGAGGATCATGTGCACCGTCAACGACGCGCTCGCCGCACTCGTCAACTCGAACCAGCTGGCCTCCTCCTGGCCGGCGTACTCCCACTCGGCCCACCCCACGAGCCGCGCATCGCGCCCCACGGGGTTGCGCTCGTGGTTGACGCCCAGCACGAGCGCGCGGGTCGTCTCGCGGCGAAGCAGCGGGCGCACCTCTTCGTACGCCGGCAGCCGCTCGCAGCCCCCGCGACAGGCGTCCACGAGCGCCGCCAGGTACCCCCCGTCCTCGCGCCACGGATGGAAGCGGTAGTAGTCGCCCACCGTCCCGCCCACGTCCAGCGCGTCGATCAGCGCGGTGTAGAGGCCGCAGCCGTTCGCCGCGCCCGCCGCAGCCCCACGCTCGCTGACGTTGTCCAGAAAATCCCAGGCGATCTGGTAGTCGACGAGCAGCCTCAACAGGTGCGGTTTGCGACGACGCGGCAGGATCCAGAAGAGCGCCGCACCATCGGCGTGGGTGCGCTTGTGGGCGAGCGCGTTCAGTGCATCCGCGCGGGTCGCGGCGTCGGGGATCGCCCGCGCGCGACTCCGCCAGGGCTCGAGCTCACGCGAAACGGCACGCAGCCCCCAGAGCAGCTCGCGCAACGCAGCCGCAAAGAGCGCCCAGAGTTGCCTGGGACAGAGCGGCAGCGGATTTGAACATTCGCCAGGAATCGAGATCTCAAGATTAGAGGACGAACCGGTCGATTTGCGTAGTGTTGCGCAGCTACGCGCAGAGTGCATCTGCGCGTAGCTGCGCCCGCCGGCTGCGGCTCTGCGCTCCCCCAACGGATCGGTCCGTACCGGGCCGTCCGCGGTCGCTCGACGGCGCTCGGCTGCGACCCAAGCAGCTCAGTCCTGCAGGACAACCGCCGCCCGCACGCGGGCCGCCACGTACCCGGGCACCGCCACGATCAGCACGGCGACAGTCGTCACCAAGAGGAAGCTGCCAATCGCCACCACGGCCCCGATCGACAGCTCGACCGGGAAGCCCGTCACGACCGCGAGCGTATGGCTCAACAGCAGCTGGCCGCAGAGCCCGAACAGGGCGCCGAGCGAGCAGCCCGCACCGACCAGCAGCGCGCTCTCCACGAGCAGCGAGCGCCACAGCACTCCTCTGCCGAAGCCTTCGACCTTCATGTCCGCCAGCAGCGGCCGCCGCTGCCAGATCATCGCGCCCATCGCAGTGGCCATCGCGAGGACCGCGGCGATCAGCACGAGGCGCGTGATCTGCGTCAGGCGCGCCAGCCCCTGGCGGCTGGCAGCGCGCTGGAGCTGTTCGCGCTGCCCCGCCGTTTCCACCGTGAGTCCCGACCGGGTGCCGAGCGCCTGTTCGATCTCGCGCCGTCCTTCACCGGGCGCGACGCCCGGACGCAGCGCGATCCCGTACGCGCTCACCCCACCCCCTGGCCAGGCGCGCGCATATTCGCTCGAGCTCATGATCAGCGCACCCGAGGACCAGCCGATGTTGGTGCTGAGGGCCGCGACGCGCAGGACGATCGGCCGCGGGGAGGGGAGCGTGAAGGCCTGGCCGATGCGCACGTGGTGTTCTTCGGCGACGGCCTGCGAGACCACCGCCCAGCCTCCGCGACGCAACCGCGCCGTCGCGAGCGCCAGATCGCCGCTGACCAGCTGGCTCGGTGGGATCGGGTGCGCGACCCAACCGGGCAGCGCGATCGTCCACACTCGGCGCCCGCCGAAGTCCAGGAAGGCCCCGCGATAGAGGCCGACGCTGCGCACATCCGGCAGGCGTTCGAGCCTGGCCGCCTGGGAGGGAGGGAACGGCGTGGTGGCCAGCACATTCTGCGCACCGGCCGCCGTCACCCAGATATCGAAGGGTGCGGCGAGCTCGTGGGAGGCACGGTCCAGCCCACGCTGGAGGTTGCGCTGCGCGCCCTCGATCGCCACGCTGCCGAAGACCGCCGCGGCTCCGGTCGCGGCGATCGCCAGCGAGCGCGCCCAGTTGGAGCTCGATTTCAGCTCGATCACCGCAAGGTGTGCAGCCGTGCCGTCGCGCGAGCGCTGCAGGCGGTCGACGAGCAGCACGACGCCTCTGAGCGACCACGGCAGCGCCAGCAGCAACGCGATGACGAGGCTCACGATCCCGACGATCGCAGCGCGCGGGGCCGCCAGCAGGACGAAGGCCGTGATCGCCCAGCAGGCCAGCTCACCGAGCGCCACTCGCAGTGCGAATCCCGACCTCCACCGCGGTGCGGCCGACCCAAGAGAGGGACGCGCGAGGATCTCTCTGCGCAGCGGGATCAGCACCCCGACGAACGCGGCCAACAGCCCACCGCACGTCGCCACCGCGACGCTCTGCCAGGTGACGATGCGCTCCGTCGCGAGGGGAAAGGCGAACGAGAGGTAGCCCGGGTTCGAGCTGAAGAGCACCGAGGAGAGCAGGTCGCCGAGCGCCAGCCCGAGCAGCACAGCCACCGTGCCGAGCACGAGCGCGTCGAACAACAGCACCTCGACGATCATCCGGCGCGAGTAGCCGTCCAGCCGCAGGTCCTCGACCAGGTTGCGGCGCTGAGAGACGGTGAGCATCAACGCGTTGAACGCGAACAGAAACCCGACCAGCGCGCCGATCACCGAAAACAGCGTCGCGGACAGGTTGCTCGGCGCGGCGGCCTGGCGAAAGAGCGTTGCATTGAAGGTGGCGGCCTGCACGTTCAGGCGCCCCGCGGCGAGGCGCTCGAGCTCTGCCTGCACTTCGCGATCGTGTCCGCGGACGGGCCGCACGAGGAGGCTTGTGAAACGCCCCGGCATCCCGGCGAGCTGCTGCGCGTAGGCGATCGGCGCCATCGCGAAGAGGCTGTGAGCGAGGACGCCGAGGCCGCCTTCGAACAGCACCGCGCCGATGAACACCCGCACCGTGCGACCATCGATCTGGAGCTCAGCCGGCTCCAGCGAGGCGAGGCCCACCGACTGCGCAAGTTCGAGCGGCAGCGCCAGCGCCTGCTGGCGGTTGAGCTGCACGGCGCTGAAGCGGCGCAGCAGCGGCCCGCCGAGGTGTGCGAAGCGCGCGTCGGTGCTGAGCAGATCCACGGGCTGCTCGCCCGTCGGACCGATCAGATTCGCGTGCTCCTCCAACACCGGAATCGTGGTCTGCACGCCGGGGAGACGCTGCACCTCGTCGAGCAGCCTCTCGTTGAAGCCTTCCGGACCGCGCGCGATGACTTGCAAGCGCATCTCTCCCACGACCCCGCTCACCAGTCGCTGCATCGAGTCGTCGGCGCTCGTGCGGACGATCAGTGAGGCGAACAGCAGCGCCACCCCGACCGCGATCCCGAGAATCGCGAACAGCTCGTGCGCGAGTCTCGTGCGCAGCCGCACGCGATAGAGCAGGATGATGTTGCGCAGCCTCATCGCGTGGAGCGGAGGCGCT
Organism: Solirubrobacterales bacterium; assembly: GCA_044446505.1. Classification (GTDB taxonomy): domain Bacteria; phylum Actinomycetota; class Thermoleophilia; order Solirubrobacterales; family Solirubrobacteraceae; genus Palsa-744. The sequence goes on from JBIOEY010000035.1 coordinate 7,344, forward strand.
CAGCTTGCATTGCGGGAGGCGAGCGCCGGCTCGGGCGCATCCTCGCAGAGACGCCCGTCGTGCAGGGAGTGCACGCGATCGGCGTACCCCGCCGCCTGTGGATCGTGGGTGACGAGCACCACCGCCACGTCGCGCTCCCGGCAGATCCCGGTCAGCAGCTCGAGCACCTCGCGGCTGCGTCGCGAGTCGAGGCTGCCGGTGGGCTCGTCCGCGAGCACCAGCTTCGGCTCGGTCGAGAGCGCCCGCGCGATCATCACCCGCTGGCGCTCGCCCATCGACAGCTGCTCCGACCGGTGACGCAGACGCTCGCCGAGCCCCAGCTGCTCCAGCAGCGGGCTCACGCGCCGATGGGCCTCGCGGGGGCTGAGATCCGTTCCCAGCAGCTTCAGCGCGGCGTTGTCCAGGGCGCTCACACCCGGGATCAGGTTGATCGCTTGGCGCACGAACCCGAGCTCTTGCAGCCTGTACCGGGCGGCCTCCTGCTCTGAGAGCGCAGAGATCTCGCGCTCCCCCACGAACACCTTCCCGCTGTCCGGCCGCAGCAGCGCGGCGATCAGCATCAGCAGCGTCGTCTTGCCCGACCCGCTCGGCCCGTACAGCGCGACCAGCTCGCCCGCCGCCACCGACATCGCCACCCCGTCCACCGCTCGCACCGGCTCGTCTTCCCCAAGCCGGTAGTGCTTGACCAGATCGCGCAGCTCAAGCATCGCTCGAATCGCCGGGACGCGAGCGCGAACGGCGGCGGGCCGCAGACGCCGACAGGCGCGGGGGAGCGCCCTCGAGCTCGTGGCTCGGGACAGCGGATGCGATCGGCTCGCGCCGCGCAAGCATCATGCCGACTGCTGCCCACCGCGCAGCGGAATCACCTTCCCGGAACCGCTCTCCTGCGCGGGGGGCTGCGGCGACTCGGACGCCCGCGCCAGCCGGCCAGCGCCGAGCGAGACGATCTGATGGGCGCGCATCGCCGCGGGCATGTCCGGGACGGTCATCAGCACCGCGATCGCCTCCTCCTGCGCGAGCGAGCGCAGGAGCTCGGTGACCCGCTCCCGTTCGAAGACATCCAGGTTGGCGGTCGGATCGTCGACCAGCAGCAGCTGCGGCGCCCGCGCGATTCCGTGGGCGATCCCGATCAGCGCGCGCTCGCCGTCGCACAGGCTCCCCCATCGCTGGCGGGCGTGCGCTGCGACCCCGACCCGCTCGATCGCCGCGCCCGCGCGCGCATATGCCTGACGGCGGCCGTGCTCTGCCAGCAGCGGCAGGGCCACGTAGTCGAGCATCCGCAGATCGCTCTTCGGCCCCGTGCGCCGCACCCAGCCGATCCTCGCCAACATCAGCCGGGCGTGCTGTGCGGCGGAGCAGCGCGCGAGGTCGATGCCGTTGAAGCGCACCGTGCCGCTGTCCGGTGTCTCCAGGCGAGCGGCGAGCTTCAACAGTGTCGTCTTGCCCGAGCCGCGCGTGCCCCACACCGCCGTGAACTCCCACGCCCGGACGTCCAGCGAGACATCCCTGAGCACCCTCAACTCCGAATCCCCGCGCCAATAGCTCTTGCTGACCGCTTTGAGCGAGAGCAGCGGGTCCATGCTCAGATCCCCGGCCGTCCTCGGGTCGCCCGCTCGTATTCGGTGTGCATGCCTTCGAGGGACTCCCGCACGCCCTGCAACCATGTCAGCCGCGCGTCCCAAAAGGAGAGCTCGGCGTCGCGGACGTGCACCAGCACCAGCCCCGGCCACCTGTCCGGCGCGGGCGGGCGCATGCCCTCGAAGGCGCGCTTGAGCTCCTGCACGCGCGCCAGGCAGAGCAGCTCCTGTCCATACACGAGCTCCACCAGCCGCGGCAGGTTGTGGGGCTGGCAGAGCGCCACTTTCATGTGCAGGTCGTCCCGCAGCGGGGGCACGGTGGAGGAGCTGAGCAGCCACTCTTCGAAGTGCTTGACGCCCGCCGGCGTCGCTTCGAAGGAGCGGGCATCCGCCCGCGAGCCCGGCGAGCGCCGCGAGGCCGGGCGCTGCGGCACCGCGCAGGAGCGCTGCGACCCCGCGACCGGCGGCTGCGACCTCGAGGCGGCCCTGCGCGCGGTCGTGAAGATCCGCCGCGAGGGCCCAGCGCCCTGGGTGGGATCCTCGGCTGCGTGCTCCCCGATCGCCCGCACCAGTCCGTCCCGCTCCAGCCGCGTGAGCGCCGAGTAGACGTTGGAGTCGACGAAGCCAGCCGAGGAGAGGCGTTGGCGCAGCTTCGCCGTCAGCCGATGGGCAGGGCCCGGCTCCTCGATGACAAGTCCCAGCACCGCAATCTTCGCAGACATCTCTCCCGCCGGCTCCCCTACGCGACTTGACGCTGTCTATGACACGCATCGTATGGCGATGTTTCCACGCCAAAACGAAGCGTTACATAAACAGTACACCAAACTACGATCAAGTGTAGCCGCAGGCCGATGGTTCAAATATCCTGATAGATGGTTCACGGTGTGATCTATATTGTCCAATCCCGATCGATTGGGCAGTACAAAGGGGAAGCCTGCGACAGGCGCGACGGAGCGCGCCCTCAGCCGATCCCGAGGCGGTCGAGTAGGGCCTCGTCTCCCCGCCAGTCCCTGCGTACGCGCACCGACAGGTCGAGGTGCACGCGGCAGCCGAGCGCTCGTTGCAGCTCCCGCCGGGCGGCGCTGCCGATCGCGGCGATCATCCGTCCCCGCGCACCGATCACGATGCCCTTCTGGGAGGCGCTCTCCACCCAGATCAGCGCCCTCACGTGCACCTCATCGGCGTGCTGGCCGAAACGGGGATGCTCGCCGAAGGCGAGTGTCCCCCGGCTTCGGTCGATCTCCGATCGGTCGGCCGATCTTCGCTCGGTCAGCTCCTCGACCACCACCTCCACCACGTGGGGCAGCTCCTGGAAGGTGCGCCTGATCGCAGCCTCTCGGATCAGCTCTGCCACCAGTAGCCGCAGGGGCTGGTCGGAGCGCTCCTCGGCGGCGAACAGGAAGGGGCCCTCCGGCAGCAGCGCCTCCAGGTGCGCCAGCAGCGCCTCGAGCCCCTCCCCGGTGCGCGCCGAGATCGGGAACACCTCCCCCTCCAGATCCAGGCCCGCCGCGTCGGTGAGCGCCGCCAGGACGCCCGCGCGGCTCAACCTGTCGACCTTGTTGACCGCGATCGTCGTCGGGGGCGCGTGGGTCATCGATTCCATCAGCGCGCGCGCGATGAAGCGATCGCCCGGACCCACCCCCTGCTCGCCGCTCAGGACCAGCAGCGCCGCATCCGCGCCCTCGAGCTCCTCGCGCACCCGCCGCGCCATCCGTGCGGTCAGCGCGTCCCGCGGGCGCTGCACGCCCGGCAGGTCGACGAGCACGAGCTGGCACTCCCCCGCCGTGCGCACTCCCCGGATCGCCCGGCGCGTCGTCTGCGGGCGGTCGGAGACGATCGCCACCTTCTCGCCCACCACCACGTTCACGAGCGTGGACTTGCCCACGTTGGGGCGTCCCGCGAGCGCCACGAAGCCCGCGCGGGTCAAGCGGCTCTCCGAGGCGGGGGAGCGCAGGCACTCGCCGGCAGGCCCTCCCACCGCAGCAGCTCCGCCTGCACCGCCAGCATCTCCCCCTCGTCCACCTCGTGGTCCATCCCCATGAGGTGCAGCACCCCGTGGACGATCGCCTCGCACAGATCCTCGGTGTGCTCCTGGCAGATCACCACGTCCCCCAGCTCCCGCGCGCCCCCCACGATCGGCGCAGCGCCGTCGATCGGGAACGAGAGCACGTCCGTCGGGGCGCGCCTGCCGCGATGCTCCGCGTTCAGCCGCGCGATGCGCTCGGCATCGACGAACTCGATCGCCAGGTGGCCCTCCCGCACACCGGCTGACACCGCGGCGAGGATGCACAGGCGTCGCACCCGCTCCGCCGGCGGAGCGTCCTCTCCGAGCGCCTCCGCGCCGAACACCTCGACTTCGACCACGTCCTCTACGCCCTACGCCCGCCGGCGATCCGCGTCGCGCACGCCGATCTGCGCCCGCTCCGGCAGGCCCCGCTGCGCGTGCTCGTCGTAGGCCTCCACGATCCGCTGCACCAGCTTGTGGCGGACCACGTCCTCGCCTCCGAAGCGCACGAACTCGATGCCCTCGACCGCCCCCAGCACGCCGCCCACCACGATCAGGCCCGACTGCTGCTCGGGCGGCAGGTCGACCTGGGTTATGTCGCCCGTCACCACCATCCGCGAGCCGAACCCCAGGCGCGTGAGGAACATCTTCATCTGCTCCGGCGTCGTGTTCTGCGCCTCGTCGAGGATCACGAACGAGTCGTTCAGCGTCCGCCCCCGCATGAACGCCAGCGGCGCGATCTCGATCACCCCCCGCTCCAGGTGCTGGGAGACCTTCTCCGGGTCGAGCATGTCGTGCAGCGCGTCGAACAGCGGGCGCAGGTAGGGGTCGACCTTCGCCATCAGGTCCCCCGGCAGGAAGCCCAGCCGCTCCCCCGCCTCCACCGCGGGGCGCGTCAGGATAATCCGGTTGACCTCGTTGCGCGACAGCGCCGCCGCCGCCATCGCGACCGCCAGGAACGTCTTGCCCGTCCCCGCCGGGCCCACCCCGAAGGTGATCGTGCGCTCGCGGATGCAGTCCACGTAGCGCTTCTGGTTGACCGTCTTCGGGGCCACCCGCAGCGAGCGGTGGCGCCACACCACGTCCTCCAGCACCCGCGCCGGCGACTCGTGCGCGTCGAGCGCCCCCGTCACCGCCGAGATCGTCCCCGGGCCGATCTCGTATCCACGCTCGATCAGCTCCGAGAGCTCCCGCACGACCCGCTCCCCCGCGCGCATCTCCCCCTCCGAGCCGTCCAGCGTCAGCAGGTTGCCCCGCAGGAACACCCTGCACTCCAGGTGCCCCTCCAGCGTCCGCAGCACCGCGTCCTGGCTGCCCGCCAGCTCCGCCGCCACATCGCCCGGAAGCTCGATCTGGGTCCTCATCCGCCGAGCGCGGCCCGCACCAGCCCCGAGACCCGCTTGCCGTCCGCGCGGCCGTCCACCGCCGCCATCGCCACCCCCATCGCGCGGCCCATGTCTCTGACCGACTCCGCTCCGCTCTCGCGCACCGCCCGCTCCACGATCTCCCGCAGCTCCTCCTCGGGGACTTCCGCCGGCATATACCCCTCGATCAGATCCGCTTCGGCTTGCTCGGTGGCCGCCAGCTCCGCGCGTCCCGCCTCGCGGTAGGCCTCCGCCGCCTCCAGCCGGCGCTTGCGCTCGCGACGCAGCACCGCCAGCTCGTCGGCGCTCCCATCCTTCGCGGCCTTCTGCAGCTCCGAAAGCACCATCCGCAGAGCACCCACGCGCTCCTTCTCCCCCGCCTTCATCGCGGTGGCCAGATCGCTCTTCAGCTGCTCCTCGACGCTCACGTGTGCGGCCAAGGATAGCCGTGCCGCGAGGTCCATCGAGTCGTGCGGTCACGCGGGTTCACACCGGCGTCACGCGCAGGCCGTCCGCGTAGAGCTCCGCGACGCTCACCTCGACCAGCTCCCCCGCGCGCCCCGCGCCGGCCGGCAGGTAGCAGCGCGTGTAGTCCGCCGTGTAGCCCGCGCACTGGGTATCCGCCACCTTGTCCACCAGGACTCGCTCGCTCGCCCCCAGCTTCCCCACGCAGTGGTGGCGCGAGCGCACCTCCGAAAGTCCACGCAGCTCGCGCGAGCGGCGCTTCTTCTCCTCCGGGGGGACCCCGTCGCCGAGCTCCTGCGCCGCCGTGCCGGGACGCGGCGAGTAGGAGAACGCGTGCACCCGGCTGATCCCCGCCTCCCGCGCCAGCGCGAGCGTCCGCTCGAACGCCGCCTCGTCCTCGTTGGGGAAGCCCACGATGATGTCCGTGGTCACATTCACCTCCGGCACCGCTCCCCGCAGCGTCGCGATCGCCTCCAGGTACTCCCCCGCCGTGTAATGGCGGCCCATCGCTCCGAGCACCCCGTCGTCGCCCGACTGCATCGGCACGTGCAGGTGCGGGCACACCTTCGGCTCCTCCCGCAGCGCCTCCAGAAGCGAGTCCCGCACGTGGATCACCTCCACAGAGGAGAGCCGCACCCGCTCGACGCCCTCCACCCGCGCGGCCCGCACCATCAGCTCCCCCAGCTCCAGGCCCTCCTCCGGGTCGCGGTAGTCCCCCACGCTGATCCCCGTCATCACCACCTCCGGCTGGCCCTGCGCCACGCGGGCCGCCACCTCCTCGAGCACCGCCGCGGACGGCCGCGAGCGGGCGCCGCCCCGTACCGTTGGGATGATGCAGTACGCGCAGTGGCAGTCGCACCCGTCCTGCACCTTCACGAAGCCGCGCGTGCGCGCCGCCGCGGAGCGGCCCTCCAGCCGGTGTAGCGGCGCAGGGCCCTCCGGCGGGCTCCGCCGCGCAGGGCCCTCCAGCCGGCTCGCTCGCGCGGGGCCGGGCGCAGCGCGCCGGCGCGCGCGGCCCACCAGCGGTTCGTGCTCGAGGTCCACGCACGACCCGAGCGCGCCCGCCATCGCCTGCGCCACGTCCTCCGCCGTGCCCGTGAACGGCCTCACCGCCGCGTCGATCTCCGCGAACTGCTCGGCGCGGAGGTTCACCGCGCAGCCCCCCACATACACCTCCCGCGCGCTCTTCAGCGAGCGGCGCACCGACTGACGCGACTTCGCCTCCGCCTCGCCGGTGATGCAGCACGTGTTGATCACGTGCAGCTCCGCCTCCTCCTCCGGCGCCTCCTCGTGCCCCGCCTCCAGCAGTCGTTTGCGCGCGAGCATCGCGTCCGCGTGGGACACCTTGCAGCCCAGGAACTTCACCGCGAAGCGCACAGTCCGCGCAGGGTAGCGCCGCGCCGACCGTCTGTCAGGCGAGTGTTTCCTCCTCGATGTGCTCGAGCCCCGGCGGGTGGCCAAGCTGGCCGAGCTCCGAGGTGTCCCGGTCGAACAGCAGCGCCACCGTCCAGTCCACCACGAGCCGCAGCTTGCGCTTGGTGCCCGGCATGTTCGCGAGGTGGTACGTGCGCGCCAGGAACCACGCCGGGAAGCCCCGCCACCTGATCCCCACCGTGCTCGCCACGGCCTGGTGGCGGCCCAGGTCCACGAACACCCCCAGCGTCCGGTAACCGAACGGCCGCACCCGACCGCCCGCTCCCAGCTCCGCCGCCACGTTGCGCGCCACCCGCCGGCCCTGGCGGATCGCGTGCTGCGCCGTGGGGGGCGAGGGCTCGCCCCGGCGCGCCGGGTCCGGCACCGCCGCCGCGTCCCCGATCGCCCACACGTTCCGCCGGCCGCGCACGCGCATCGTGCGATCCACCTCGATCCGCCCGGCCTCGCTCAGGGGCAGCCCCAGGCGCGCCACCACCGGGTGGGGCCTCACGCCCGCCGTCCACACCACCGTGCGCGCGCCGATCGGCTCGCCGTCGCTCAGGCGCACCGAGCGCTCGGAGACCTCCGCGATCGTCGTGCCCGTGCGGATCTCGATGCCCCGACCCCGCAGCTCCCGCTCCGCGAACGCCGCCAGGCTCGGCGCGACCTCCGGCATCACCCGCTCGCGCGCCTCCACCAGCACCCAGCGCATCCCCTGCACCCGGCAGCGCGGGTACAGGTCGATCACGTCGCTCATGAAGTCCTGCAGCTCCGCCAGCCCCTCGACGCCGGCGTAGCCCGCGCCGACGAACACAAACGTCAGGTACTCCGCGCGCGCCTGGGGATCGTGGATCGTCTCCGCCGCCTCCAGCATCCAGATCACGCGGTTGCGCAGCGCGATCGCGTCCGCCAGCGTCTTGAAGCCGATCGCGTGCTCCACCAGGCCCGGCACCCGCCGCGTGCGCGAGATCGACCCCAGCGCCACGATCAGCTGGTCGTAGCGCAGCTCGCGGCGTCCCCCCTCGTCGCGGGCCACCTCAGCTCCGGGCTCCTCTCCAAGTCCCACCGCGGCCCGGCCGGCCTCCGCGCGCTCCACCACCAGCACGTTGCGCTCTGGGTCCGCGCCCGTCACCTGGCCGAGCCACAGGTCGGTGCGCCGCAGCTGCTCGCGCAGCGGCACCACCACGTGGCGCGGATCGAGCGTCCCCGCCGCCGCCCCCGGCAGCAGCGGCGTGAACAGCAGAAAGTTCACATCGCTCACCAGCGTCACCCGCGCGCTGTGCGGCGAGAGCACCCGCTCCAGCGTTCGCGCCGCGTAGAAGCCGCCGAAGCCGCCGCCCGCGATCACCACGTCCCACGCCACGCCCCCACGCTAGAGGTCAATCGCGGTTGAGGCCAATGTCACGAGCATTGCTCGACGTCCCGCGCCACCCCTCTTAGCCAATAGGGTGCCCGCCATGGACGCATCGCTCTACGCCGACGCCCTTGCGCCGTTCCTCGCCGAAGCGCAGCGCATGATCCCTGCAGATGCCGAAGTGCTCGACGCACACACCCACCTCGGGCTCGACGAGGACGGGCGCTCGCTGACGCTCGAGCAGCTGCTCGGCCAGCTCGACGAGGCGGGCGCGCGGCGCGCGTGCGTGTTTCCCCTGCACGACCCCGAGCGCCGGCCCGCGTACAGCGTGCCCAACGACCGCGTGCTCGCGTGGGCCGGCGAAAGCGAGGGCCGGCTGATCCCGTTCTGCCGCCTGGACCCCTTCGACGGGCCGGTCGCCGAGGCCGAGCGCTGCATCGCCGCCGGCGCGCGGGGGATCAAGCTCCACCCCCGCGCCCAGGAGTTCGCTTTCGACGGGCACGAGCTCGAGGGGATCTTCGAGGTCGCCGAAGCGGCCCGCGTCCCGATCCTGATCCACGCCGGCCGCGGCCTGCCCCCGATCGCCCAGGGCCTCGCGGAGCTCGCCCTGCGCCACCCCGAGGTCGTGCTGATCCTCGCCCACGGCGCGATCTGCGACCAGGGGATCCTCACCTCGATGCTCGCCGAACACCCAGGCGTGCTCTATGACATCTCCTGCTTCTTCGCGCTCGACGTCGTCGAGCTGTTCGCCCGCGTCCCCGCCGAGCGGATCGTGTTCGCCTCCGACCCCCCCTACGGGCGCCCGCAGAGCGCCCTCTACATGGCGCTGCGCATGGCCGCCCACGCCGGCCTCGACGAGCGCGCCACCCGCGGGCTGCTCGGCGAGACCGTCGCCGGGCTCTTCGACGGCCGCGGGCTGCCCCCCGCGACGCCCCCCCGCCGCGGCCCCTCGATCACGCTCTCCGGGCGACTCGCCCGGGTCTACGGCTACGGCAGCCTCACCGGGCCCGCCCTCTTCGCCGGCGTCCCCGAACAGGCGCTCGCAATGCTCGAAATGGCGATCGCCGCCTGCCGCGACCCCGATCCCGGCGAGGTCGGCCAGGCGCTCGAGGAGATCGGCGCCGCGCTCCTCGGCGCCGCCGCCCTGCTCCAGAGCGAGGACGGCGTCCGCCCCGCGATCGACCTCGTCTTTCGCGCGATGGCGCGCGCCGCCACCGAAGTTCCTGATCCCGCCTGATCAGGCCCCTGACTGCAACCAGGCTGCCCCCCACTCTCCACTCGTGCGGCGCTCGCGCACACCCAGACCGAGGCGCGTGCCGAATGCGCCGAGCACCTCATCGACCTCCTCCACCAGGAGGCCCCCGACGATCAGGTTTGCGGGGATGCTCTCAACCGATTGCGAGAGATCGAGCAACAGCGGCCTCAGCAGGTTGGCGAGCACCGTGGTCTCCCCAACGCCATCCACAGCCGGTAGGCGTTCGCGGCGCAGGTCGAAGCTGCGCACCTCCATCTCCACACCGTTGACCTCTGCGTTCTCGCGCGCCGCCTCCACGCTCTCCAGCTCGTGGTCCAAGCCGATTACCGGCGCGAAGCCGAGGCGGGCGGCCGCGATCGCGAGGACCCCCGAGCCTGTTCCAACGTCCAGCAGCGGTCCCCGCCGGCGCTCATCGGCCGCCAGCGCCAGCAGCAGCTCCAGGCAAAGGCGAGTGGTGGCGTGCGCTCCGGTCCCGAACGCCTGACCTGGGTCGATCACGATCTCCTCGATACCAACACGGTCGCTCGAGGCCTCCCACGGTGGCCGCACATGCAGGCTCGGGACGATCGACCCCTCGATCAGCACCGGACGGTGAAAGCGCTTCCAGCGCTCCGACCAGTCGTCGGGCAGCTCGCTGGTCGCGATCTCCACCAGCGCCTCGCCCGCCGCGGCGCGCAGGTCCGGCAACTGCGGCAGCTCGCCGGGGCTGCCGTAGACCACGTACTCGACGAGGCCCTCCCCCACCTCGGTCTCCTCCACGCCGGAGGGCGCGAGCTCCAGCAGCTCCGCGAGCACCAGCTCCGCGTCCTCGCGGCGGACGCGGACCGCGAGGCGGATCACAGTGCTTGACCGCGCGCAGCGCGGGGCATCACGCGGCCTGGTGGCGCAGCACGCGACGCAGCTTGGCCAGCACCGACTCGTCGGTGCGGAGGTTCTCCTCGCTGAGGGTGCCGTCGAGGCGCTCCAGCAGCTCGCGCTGCTCGGCGCTCAGGCGGCGGGGAACCACGACGTTTACGACCACGCGCAGGTCGCCGTGGCGGCCGCGGCGCAGGCTGGGCATTCCCTGGCCGCGTACCGTGAGGATCTCGCCCGGCTGGGTGCCGGCGTGGATCTGTACCTCGGTGCTCCCCTCCAGTGTGGGCACACCGAGGGTGGCACCCAAGGCGGCGAGCGGCGCGGAGACGTCCAGGGCGGTGATCAGGTCGTCGCCTTCGCGCACGAAACGCTCATCGGCCTTGACGCGCACGAGCACGTACAGGTCGCCGGGAGCGGCGCCGTGCTCGCCGGCGTGGCCGCGGCCACTGACGCGGATGCGCTGACCGTCGTCGATACCAGCCGGGACCGCCACCTGCTCGCTGCGCTTGACCGTCAGCCGGCCGCGGCCGGAGCACTGCGCGCATGGTGTCTGTGGAATACGACCGTCACCGTGGCAGGTATCGCACACGACGGTGCGCAGCATCTGTCCGAAGGGCGTGCGCACGGCTGCCTGCAGCTGACCGGCGCCGAGCCGGGCACGCC
>JBIOEY010000036.1:0-18079 GCA_044446505.1 Solirubrobacterales bacterium
ACCCGGCACCGCGAACGCCTCCACCTCTACCAGCCGATCCTGCAACCCAGCCGCCATAGTGATCCTCCGCCATCGTGGACCACCACATCGTCTTAAACCCGCCGGACAGCATCCACCCGGTTAGCGACCCACGCTCCTAGAGGACAAGATCCTTCAACGGGCGACGGTTGAGGTATTGAACGCTATCTACGAGTGCGACTTCGTGGGTTTCTCCTATGGGTTCCGGCCCGGTCGCAGCCAGCATGATGCGCTGGATGCGCTCGCGTTCGGGATCACGCGCAGGAGGGTGGGCTGGGTGCTCGACGTGGATATCCGCGACTACTTTTCCAGTCTCGATCACTCGTGGCTGGGCAAGTTTATCGAGCACCGGATCGCGGACAAGAGGGTCCTGCGTTTGATCCAGAAATGGCTCAAAGCGGGGGTCATCGAGGACGGGGTCTGGTCTGAGACGCAGGAGAGTACTCCGCAGGGGGCGTCAGTTTCTACGCTTCTGGCAAATGTTTACCTTCACTACGTCTTCGACCTGTGGGCTCACCAGTGGAGGTCTCGGCACGCGCATGGTGACATGGTTATTGTGCGTTTCGCGGACGATTGCGTGGTGGGCTTCGAGCACCGGGATGACGCCGAGCGGTTCCAGGCGGAGCTACGCGGAAGGCTTGCGGAGTTCTCCCTGGAGCTGAACGCTGAGAAGACGCGCCTGATCGAGTTCGGACGGTTCGCTGCCCAGCAACGAAAGGCACGGGGTCTTGGCAAGCCTGAGACATTCTCCTTCCTGGGCTTCACGCACATCTGCGGAAAGGCCAGGAAGACGGGGCGTTTCAAGCTGAAGCGCATCACCGACTCTAAGCGGGTGAGGGCCAAGCTGCGCGAGATCAAGGTCTCGCTCATCAAGCGTCGGCATCTGCCCATCCCCGAGCAGGGGCGCTGGCTTGCCAGCGTCCTGCGCGGGCACTGCAACTACTACGCGGTGCCCGACAACGGCAAGGCGCTGAACGCCTTCCGCCACCAGATCATCCGGCACTGGCTCAAGGCGCTTCGGCGTCGCAGCCAGCGCACCAGGATGACCTGGGTGCGGATGAAGCGCCTCGCTGACCGATGGCTACCGACCGTGCGCATCCTGCACCCCTGGCCAGAAGCTCGCTTCGACGCCAGAATCCAAGGCAGGAGCCCAGTGCGGTAGTCCCGCACGCTGGGATCTGCGCGGGGGGCGGCTGGCAACAGCCGTTCCTACCGCGACCCGCAAGCACATCGTTTACGTGGTGAGTGTGTGGTTTCCCGGGTTCCTCATGGAGCGGAGCCTGTAGGGCGGGGCGAAATGAGGAACCCGCGGCACCGTCCGGCGGGGGTCAGCCGGGCGGGTGGTGAGCAGCTGCCCGTCGGTGTCGTTGACGAGGACGTTCTCGCGGTCGGTGAGGGCGAGGTCGAGGGTGGCGGTGACGTACTGGTAGGCGGTCCCGTCGGGCATCGGGATCGCGCGGCCGAGGACGCGTAGGCGGTGGTCGGAGCGGATGAAGCGGATGAACTCGACCTTGCCGCGTTTGGGCCAGCCGGCGGGGGTCTTCTCGGCTGGCAGCGGCGGGCGCGGCTTGGCCGCGACGGTCTCCTCGGGGGCGCGCCCGCCGGTGGCGCTGTAGCGGTGGCGGGCGTTGTGGAAGCGCTCGAACGCGGCGGCGCGCTCAGCCAGGTGGGACAGGCCGGTGAAGCGCTCTTGGCGGAAGAAGCGCTTGTCGAAGGTGTCGTTGAAGTGCTCGATCGTGCCGTTGCGCCACGGTTCGCGGGGCGGGATGAACACCGGGGTGATGCGCTGGTGCAAGCAGACCCGCACGACCTCGCCCAGGCTGGTCGGGGAGACGAACGGCCCGCCGTTGTCGAACTGCAGACGCTGCGGCACCCCGAAGCGCACCCAGAGGGCGTGCAGCGCCTGGAGGATCCGCTGGTCGCCGCGGTCGGTGACGATCTCGATCCCTGCGTGGTGGGAGACCACGTCGATCTGGTTGAGCGCGTGACGGCGCACACCGCCATCCAGATGGCGTGGGCCGACCAGATCGGCCTGGGCCACGTCTCCCGGGCACCGTGCGGCCGGTGCCGGGTAGGGCAGACCCTTGGACGCCCGCCGGCCGTGACGCTGGCGGCTGGTCGCGCCCGCGCGCCCCAGGATCTCCTCGATAGTGCGCTCAGGCGCCACCGGCCCGCCGAGCTTGGAGAGCTCCCACGCGATCGCTGGCGCACCGACCTGCGCCCACTGGTTCTCCTCCAGCCGCGCACGGACCGCGAGCACCCGCGCTTCGACCTCCGCCGACGTCCGGTTCGCGACCCGTCTCGGCGCCCTCGAGCGACCATCAGCCCAGCCCGGATCCCGTGGGTCATACCGGCCCACCCACTTCGCCACCCACTGTCTGGTGCGCCCCAGATCCCCGGCGATCGCCTCCGGCGACTCACCCGCCAAACGCCGCCGCGCTGCCTCCCGGCGCAACGCCGGACGCAGCTTCGGCTGCCTGCAGCTGCTGCCGCTCGGGGTCGGTAATACCGAACGCCGACCGGCGACGCCTCCGATCATGATGAACCGGTCCCTACCCGAAGCGCACCTTCCCGTTCGACTGCGCGTGGGCCTGGGCGCGGTGGACGAGCTCCATGCGCTTGATCGCGGCGCGGAAGAGCATCATGAGCAGGCGCAGACGGGCGTTCTCGGAGCGGAGCTCCAGGAGCTCCTGCTTGGCGTCGGCGCCGAACTCCACGGTGGCGGCCATCCGGTAGGCGTCGAGCGCCTCGATCTCCTCCTCCGAGAGGGCGTTTTCGGTGGCCTGCTCGACCAGCTCGGCGTACAGCTCGCGGGTGGCGCGCACGACCTCCGGGTCAGCCTGCTCGTCGTACTCGTCGAGGAACTCCACGACCCCCGCCGGGTAGGGAAGATCGTCCTGGCGCTCGAGTAGGCGGAACGGCCGGGTGCCGCGCGCGAGGATGTTCATGCGCCCGTCCTCCTTGCGCTCGAGCACCTGCGCGACGGTGCAGGCGCAGCCGATCGGCTTGAGCTCGTCGCCGGCCATCCAGACGATTCCGAACTCGTGCCCATCCTGCAGGCACTCCTCGATCATTGTGCGGTAGCGGTCCTCGAAGATGTGCAGCGGCACGTTCTCGGTGGGCAGCGCCACGATCCCCAGCGGGAACAGCGGAAAGCTTCGGTGCAGGCGCTCGGACATAGCGCAGAGTCTAAGGGGATGAACCGTCTTCGGAAGTGAACCTCCGCGGGTCTGGTAACAATCAGTACCAGCTACTGCCCCCTGCGGGCGGAGAGCATCAGGTTGTAGAAGATCGCGGGGGGCAGCCGCGACTCCAGCAGGCGGCGGTCGAGCTCCTGCAGCACGAGGTAGCCGCGGTAGGCGTACTGGCGCCACGCCCACGGGATGTCCGCGGGCTCGGCGGTGGCCTCGAGCGTCCGGTTGGTCCAGCCGAACCAGTTGGCGATCAGCTCCTCCCCGATCACGCGCACGTGCTCGAGGCCCGCCCCGCGCGCGAGGTCCCGCAGTTCCCCGGGGGCGAACGCGTGGACGTCCACAACGCTCTCCAGCGCCGCGTCGGGCGCTCCGTCGGAGCCGCCGGGGCACCCGACACGACGGGCCCGCAGCGCGGCCCGCCACAGGGGGGCCACGGTGCCGGCGAAGCGCTTGGGTACGCGCGCGAGGCGGTCGCCGTAGCGCGAGGGCTCCCCCGCGAACAGCAGCGTGCCGCCGGGGGCGAGCACGCGGGTGAGCTCGCCGAAGGCCGTGCGCAGGTCGGGGATGTGGTGCAGGATCGCGTGACCCAGCACGAGGTCGAAGCTGCCGTCCGCGAAGGGCAGGCGCTCGGCGTCGGCGCTCACCGTCTCGACCTTCAGTCCCAGGCGCTCCGCGTTGGCGCTCAGCGCTGCGAGCATCCCCGGGGAGATGTCCGTGCACGTGGCCTGCTCGATCAGGCCGGCGCGCATCATGTTCAGCGTGAAGTACCCCGTTCCCGCGCCGATCTCGAGCGACCGCGCGTAGATCGGATGCCCGCCCGGGTGGGCGGGCATCCGATCTGCCCCAAGCGCCTTGCGCACCTTCGCGGTGACCTGCTCGAGGCCGATCTCCCCGAAGTCGATCCCCCACTTCGCGTCGTAGTGGCCGGCCGCCACGTCGTGGTAGCGGGTGTTGACGTCGCGGATTTCCTCAGCTGAGAGCGCGGGGGGCATCGGTGGGACCATATACTCGCGCGCCGTGTCGGTGCCTCTCTACGTGCAGCGCGACCAGCCCGACGGCGTGCCTCCGTTGGCGCTGACGGGGGAGCGCACGCTTCCCGATGTGCCCGAGGAGAACTACTGGTACCGCCGCCACCTCGTGGTCTACCGGTGGATCGCCGCGCGCGTGGAGGGCCTGCGGGCGATCGACATGGCGTGCGGGGAGGGCTACGGCTCGAACGTGCTGGCGCAGCGTGCGGCGAGCGTCGTCGGGGTGGACGCCAACCCCGAGGCGCACGAGCACGCCCGGATGCGCTACCGCCGAGAGAACCTGCGCTTCGAGCGCGAGCTGATCGAAACCTTCTCGGAGCCCGCCGACGCGGTGGTGTTCCTGCAGACGATCGAGCACCTCCAGGACCCCGGCGCGGCGCTCGAGCACTTCCGCGCGCTTGTGGAGGGGGAGGGCGGGAGCGCAGGGGGCACGGTGTATCTGTCAACCCCCAACGTACTCACCCTGGCCCCGAAGGGGGCCGAGCGCTCGGACAACCCATGGCACGTGCACGAGTACCGCGCCCAGGAGTTCGAGCGGCTCTGCCGCGAGCACTTCGCCTCGGTCGCGCTCTACGGCCTCTTCCACGCGCGCAAGCTGCGCGCGCACGAGCTCGCGCTGCGGCTGGGCTGGGACAGCGTGCACCCCCGGCTGGGCCTCACCGAGCGCTTCTACGGCTGGTTCACCCCGGCGATCGCCACAGCGGACTTCGCGCTGCGCCCCCGCGGCCAAGCCGACCTCGATCGGGCGCTCGACTTCGTGGCGGTGTGCCGCGCGTGAGCGGCCCGCGGGACCTCCGTCCCCGCCTGCGCCGGTGAGCGGCGCCGAACAGACGGGTGAAGCCGGTGGTGGCGTGGCTTCGGGGCTCCCCTACGCGCCGCGCCGCGCCGCTCCCGGTGGGCGGGGCGAGCTGGCGATCGTCCTGCACACCCACATGCCCTACGTCGAGGGCTTCGGGACGTGGCCCTTCGGGGAGGAGTGGCTGTGGGAGGCGATCGCCTCCTGCTACCTCCCGCTGCTGGAGCTCCTCGAGCGGGGGGCGCCGCTCACTGTGTCGCT
Organism: Solirubrobacterales bacterium; assembly: GCA_044446505.1. Classification (GTDB taxonomy): domain Bacteria; phylum Actinomycetota; class Thermoleophilia; order Solirubrobacterales; family Solirubrobacteraceae; genus Palsa-744. The sequence goes on from JBIOEY010000036.1 coordinate 5,298, forward strand.
CACACCGGTGCTCTGCGACCAGCTCGAGGCCCCCGGGGTGGGCGAGCGGTTCGCGCGGTTCGTGGGGGAGACCCGCCGCTACACCCACGCCGAGGACGCCCGGGGTCTGCGCGCGGGAGGTCACGAGACCCTCGCGCGCGAGCTGGAGCGAGCCTGGGGGGACTACGAGCGCGCCCTGCAGAGCTTCGCGCGCCGCGGCGGCGACCTCGTCGGCGCGTTCGCGCCGCACGCTCAGTGGACCTCCTCGGCCACCCACGCCGTGCTCCCCCTGCTGGCGAGCGAGGCGGGGCTGCGGCTGCAGGCGCAGAGCGCCATCGAGTCGCACCGCGCGCGCTTCGGCGCGGGCTGGCGGGGGGGCTTCTGGCTGCCCGAGTGCGCCCACACCCCCGAGCTCGAGCCCACGCTCGCGGACGCCGGGGTGCGCGCCACCTGCGTCGAGCTGACCGCCCGCTTCGGCGTGGGGGCGCGCGAGCACCTGCGTCCGCTGAGCGGAGACTCCGGGGTCCTGCTCGCGCCGATCGACCGCGCCACGATCGCGCTGGTGTGGAGCGACGCGGGCTACCCCGCGCACGGGAGCTACCGCGACTACCACCACCACACGATCCACCACCACAACCCCTGGGCCAACGACGGCGGCGCCTACGACCACGCGCTCGCGCTCGCGCTCGCGCGGGAGCACGCCGCGGACTTCGTGGCGCGCACCGCCGAGCGCCTGCGCCGTGACGGCGAGGGCCTGCCGGGGGGCGGGCTCGCGGTGTGCGCGCTGGACACCGAGCTGCTGGGCCACTGGTGGTACGAGGGCCTCGCCTGGCTGAGCGCCGTGGTGGAGGAGTGCGCCCGCCAGGACCTCGAGCTCGTGCGCCTCGACGACGCACTCGAGCGCCACGAGCCGGCGCGGATGGGGGGCTCGGAGGAGTGGCAGGTCAGCACCTGGGGTCAGGGTGGGGACCTCTCGACATGGTCGGGACCGGCGGTCGCGGAGATCGCCTTCGCCACCCGCGCCGCCGAGCTCGATGTGCTGCGCGCGACCCCCCGCGCCGGAGCGGCGGCGGTGCGGGAGCTGCTGGCCCTGCAGGCGAGCGACTGGGCCTTCATGGTCTCCCGCGGCCTCGCCGTCCCCTACGCGCGCGAGCGCTTCGAGGGCCACCGCCTCGGCGTCGAGCGCGCGCTGGCCGCCGGCGCGGACGCCGACGCGAGCGCCCTGCGCAATCTCGCCGTGCACGCGGACCGCTCCGCGCTGCTCGCACCCTGAGCAGGGGTGCCGCGGGACTGGTCCGAGTCCGCGCCGCGGATCCCCAGACACTCGCATACAGAACCTCGGGGACTCCGCTCAACGCCTGCGAAACCCGCTACGCGACCCGGCAGGACCCCCTCGGGGGGTCCTCATCCAAATCCTTCCCCCCCGTCACTCCCAGCGCAACGATCTGGGCGCCTCGCGCATCCGGATCACGCGGGCGGGAATGCCGCCCACCACGGCGTTCGCGGGGACCTCGCGGGTGACCACGGCGCTCGTGCCGATCACGCTGTTATCGCCCACCGTGACCCCGCGCAGGATGCAGGCGCCGTAGCCGATCCACACGTTGTGCCCGACGCGCACGTCGCGCTTGTAGATCCCCTGCAGGCGGATCGGGCGCTCGACCTCGACGATGCCGTGGTCGAAGTCGATCAGCATCGCGCGGTCCGCGACGATGCACTCGCGCCCGATCGAGATGTGCTGGAAGGCGGAGATCGTGCACTCCTGGCCCATCACCGTCTTCGCGCCGATCCGCACCTCGCCCTCGTGCACGCGCAGCTTCGAGCCGTGCCCGATCCACGCCCAGCGGCCGATGTGCAGGGTGGCGTGGCGGCCGATCTCCAGCTGCACCCCCGGGCAGATGAAGCACAGCCCGTCCGTGCGCAGGCGCCCGCGCCAGCGCAGCTTCAGCAGGCCGAGGCGCAGCAGCATCCGCGCGTAGGCGAGCGAGAGCATGTTGTTGGCGCGCATGAACCGCAGCAGCGTCAGCGGCCCCCCGGCGCGCGGGGGCGGCTCGCCCCGAGGCTCGATGGGAGGCCCGGAGGGGGATGGATTTGAGGATTTTGGGGAGGGGTCGCGTGCGGCGTCCCCAGGGGCGGGGTCGATCATCATCTCCGGTCGCTCCATCGTGGGCCAATCGTATTCGGGCGCATCCCCAGTGTGGCCGCACGCCCCCACTGGGGATACCCCTGTCCTGCGATGATTGCGCCAGTGACCGCGACGACCTCCACGGGGACGCTCGCCCAGCGGCTGCTCGCCGGCGACCGCCGCGCGCTGGCGCGGGGGATCTCGCTCGTGGAGGACGACCGACCGGAGGGGTGGGAGCTCGTGCGCGAGGTCTACCCCCACACCGGTCGCGCCGCGGTGTTCGGCTTCACCGGCCCCCCCGGGGTGGGCAAGTCCACGCTGATCGGCGCGCTCACCCGCGCCCGCCGCGAAGCCGGCCGCACCGTGGGGGTGCTCTCGATCGACCCCTCCTCCCCGTTCACCCACGGCGCGCTGCTCGGGGACCGCATCCGCCTCGGCGAGCACTTCCTCGACCCCGGGGTGTTCATCCGCTCGATGGCCAACCGTGGCGCGCTCGGGGGGCTCTCCGAGGCGGCGCTGCAGGCCGCGCTGCTGCTCGACGCCGCGGGACGCGACGACGTGTTCGTCGAGACCGTCGGGGTCGGGCAGGCCGAGGTGGACATCGTCGACCACGCCGACACCGTCGTGCTCGTGCTGATGCCCGGCTCGGGCGACTCGATCCAGGCGCTCAAGGCGGGGGTGATGGAGATCCCGGATGTGATCGTGATCAACAAGGCCGACCACCCCCTCACCGACACGATGGTGCGCGAGATCCGCGGCGTGCTCTCGCTCGCCAACCTCGACCACGGCGACGACACCGACGCTCCCTCCCGGCGCTGGCGGGTGCCGATCGTCAAGACCGAGGCCGCCCACGGCCGCGGCATCCCCGAGCTGGTCGAGCGCCTTGAGGAGCACCGCGCGCAGATCCTCGCCGAGGGCCAGCTCGCGGAGCGGCGCAGGCGCAACCTGCGGAGCGAGGTGCTCGCGCTGGCGAGCGCCCGCATGCGCCGGCGCCTTGAGCTCGAGCTGCAGGGAGACGCCGAGTTCAAGCGCCTCCTCGACGAGGTCGTGGAGCGCCGCCTGGACCCCGCGAGCGCCGCGGCCGCGCTGCTGGATCGGCGGGTTGACAGTAGGTGAACGCGGAAACGTAGGTGTCGTTCTATTTGAAAGGTTCTTAAAAGCGCTGCACTTGGGCGCGGTTTTGGTGTACCGTTATGCGGACTAAGGCAGGAGGGGTCGTCGTCGGAGGGATGGCCAGGAGAAGATGTCAACAAAGAACTCGACCGCTGTCGTTGATAGAACCTGGATGCGAGGATCCTCGCCCCTGAAGGGAGCGATCCTCGGCCTTGTCCTGGAGCGCCCCGGCCACGGATACGACCTCGGCGCCCGGCTCGGTGCGCGCCTTGGGCCGACATGGGCGATCGACCCCAAGCGCCTCTACCGGATGCTCGACCAGCTCGAGCGGGCCGGCCTGATCTCGGGCACCGTGGAGCGCGACCCGGAGAGCCCACGCCAGCACCGCACCGTGTATCGCGCCACTGAGCTCGCGCCCGAGGCGCTGCGGCTGTGGCTCGAAACGCTTGCCCCCAGGGAGCCCACCCGCGCCGAGATCCAGGCGAAGGTCGCGGCGGCGCGCGAGCAGGACGCACCCCAGCTGCTGCTCGCCCTGCGCCAGTACGAGTGCGAGTGCCTGGAGCTGCTGCGCCAGAGTTCCGGGCCGCCACTGCCCGTGCGCTCGTGGATGGGCCTGGTGATGGAGATCGTGCGCGATGCCTCCGACGCCCAGCTGCACGCCGAGGTGGAGTGGGCCAAACGCACGCGCGGGCGAATCGAGGAGCATGTCGCCCGCGCCCGCTAGGTCCGCCGGCGCCCCGCCGGTCCTCTGCTTCGAGCAGGTCAGCAAGGCCTACCCCGATGGGCGCCGGCAGATCGTGGTGCTCGAGCGGACCTCCTTCGCGGTCCACGCAGGCGAGCACGTCGGCATCCTCGGCTCGCGGCGGACCGGCAAGTCCACGCTGCTGCGCCTGGCGGCAGGCGTCGAGTCGCCCGACGCGGGGACGATCGCATTCGAGGGACGCGACCTCGCAGGGATGTCGGCATTGCAGCGCGACCGGCTGCTGCGCGACGCGATCGGCCTGGTGGCGAGCAACGATTGGCGCCCGGCGAAGGGCGAGCGCGTCGTCGACGTCGTGGCCCTCCCGCTGGTGAGCGACGGGGCCACTCTGCACGAGGCCCGACGCAGAGCGCGGCGGAAGCTGAATTGGGTGGGCGCCACCGACTACGCGGATGACCTCGCCGCCGCACTCGCGGTGGGGGAGCGCATGCGCGTGATGCTCGCCCGCGCGCTTGTGCGCGAGCCACGCCTGCTACTGGTCGACGAGCCGGCGGTGGTGCCGAGCCCGCGCGAGCGCACTGAGCTCTACGCGCTGCTGCGCTCCGGGGCACGCGAGCACCACGCCACGCTGGTGGTGGCCTCCGAGGACTCCGAGGCCACACGGGGGACCGACATGCTCATGGCGATCGGGCGTGGGGAGCTGCTGCGGACGGGCGGCGAGCCTGGGGTTGTCGTGCCGTTCCCGGCCCGGCAGCCCGGCGGGCTGGAGCGCTCCGGGTCGTGAGCTCCAGCCTCGAGCTGCGCGAGCTCGTCAAGCACTATGTGAGCGGCTCCGAGGTCGTTCGAGCGGTGGACGAGGTCTCGCTGACGGTCGCCCCAGGCGAGCTCGTCGCGCTGTACGGGCCCAGCGGGTCGGGCAAGACCACGCTGCTGCTGCTCGCCGCCGGGCTGCTCACCCCGGATCGGGGGAGCGTGTGGTTCGGGGGGCGCGACGTGACTCGCCTGCCGGCGGGCGAGGGCGCCCGCTACCGCCTCCGGGAGGTGGGCTTCGTGTTCCAGTCCTTCCACCTGATGGCCGGCGCCACGGCGCTCGACAACGCCGCTCTGAAGCTGCTCGGGGATGGGTGGACGCTGCGCGAGGCGCGTCGCGTCACGCACCCATGGCTCGAGCGCGTCGGCCTGGGGGAGCGCGCGGAGCACACCCCCGACAAGCTCTCGATGGGCGAGCGCCAGCGGGTCGCGATCGCGCGAGCGCTCGCGGGGGGGCCGCGGCTGTTGCTCACCGACGAGCCCACCGGCAACCTCGACTCCAAGCGCAGTCGAGAAGTGCTCGCGCTGCTGCGCGACATCTGCCGTGAGCAGGGCCTCCCCGGGCTGCTCGTCACGCACGACCCCCAGGCACGGGCATTCGTGGACCGCGTGCACACGCTCCGCGACGGGCACGTGAGCGAAGGCTTGGACGCGGAGCTCGCGGTCAGCCTCACGTGAGGACGGCGGCCCCCGCTCGATGAGCCGTCTCACGATCAACCCGACGATCCTCGGCGTGCGTGTGAGTATGCTGCTGCGCTTCTACGGTTGGCGCCTGCGCCGCCACACCGCGCAGGAGCTGCTCGCCGGTGGCGGGATCGCGGTGGGGGTGGCGCTCGTGTTCGGGGTGCTCGTGGCCAACACCAGCCTGATGGGCTCCGCGAGGGACCTGCTTCACGGCCTGGTCGGCTCCGCGCGCCTGCAGATGGTGGCGCGCTCCAGCAACGGGTTCGACGATCGTCTGGCGGCCACGGTCCGTCAGCTCCCGGGAGTCCAGGCCGCGGCAGGACTCCTGCGAGAGGACGTGACGGTGCGCGGTCCGAAGGGCCGCGAGTCGCTCCAGCTGGTTGGGCTCGACCCCAACATCATCCGGCTCGGGGTCCTCGCACAGCGGGAACCGACCTCCTCGGAGTTCCTGCTGATCGGTGGCTTGGGACTGCCGGCGGAAGTGGCTAGAACGATCGGCATCGTTCAGGGACGCACGGTGACGGTGCTCGCCAACGGCGAAGCGCGTTCGGCGCGGGTGCGCGTCGTGCTCTCCGGCCCGCTCGCCGACGCGACCCGGGACGGGACGGTCGCGATCTCGCTGCTGCCGCTCGCGCAGACGCTCACGGGCAAGGCCGGAAGGATCACGCAGGTGCTTGTCAAGCCGCTGCCCGGTGCCGAACGACAGGTCGCCGAAGAGCTTCGAAAATTGGCCGCCGGACGCTTCGAGGTGGGGCCGGCCGACGGAGAACTGCGTCAGCTGGGCAACGCGGAGAAGCCGACCGACCAGTCGACCTCGCTGTTCGCCGCGATCGGCGGAATGGTGGGATTCCTACTGGCTCTCAACGCGATGCTGCTGACCGTTCCGGAGCGCCGGCGCTTCATCGCCGACCTGCGCATGCAGGGCTTCGACGCCCGCCAGGTGCTGTTGATCCTGGGCTTTCAGGCGCTGATGCTCGGTGTGGGGGCCTCGCTCGTGGGCGTTGCCCTCGGCGACCTTCTCTCGCACACCCTCTTTCACCGGGTGCCGCTCTACCTTGCGGTGGCCTTCCCGCTCAGCGGCAAGCAGATCATCCACGTGGGCGCGATCCTCCTGGCGGTCGGCGCGGGCGTGCTCGCCACGATGCTTGCGGCGTTGCTCCCGCTCGTCGATCTGCGTCCGGGCCGGCCGGCCGACGCGGTCTTCCGCGAAGCCCGCGGCGAGGCGGGCATCGCCAGGAGCGTCGTTCTCAGGCTGGGCCAGGTCGGCCTGGCGCTGCTCGTGGGGGTGGCCGTGCTCGTGCTGGTCGATTCGCGGCTCACGATCCTTGGCGGGATGACCCTGGCGCTGGCGGCGGTGTGCCTGATCCCCGCGATCTTCGCCGCGGTGGCCGGCCTGCTCGCGCGCCTCGGCGAGCGCCTGCCCGGCAGCATGCTCGTGGTTGCGGTGACCGAATTGCGATCGACCGCCACGCGCTCGATCGCGCTCGCCGGGGTGGCCGCGCTGGCGGTGTACGGCAGCGTCGCGATCGGAGGGGCGCGCACGGATCTCCTGCACGGCATCGACAGCGCGATCGCCCACTACTTCGCCACCGCCGACATCTGGGTGGTGAACGGCAACGACATCTTCAACACCAACAGCTTCGCCGACAACGGGGCCGCTGCAAGGATCGCGCGCGTGCCGGGGGTCGCCTCCGTGCGCACCTACCAGGGAGGTCTGCTCGATGTGGGCGTGCGCAGGCTGTGGGTACGCGCCAGGCCGCCCAGCGATCCCGCGATGCTCGAAGCCGGCCAGGTCGTGAGTGGGGGCTATGCCCGAGCCACCGAACTGATCCGCCACGGCGGCTGGGTGGCGATCTCGAGCGGCCTGGCCGCCGAACGCCATCTGGGCGTGGGCGACTCCCTGTCGCTGCCGACGCCCTCGGGCATCGTGCGGCTTGGCGTCGCCGCGGTCATGACCAACTCGGGATGGCCCTCCGGCGCGATCACGATGAACGCCGAGGATTACAGCCGCTACTGGCAGACGACGGACCCGGCGGCGCTCGAGGTCGACCTCGAACGGGGCGCCAGCGCGGTTGCGGTAGCGCGCAGGATCGAAAGCGCGCTCGGCGACCGCGGTGCGCTGCTGGTACGCACCGGCGGCAAGCGAGCCGCCGAAAGCGAGGCGAGCGCCCGCCAGGGACTGCGTTCGCTCGGTGAGATATCGATGCTGTTGCTGATCGCGGCCGCGCTCTCCGTCGCATCGGCGCTCACCGCCGTCATCTGGCAGCGGCGCCCGAAGCTCGCGTCGCTGCGGATTCAGGGTTTCGACTACCTCCAGCTCTGGCGGGCACTGATGCTGGAGAGCCTCATCCTGCTGGGCATCGGGGGCGCGGACGGGGTGCTGCTCGGCGTGTACGGTCACGCGCTCGCCAGTCGCTGGCTCAAGCTCACAACGGGCTTCCCCGCGCCGTTCTCGTTCGCGGGGCTGCAGGTGCTCGGCACCTTCCTGCTGGTCGCCGGCATGGCGCTTGCGGTGATCGCCGTGCCCGGCTTCAAAGCGGCCCGCGTGCCCGCGCAGGCGGGCCTCCAGGAGTAGAGGTCCCCCGGCGGGCCTCCCGGAGGGGGGCGCCGGCAGGCCTTCGAGAGTGGCCATTTCACAAGAAGTTTGACCAAACCCAAAGATTGGTTGGAAACACTCGACGGTGGTGCTGGACATTTGTTCCCTGCGCAACGTCTCCTCCACGCGCAAAGCTGTCTATGTGTTTGTGGGGACCGAGAGAGGCGCGGCGCTTGCCGCCGGCTTTGTGAACGCCGCAAAACGCTACTGGCTCGGGGTTTTCCCCTGCGTCCGCAGCGAGGCCGCCAACTGGCGCCGCCGGGCCAAGGAAATCCCCGACCCGGCGCTTCGCCAGGCCGCGCTCGCGAACCTGAGCTCGGAGCGCTTGAACCTCGACGGCGCGGCAGCGTTTGCGGCATTCGTCCCCGACGCGCACCGCGCGGCGGTCGTGCGCGCCCAGGTCGCTTTCCAGGTCGCCTACGACTACGTGGACACGCTCGCCGAGCAGCCATGCCGAAATCCGGTTCGCAATGGCGATCAGTTGCACAAAGTGCTGGGCGCCGCGCTCGATCCGGGCGGTCCGCGGATCGATTACTACGAGCACCATCCGCACAAAGACGACGGCGGTTATCTGCTGGGCATCGTCGAGACGTGTCGCTCGGTCCTGCGCGAGCTCCCGTCGTATGCCTCGGTGGCGTCCTGCACGCGCCGAGCCGCTGCGAGGATGGCGTCATACCAGAGCCTGAATCTCAACGAATCACAAGGCAATCACGTTGCGCTTCAGCGTTGGGCACGCGCGGAGACACCCTCCGGAGCCAGCCTACGCTGGTGGGAGACCGCGGCCTCGGCAGGCTCCTCGCTGGGTGTCTACGTACTCATCGCGGCGGCCGCCAATCGCGTCGTGCGTCCCGAGGAGGCGATCGCGATCGAGGAGGCGTACTTCCCCTGGATCGGGTCGCTGCACCTGCTCTTGGACAGCCTCGTCGATCGGCGGGAAGATGCCGCGGCGGGCCAGCGCAGCCTGCTCGACTACTACGACTCCCCGCAAGAGACAGCCACCCGCCTGGGGGTGCTCGCCACCGAGTCCTTGGGCAGGATCCAGGCCCTTCCGTGCGGGCGGCAGCACCTGCTGGTCCTCGCGGGAATGGCCGGCCACTACCTCTCGATGCCGGCGGCCTCCGAGCCGTATGCGCTGCCCGCCACCCGTTGCGTGTTGGGGACGTTGGGGGGACTCGCATTGCCGACGATGCTCGTGATGAGTGCCCGCCGAGCGGCCAGCCGGGGCGAGTCCGAGCGTTGGCTCGATGGCTCCTAGGAGGAGTCCGTTGTGGGCGACAACGGGCGTAGTCGGAAACAGTGAAGATGACCTTCTATAATTTGGCTTTCACGACAAATCGAGCGAACTACCCGCAAAGCGACCATTCTTGTTGCGACTTTCATCGTGCGGGTGGGCTCGGCACGATGACCCTCATCGGTAGGTGGAGCGCGTTTGCGCTCAAGCCGCCGGCGCTCCGGGGGAAGGGCATCCCCACGTACCTCCCCCGGAGTCGGCGGTCCCAGCCAGGTGCCGGGCCGAGGTTAGAGCCGAGCGCGCCGCGGGAACACTTACATCACCATCAGTCCAACCCAACACCACCGCAGATCACTCCAACCACAGCCTTAGATCACGTAGATCGCTAAACGACATGGCCAAGCCACTCGATCCCGAGCATCCCGGCAGGTTCTCCTCCTCGCTGTGCGCCGGTCTCGCGATGCTCACGTGCTTCACCGCCGAGCACCCCGTGCGCGGAATCGCCGACATGGCCGAAGAGCTCGATCTGGGCCGCTCGACCACGCACCGCTACGCGACCACCCTGGTCACGCTCGGCTACCTCGAGCAGGGCCCCTCGCGCAAGTACCGGCTCTCCTCGCGCGTGTCGGACTTCGGGCTCTCGCTGCTCGACTCGATGGTGGTCCGGCGGGTGGCTCGCGAGCATCTGCGGGAGCTGCGGGCACGGACTGGACGAACTGCGAGCCTGGGGGTCCTTGGGGGGACCGAGGTGGCCTACATCGATCGCTGGCAGGGCTCGCGCCAAGGGCAGTATGCGGTCGATGCTGGCATCGGGCTGGGAACGCGCCTGCCCGTCCACTGCACCGCCGCGGGCAAGGCGCTTCTGGCGCACTTGTCCGAGGCGGAGCAGCGGGATGCGATCGCCGATCTGCGCCTGACCCGGCAGGGACCCAAGACGATCACCACGAAGACCGCCCTGCGCGCGGAGCTCGAGCGGGTCCGCGCAGGGGATGGGTTGGCGGTGGAGGACGAAGAGCTGCTCGCCGGCCGGCGAGCGCTCGCGGCTGTGGTCGTGGACGGGGACGGCGCGGCGATCGCCGCGGTGGAGCTCGCGGTTCCCGCGGAGGCCTGCACCCGCGCGCAGCTCCTGACCCAGTTCGGCCCCCGGCTGACCTCCACTTCCCAGCGCATCGCCGCGGCGCTGGGATGAGCGCGCAAGAAGATTGGGGAGCCCGCCCACCTCGAGCCCGCTCCCCCCGTCGCCGCGAGGCCCGCTGGCACCGGGTCGACGGTGAGCTGGCGCGTCGAGCGGTCGGCTGCGGCCGGCGCCCCGTGCCGTCGTGTCCGCTGGAGGAGCAGCTGCGGCGGTCGGCTAGGCCCCGAGGGCCCGCGCGATCACCATCTGCTGGACCTCGTCCGTGCCCTCGCCGATCGTGAGGATCTTGGCGTCGCGGTAGAAGCGGCACACGGGGTACTCCTCGATGAAGCCGTACCCCCCGTGGATCTGCACGGCCTCCTCCGCGCAGCGCACCGCCAGACGACCCGTCTTGAGCTTGGCCTGGGCCGCGGTGAGCGTGAAGTTCACGCCCGCGTCCTTCTCGAGCGCCGCCTTGTGGACGAGCAGTCGCGCGGCCGCGATCTCGGTTGACATGTCCGCGAGCTTGCCCTGGATCGCCTGGAACTTCGAGATCGGCCTACCGAACGCCCGGCGCTGCTTGGCGTAGGCCAGCGCCTGATCGAGCGCGCCCTGCGCGAGCCCCACGCCCATCGCCGCCACCCCGATGCGCCCGATGTCGAGGATGTGCAGGAACTGCTTGAAGCCCTGCCCGCGCGGGCCCAGCAGGTTCTCCGCGGGGACCCGGCAGTCGCTGAAGCTCAACGGCCGCGTGTCCGAGGCGTTCCAGCCCATCTTGCGGTACGGCTCGCCCTGCTCGTAGCCCGGGGTGCCGTTGGGCACGATGATGTTCGAGATCTCCCGGCCGGCGCCGCCACCGCCGGCGCCGCGCGCCTGAGCGCTGTCGCCCGGGCCAGGCTCTCCGGTGACCGCGGTGATGCACACCACGCCCGAGATGTCGGTGCCCGCGTTGGTGATGAACTGCTTGGCCCCATCGATCACCCACTCCCCGTCCTCAAGACGTGCCCGGGTGCGGGTGTTGCCCGCGTCGGAGCCCGCCTCCGGCTCGGTCAACCCGAATGCGCCCAGCCGCTCGCCCGAGCACAGCCGCGGAAGCCATTCGCGCTTCTGCTCCTCGTCGCCGAACAGGTAGATCGGCTGTGTCCCCAGCGAGGTGTGCGCGCACAGCGTGATCGCCACCGAGGAGTCCACGCGGGTGAGCTCCTCCACCGCGAGCGCATACGCCAGCGTGTCCCCCCCGCCGCCGCCGTACTCCTCGGGGAACGGAATCCCCATCAGGTTCAGCCGCCCGAGCTTCGCGACGATCTCGTACGGGAAGGACTTCGTGCGGTCGAGCTCCTCCGCCACCGGCGCCACCTCGCCCTCGGCGAACTCCCTGACCGTGCGGCGGATCAGCTCATGCTCGGGGGAGAGGTCGAAGTCCATGCCGGCATCTTTTCAGGTCGAGCAGTAGGACAGACTTCACCGCTCTAATCGATTCATGTAACTCGGGCTGGCTTGGGGGAGCCACCGGCATCGGCCGGCAAGCCGTACACGCCGTGGCGATCCAGGGCGCTTGGTGGCGCAGCTCACGTGCTCCGCCACTATTCAGGCTGGCTTGGGGAAGCCACCGGCATCGGCCGGCAAGCCGTACACGCCGTGGCGATCCAGGGCGCTTGGTGGCGCAGCTCACGGCTCCGCCGCTACTCGGCGTAGGAGCGCGTCAGGCGTACGAGCGCGCGAGCTCGACCAGCAACCGCACCCCATACCCCGAGGCTCCCTTCGCGGCGTAGGCGCGGCTGAGGTCCCACGCCGAGCCCGCGATGTCGAGGTGCGCCCAGGGGGTCTCCCCGACGAAGTTCGAGAGGAACGCGGCGCCGACGATCGTGCCCGCCTTGCGCGCTTCCGGCGCGTTGTCGAGGTCGCCGTAGGTGCCCTTGATCAGCTCGTCGTACTCCTCGTGCAGCGGCAGGCGCCACACGATCTCGCCGCTGCGCTCCCCCGCCGCGGCGATCCGCTGCGCGAACTCCTCGTCGTTGCCCATCAGCCCCGCGTAGGTCGAGCCGAGCGCCACGATCACAGCGCCGGTGAGCGTGGCCAGGTCGACGATCCGCTCCGCCCCGAGCGAGACCGCGTGGTGCAGGCAGTCCGCCAGCACCAGCCGGCCCTCCGCGTCGGTGTTGTTGACCTCGATCGTCTTCCCGTTCGCCGCCGTCACGATGTCCCCGGGCTTCACCGAGCGTCCGCTCGGCAGGTTCTCCGTCGCCCCCACCACCGCCACGAGCTTCACGGGGAGCTTCAGCTTCGCGATCGCCCCCACCGCCTCGATCACCGCGGCGCCGCCCGACATGTCGAACTTCATCTCCGCCATTTTCGCCCCGGGCTTGAGGGAGATCCCGCCGCTGTCGAACGTCACCGCCTTGCCGACCAGGCCCAGCAGCGGGCCCTTTGGAC
>JBIOEY010000037.1:0-17800 GCA_044446505.1 Solirubrobacterales bacterium
CGAGGCACCCCCCCCACCCGCCGAGCCGCGGCCCACCCGCCGCGCGGAGCCCGCGCGCACGAGCTCGCGGCGATGCTGGCGGCGACGCACGTGGCCCGCGACCGCCGCACCCTCCATGAAGCCGGTCGCCGCCACCGCCGCCGCCGAGCGCGCGCCCCACGAGCTTCAGCAGGCCCACGTCGCCCGCCGGCACCTGGTCGTGGCGGCCCTGGCCGTGGAGGGCGAGCATCTCCACCGTCCACGCACCGATCCCCGGGATCGCGCGCAGCCGCTGCCAGGCGCGCTCGTGATCGGCGCCGTGCAGGTCGATCCGCCCGCGCGCCACCTCGCGCGCCGCCCGCACCAGCGTGCGCGCCCGCGCGCCCCCCAGGTCCAGCGATTGCAGCAGCGCCGGCGCCACCACCGCCAAGGCCGCCGGCGTCGGCACGTCACGCAGGACGCCCCCACTGCCCCGCCCCACCACCCGTCGACGGTGCCGACCGTCGCCGGGGCCACGCCCTCCGTTGCGGTCGCTCGGGTGGCTGAGCTCGTCATGGTGGGTGGGCACGTACGCCCGCCCCAAGCGCCTCACGATCCGCCGCTCGATCGCCGCGGCCCGCTCGAACTCGATCAGCTGCTCGCAGATCGCCCACGCCAGCGCCTCCCACGGCTCCGGGCGGCGGCGCACCCGCAGCCAGGGACGGCGGCGCACCGAGGCCCCGATCAGCTCATCACGCGCGAAGCGCTCATGAAACGCCCGCAGATCCTCGTCCACCCCCAGCGCGAAGCGCATCCTCGCGATCCCGTGCTCCGCCGTCGCTCGCGTGCGGGCCCACGCCCCGAAGAGGACGCGGTCCGGGGCCGGCTGGGCGACGCGTACCACCACCGGCTCCTCCCCGCGGTGCAGCAACCGTTCGAGCACGCCCCCGCGGTGGCGCAGCACCCCGTCCACGCCGCCGTGCGTGGGCAGCCGGAAGGGCCACGGAGGTCGCACCTCCAGGCGCACCTCCACCGCCAAGTGCCGCGGCTCGGCCCTACTCGCCATCCCTGCCGCGCTACCGGCAGAAGAAACGCCCGGCTCGCCGGCCTCTGGCCGACTGCGCCACCCCGTCCTGACAGAAGAGGGGCCCGGCTCGCCGGCCTCTGGCCGACTGCGCCACCCTCTAATCCCGGCCACCGAGCAGGTGCACGTCGACCAACAGCGAGCGGCTGCCCACGATCTGCACGAGCTCGCCCGCGGCCCGCGAGGCACCACCCCCACCCGACGAGCCGCGGCCCAACCGCCGCGCGGAGCCCGCGCGCACGAGCTCGCGGCGATGCTGGCGGCGACGCACGAGGCCCGCGACCGCCGCACCCGCCATGAAGCCGGTCGCCGCCACCGCCGCCGCCTGGACCGCCGGCACCACGGCGCGCATGGGGCGGGGCTCCGGGAGCGCGTGCGCCGTCGGCATCACCACCACGGCGTCCACTTCCTCGGTGTCTCCTCCCGCGGCCTGCGGCGGGTCGGGCTGGAGCGGTTCGCTCACGTGCCCAAGTGTAGAGAGCGCTCCAGACCGCTAATCCAAGACCCGCTCGTACACCCGGTAGCGGCGCTTGATCTCGCCGCCCATCCCCTCCATCGCGCGGTTCATCGGCTTGTTGACCTCGAGGATCCAGCCCATCTCGCCGCCCTTCTGGGGCGTGCGTTCGGCGGCGTCGAAGTGCATCTGGTAGAAGCGCGCCGCCACCCCCGTGTGCTGGTACTCCGGCTTCACCCCCAGCGCGAACACGCGCACCGCGTCGATCTTCTTGCGCTCCCGCAGCGCCGTGATCCAGCCGAACGGCAGCAGCCGCCCGTTCAACTTCGCGAGCACCTGGTTGTAGTCGGGCAGCGTCAGCGCCGCCCCCACCACCTCGCCGGTGTCCTTTTTCTCCGCCACCATCGCCCAGTTCTCGTCCAGCACCGGTTTCAGGTCCTTCGCGTAGTGGCGCACCTCCTCCTCGGTCAGCGGCACGAAGCCCCAGTTGCGCTCCCACGCGGAGTTGTAGACCTCGAGGAAGCGGCTCACCTCCGCCTGCAGGTCCCGCTTGCGGAAGTTCCGGCACACGATCCCATGCTCCGCTTCGAGCTTGTCCGCCATCTCCCAGATCGCCGGGTGCACCTTCTCGCGCGTGTCCACGTACAGGCTCCACATGTACAGGTCCATCGCCTTCGCCATCCCGATCTCCTGCTCGAAGATCCGCTGGTAGTACGGGTGATGCCACGGGCACAGGATGATCGGGGGGTGCTCGTGGCCCTCCACCAGCAGGCCGCACTCGTCGTTGGTCGTGAAGTCCATCGGGCCCACCATCCGGTCGCGCCCCCGCTCGCGCAGCCACCCCTCTGCGGCGTCCAGCAGCGCCCGCGCCGCCTCCGCGTCCTCCTCGCACTCGAACCACCCGAACAGGCCCCACGCGTTGTCCTGGAACTCGTTGAAATGGGCGTCCACGTGCGCGCTGATCCGGCCCACCGCCCGCCCGTCGCGCCAGGCGAGGAAGTACTGCGCCTCGGCGTGCTTGAAGAACGGGTTCTTGCTCTGGTCCAGCCGCTTCTTCAGGTCCATCAGCAGCGGCGCCACCCAGTTGCGCTCGTTACGATAGAGCCGCCACGGCAGCTTGATGAACGTGTTCAGCTCGCGCTTGGATGTTACGGGCCGGATCTCCACTGCCATCGCGGCGCCCACGATATATGCCCACCTCGATCGACGTCTTCGCCAAGGTCCGCCACCACGAGCGCGCCGAGCTGCTCGCCGCGGCGCGCGAGGCGGACATCCTGCCCTACTTCCACCTCCTCACCTCCCCGGCGATGCCGGTCGTGGAGATGGAGGGCGCCCAGCGGATCATGCTCGGCTCCAACAACTACCTCGGCCTCACCGGGGACGAGCGCGTGCTCGGAGGGGCCCAGGACGCCCTGCACCGCTACGGCACCGGGCTCACCGGCTCGCGCCTGTTGAACGGCACGATCCCCCTGCACCTCGATCTGGAGCGCGAGCTCGCGGAGTGGATGGGCACCGAGGACGCGCTCGTCTTCACCACCGGCCACCAGACCAACCTCGGCACGCTCGGGACGATCCTCGCGCCCGGCGACACCGTGATCGCGGACTCCGGCGACCACGCCTCGATCTTCGACGGCTGCATCCTCTCCCGCGCGAAGCTCCGCCCCTTCCGCCACAACCGCCTGGAGAAGCTCGAGAAGATGCTCGAGCGCGCCCACGACGACGGGGGCGGGGTGCTGGTCGTCGTCGACGGCCTCTTCTCGATGGAGGGCGACATCGCCCCGCTGGTGGAGATCTGCGAGCTCTGCGAGCACCACGGGGCACGGCTGATGGTCGACGAGGCGCACGGTGCCGGCGTGCTCGGCGCACGCGGCGCCGGCACCGCCGAGCTGCTCGGGGTCGAGGACCGCGTCGACCTGCGAATGGGGACCTTCTCCAAGTCGCTTGCCTCCTGCGGCGGTTTCGTTGCGGGGCCCGCCGATGTGATCGAGTACCTGCGGATCTACTCCCGCCCCTTCCTCTTCACCGCCTCCGCCGTCCCCGCCGCGCTCGGCGCCGCGCTCGCGGCGCTGCGAGTCGTGCGCTCCCCCGAGGGGCCGCCGCTGCTCGCGCGCGTGCTCGACAACGCCTGGCGCCTGCGCGACGGCCTCGCGGAGCTCGGCTTCGCCGTCGTCGCCCCCCAGCCGCTGCCCGAGCGGACCAGCGTCCTGACCGAAAAAGAGGGGCCCGGCTCGCCGTCCTCCGGCCGACTGCGCCACCCCGTCCTGACCGAAAAAGAGGGGCCCGACCGAAGCCGGGAGACACGCGCCTTCGGCGCGAGTCCCCGTTTCGGCCAGCCGTCCTCCGGCCGACTGCGCCACCCTCTTGGCGCCCCCGGCGTGCGCCCCGACGCCGTGGGCGCCCCCACGATCGTGACCCCGATCGTGCCGGTGCTCGTCGGGGACGACTGGAAGGCCGCGCTGCTCTGGCGCGCGCTGTACGACGCAGGGGTGTTCGTCAACACCGCCCTGCACCCCGCGGTGCCCCCCGGCGGGGCGCTGCTGCGCACGAGCGTGATGGCCACCCACGACGAGGCCACGCTCGACCGCGCCCTCGATGTCTTCGCGCAGGTCAAGCGCTCCTTCGAGGCCGAGCACGGACCGCTGCCCGGTCCGGAAGAAAAAGGTCGCTTCTAGCGCACGATCTGCACGCGGTGGTGTTGACCGCAACCCCTTCGCTGGTTAGCTTGATGGGGCGCTTTGCATCAACGCTCGGAACTCGCTCCGCGTCGCCGGTAGAGGGGTGCCAACAGGCCGGGTGGGGTGTCCGGTGAGAGCCCCGAGCGATCGTTGCAAGCGCGCTACTCGTCAAAATCAAGCAAGGATGTTGTGCGCCGCGAGAGACCTCGCGCGGTGGCAACGGGGAGTGAGCTCACATGAACGCGACAGCGACGATCGCCCCTGCCGACAGGGCGGGCGGGCCTCAATACATGCGTGCCCTCGAGCGCGCCAACAAGGTGCGACTAGCCCGCGCCGAGCTCAAGCGCAGGGTGGCGACCGGGGAGCTCGACGCTGCGGACGTCATCCTCGAATGCCCCTGGGAGGCCCACAGCATGACGGTGGCGGACCTCCTGATGAGCCAACGCAGATGGGGGGAGAGTCGCTGCCGCAAGCTGCTCGTTCACCTGCAGATGTCCGAAACCAAGACGGTCGGCTCGTTGACCGACCGGCAACGCCACACGCTCGCCGCGGCCTGCAGCGAGCAGGGCGTCATCGTGCTCAGCAGGTGAGCCTTGCAGCGGGGCTGCGCGCGATGCGCAGCCCCCCGGCTAACGGACAGCCGGAGGAGAGCTTGACCTGCCACCAGCCGGCGAGCATCCCGATCAGGCCGAGGCGGGGGCGTACCTCCCACACTCCGCAGCCGCGTTCGCCGAGGTCGGTGACGGGCAGGCGCACGAACTTGTAGTGGCCCGGCTCCTCCTTCATCCGCTCCAGCAGATCGCGCGCACGCGTCTGGAGCTCCGCCCGCTGTACCGCCTCACGCTGGGCGCCCCGCAGGTTCAGCACAAGCCGATCGCGCAGCCGCTCGAGCTCCGCCAACGACAGCAGGTGCGGCCCGGCGGGCGCGAGCGCCGGCACCGGAGAGATGTGCGGGAAGCGCCCGGCGACAATTCCCGACAGCTCGCGCTCGAGCTTTGCGATCTGCGCCCGCAGCGACTCCCGCGCGGCGCGCTCGGCCGCTCGGCGGGCCGATCTCTGATCGGTCTCCGCCCCCGGAAGGCGAGGTGCCTCGCGATCGATGGTGAGCTGCTCTGTTGGGGCCATTGCCCAGCTACTCCTCGAAGTCTGCCGCTGTCGCGATTCTATCAGCGCCGGGAGCGCCCTCACCACGGTCCTTCGAGCATCGCAAGGCACATCCACAGCGCCTCCTCGACGTGTAGCGAGGGCACGCCGGGGACCTGCAGGGTGAAGAGGACCAGCTCGCCCGCGCGTGGATCGGGCCGGTGACCCGAGGCGATCTCCCCGAACAGCACCGCCACCGCGGAGCGGGCGTCCGCGACGACCAGCTGCCCCGCGGGCAGGAGGGAGGCGTTGGCCGTGCGTGTGGGCGGGCTTCCAAGACTCTCGCCCTCGCGGCTCGCGCGGATGCCGAGCGGGCCCTCGATCGTGGCGGCGTCCAGCGCCCACACCGGTACGCCGGTGTCGAGCAGCGTGATCAGCAGGGCGTCCGCCAGCAGGTGGTAGGAGTGGAAGCCCCCCTGCATCATCCGGGCCAGCATCGCCTCCTCGATCGGCGTGCGCACCACGTCCGGGTCGAGGCCGATGTGCCTGAAGAACACGCGGTACGCCGCCGGGACCGGCCGCTGTCGCAACCCCACCGCGTGCGCCCCCGCCCAGCGGTTGGAGAGCTCGCTCAGTCGCACCTTCATCCCCGACGGGGAGCCACGGTGCGCGCGGTCGACCGCCGCGCTTGTGTGCACCAGGCGCAGTCCCGGCAGCTCCTCCTGCACCTCGCGCTCGCACCAGCCGCGCACGGGCTCGGACTCCCCGGCCGGCCGCGCAGGGGACCCCGGCGGAGCAGAGCCCGGCGTGGCCGACCCCGGGGTTGATCCCGGGGTCGATCCCCGCGGGGTGGAGCGCGGCGAAGGACGGAGCCGCTTGGGGCTCACCGCGGAGGCCTCCATCCCCGCGCACGGGCTCCCGCGACGAGCTCCTCCACGCGTGCGCGGAGCGTGGCGAGCGGGGGACGGGAGAGCAGCGCCGTGCTCTGCACCACCCCCCCGGGGTACGCGAAGTTCACCTGTGGGCAACTCGCCATCTTGTAGGGCGCGGGCAGCGCGCCGTCGCTGTCGATGCCGATCGGGTAGCTGAGGCCGTGGGAGCGCACCCGCTCGCGCAGCTGCGCCCGTTCGCCTTTGATCGCGACGCCCGCGAAGAGCACACCGGGAAACCGCGGTACGAGCGCCTGCATGTCGTCGAGGATCCCGGTGCAGCCGCCGGAGTCGACGAACAGCGCCAGCACGACCGGGCCCTGTTGGTAGAGCTGGCAGACGTTGAGGATCTGCGGGCCCCGCACCGTGCACGCCGGGCGCTTGCCGGCGGAGCCCTCGTTGGGGCGAGTGGCGATGTTGGCGTCGCCCCGCAGGTCGCCCCCGGCGAGCGGTACCGCAAACGGCGGCAGGCGCGCACCGGGCGCAACCCCCGCCAGCCCGTTGGACGGGGTGAGGATCGTGTTGAGCGTGATCAGCGCAAGGATCACGAGCCCAAGGGCGCCCACCCACCATCCGTAGCGCGGAGCGGCGAAGGGCCCGGGCCGCCGCGAGCTCGATTCCCGCTCACCGCTCGAGGGCGGCTCAGACCGGCTCATGGCGAGGGCGCACACGGGCGCGGAGCGCTGCAACGCGGAGCCCCAGCTGCGCCATCCGCTGGGCGAGCGCGCCGGGCTCGGCGAGCAGCAACGCCGCGGGCAGCGCCACCAGCACTCCCACGAGCGAGACGCTGAGGTCGATCAGCGTGACGACGCCGAAGTCCCGGATCATGTTGATGTCGGAGAGGATGAGCACGCCGAAGCCGACGATCGCTGTGACGCCGGAGGCCACCACCGCGGCGCCGGTGCGGCGGTAGGCGAGTCCCAGCGCCTCCAGCATCGTGCGGCCCGCGATCTGTTCCTGGCGGTGACGCTCGGAGAGGAGCACGCTGAACTCGGTGGAGATCGCGATCACCAGCGCGCTGAGCATGACGGACATGGGGTTGAGGGGCACGCGGATGGCGAACACCAGCAGCCCGGACCATCCCGTGGCGAGCAGCACCGGCAGCAGCGGGGTCAGCGCCCGCCGCCGGTCTCCGCGGAAGGCGATCAGCAGCACGAGCGCGGCCGCGGCGAGCCCGGCGAGCAGGGTCAGCGTGCGCCGCCACGGGGAGGCCACCTGCGCGCCCGACTGCGCCGCGAGCACCGGCAGCCCGACCAGCCGCGCGCTCACCCCGCGCGGGGGGTGCAGGCTCGCGCGCATCGCTTCGATCACCCGCTGCTGCTCATCCAGCGGCATCAGGCGGATGCCGAACGCGAGCGTCGCCACGCGCCGGTCGGCGGTGATCACGTTCTGAGAGAAGTACGACGGGATCGCCCCCAGCAGGCCGCTCACCTGGGCGCGGGTGAGCTTGGCGCTCTTGGACCCCTTGCCGGCGTGCCCCGTCGGTGCTGTCGCGCTTCCGGTCGAGCCTGCCACGGTCGGGCTCCCGGCCAGGCCCCCCTGGAAGAGCGTGGGCAGGGAGAACGCGGGGCACAGCCGCGCTTTCCCGCAGCCACGGGTGGAGGTGTAGCCGAAGCGCTTCAGGACGGCGTCCTGGTAGGAGCCCATCCATTCGATCACCGCGGGTGTGGCGAGGTTCCGACCAGAGACCATCAGGTCGATTTCCCCGCCCACCCCAGAGGCGCGCTCGAGCGCATCGAGATTGCGCAGCGAAGCCATACCTTGGGGGACAAGCTTGGTGAGATCGGTCTCCACGCGCGTCTGCGTGTCCAGCCCCCAGCCGAGCGCGGCGAGCGCCAGGCCAACGCCGATCACGCGCCCCGGGTTGCGCACCGCGTATACGAGCGCGGCCCTGGAGACGAAACGCGTGAGGGGGTTATCGCGCAGCAGCTCCTGCGCACCGCGCCAGGAGCGAGCAAGGAGCACGCCGACGCGTGCAGCGGACGCCGCAACGCTGCGTTTGACGGAGGCGCGCCTCCCGCCGGCCGAGCTTCGATCGGTCGCTCCCTGAGCGCCAGATACGACGCTCGGGTCGCGCCGGTGAGAGTCGCCGCCACGACCCGCCGCGGCGAGCGCGAGCACGGCGGAGCCTGCGACGAGCGCACTCAGGACCGCGAGCGCGATGCCCACGATCAGCAGCAGCCCGAAGCCGCGCACGGTGGGCACCGGGGAGAGCGTGAGCACGAGCAAAGCCCCCGCTCCGGCGGCGGCGGCGGCGATCGTGGGCCCCCCGACCGCGGCGGCGCGCTGGATCGCAATCCGCATGTCCTGCTCGCCCGCCTCGCGGGCCTCCTGCACGCGCGACTGGAACTGGATCCCGTAGTCGACGGCGAGTCCGATCAGCACGGGCAGGACGGCGACCTGCGCAACGGTCAGGGAGGCGCCCACGGCGGCGAGCGCCCCGAAGGCGAGCGCGGCGGCGAGCACCGCGATCCCCAGCGGCAGCAGGCGGGGGCGCCCGCGGAAGACGAGGCTGAGCGTGGCGGCCATCGCGAGCAGCACGGCGAGGAGCAGCAGCTCGACCGAGTGGGTGATCGAACCCGTGAGCTCGGAGACGATCACGGGCTCGCCGGTGAGCAGGTAGCGCTCGCCGTGCTGCAGGCGCCACTGGGGCATCGCGAGCGCGCGGCGCACCAGGGCGATCGTTTGCGCGCGCTGGGATTCGCTGAGCCCCGCCCGCATCCGAACCGAGACGAGCGCGGCTTCGCGGCCGGGGAAGAGGTAGGCGAAGCGCTGCTTGGGGGTGCCGGGGAGCTTCGCGGCGCTGTCGAACACGAGCCTGTCGACGAAGCTCGGGTCGTTGAGGCTCGGCGGCGCGCTGAGGCCGTACTCGGCGCCGAGCAGCTCGAGCTCCTGGGCGTAGCGTTCGAGCGTGATCTTGCTGGCTTCTTCGCCGAGTTTGCGCGCTTCGGCGGCGCTGGCGCCCTGGGCGAGGGCCGCGCGGCGGACGGCCCGCTCGTACTGCCGGGCCTGCGCCTCGGCCTGGTTGCCCTGCGCGGAGAGCTGCTGGTCGATCTGTTCGGCGGCCTCGTCCACGAATGTGCCCGGCCCGATCACGACCTTCACGGTGCCCAGCCGCCCGAGCTGTCCACAGGGCCCGTGCAGCCCGCCCTCGCGCGCGAGCCCGGCGGCGGGGACCTTGCCCGAGAGGCACCCCTCGAGCCCCACGAGGCGGTCGATGTCGGAGCTGAGCAGCAACTGCTGCAGACTGCCCTGCACCATCACGTCCACGGGCTCTTCGCCGAAGGCGCGGTAGAAACGCTGCGTGTCCCTGTAGCCCGCGCTCGAGCGCCCCACGAACGTGTCGGTGGCGGCGCTCGGGTGCAGACGCAGCGCAAGCGCCGCGCCACCCAGGCCGAGCGCCACGGCGAGCACGACCACCAGCAGCGGCCGCCGCGCCGCGCCGCCGGCGAGAGCGGATAGAAGCCGTGCCACAGACATAGTCACGAGGCTAATGGATCGCCTTGGTGGTCAAGCCCACCACCCGGCGGATGGATCGTCGTTCCTGGCCAGGACGCAGTGAGCGAAATGTGCTTTGCACATGAGCGATCGAGGACGCCGCCAGGGGCGACGAGGCGCCGCCGGGTTACTCCATGCCCAACGGTCCGGCCGAGTCCCCGGAGAGAAACTGGCGGACGAAGGGGTTCTCGGAGGCGAACAGCTCGGAGGCGGGCCCGGACTCGACGATGCGCCCGCGCCAGAGGATCGAGATGTGCTCGGCGACGCGGCGGGCGCTGAGGATGTCGTGGGTGATCACCACGTAGGAGCCGCCGTTCTCGGCGTGGACTTCCTTGATCAGCTCGCACAGCAGCGCGGTGCGCACAGGATCGAGGCCGGAGTCGGGCTCGTCGAACAGCACGATCTCGGGATCGAGCACGAGTGCGCGGGCGAACCCGGCGCGCTTGCGCATCCCCCCGGAGAGCTCGTTGGGCATCTTCTCGTTGGCGTCGCCGAGGCCGACCTCGCGCAGGCGGCGGTTGACGATCTCGGCGATCTCCTCCTCGCCCTTCTCGGTGTGCTGGCGCAGGGGGAAGGCGACGTTGTCGTAGAGGTTGAGCGAGCCGAATAGCGCGCCGTCCTGGAAGAGCACCCCGAACTTCCTGCGCAGCTCGAAGAGGTCGTCGTCGGAGAGCGAGGGGATCGACTGCCCCGCGACGATCACGTCGCCCTGGTCGGGGTAGAGGAGGCCGACGATATGCTTGATGCAGACCGACTTGCCCGTGCCGGAGGGGCCGAGGATCATCGAGACCTGGCCTTCGGGGATGCCGAGGTTCAGGCCGCGCAGCACGCGGTTGGAGCCGAACGCCTTGTGCACGTCGATGAACTCGATCGCATCGGGCGCGCCGGTGGGGCGGCTCGAGCCGGTGTGGTACTGGAAGTCCTCCTGCTCGGCGGGATCGACCGCCTCGTGCTCGACTGCCATCCCTACCCTCCGATTGGGGCGCGGGGGTTTGCCCCCCAGAAGACCTGCGTGCCGAGCATCCCGATCAGGTGCACCAGCACGATGTTCATCACCATCGACTTGGCCGTCGCGGTGCCCACCCCGACGGGGCCGCCGGAGGCGTTGTAGCCGTAGTAGCAGCCGACGAGCACGATCGCGGTGGCCATCATCATCGCCTTGATCAGGCTGTAGATGAAGTCAGGCGGGTTCTGGAACTGCCAGAAGATCAGGAAGTACCCGCCGGAGGAGACGACCCCGACCTGCTGCACCACCGCGATGTAGGAGGCGAGGAAGGCGCCGCCGATCCCCGCGAGGTACAGGAACGGGAGCACCAGCCAGGCGGCGAGCAGGCGGGTCGCGCAGAGGAAGGTGACGGAGTCGATCCCCATCACCTCCAGCGCGTCGATCTCGTCGGAGATGCGCATCGCGCCGAGCTCGGCCACGATCCCGGTGCCGACCTTGGCGGACATCATGTAGCCGAACGCGTAGGGGATGATCTCGCGCAGGTCGCACCACGCGGTGAACACCCCGGAGTACGCGGGCGCCCCCTGGGCCTGGGTGAAGTAGGCGCCCTGGATGCCGCACTGCAGCCCGAGGATGAACATCAGCGACCAGATGATCAGCGTCGAGGAGATGATCAGGATGCCCGCCTGGCGCAGCCCCTCGCCGAAGAAGCGGAAGACGCGCAGGCTGTAGACATCGCCGATGATTTTGCCCGCGAAGCCCGCGATCTCGCCCGAGGACGAGATCCATTCCCGGGGAATAGCGAACCATTCGTTCATTTAATGACCAGTATCTGCGGGTGCGTGGCGAGGAGGGTCTGCGTGAAGACGTAGTCGAACGCGAAGATCGCCAGGAACGAGACCACCACCGCCTGATTGACGGCGCGACCGACGCCCTCGGCGCCGCCGGAGGCGGTCATGCCCTTGTAGCAGCAGACGATCGCGATGATCGCCCCGTAGAGCGTGGCCTTCAAGGCGGAGCCCCACAGGTCGGTCGTGTCGGCGTTCGCGAAGAACGTGTTCCAGAACGGCCCCAACGGCTGGCCGTTCACGAGCTCGGCGAGGATCCCCCCGAAGATGCCGAAGAGGATCGCGTAGATGTTGAAGAGGCCGGTCACGAGCATCAGCGCGAGGAAGCGCGGGACCACGAGGTTCTTCACGGGGTCCACGCCGAGCACCTGCAACGCGTCGAGCTCCTCGCGGATCTTGCGCGCGCCGAGGTCGGCGGTGATCGCGGTGCCGGCGACCCCGGCAAGCACGATCGCGGTCACGTCGGGGCCGATCTCGCGGACCGAGCCGAGCACGAAGAACCCGCCGATGCGGTCGAAGGCGCCGAACAGCGAGAGGAAGTTCGCGGCCTGCAGCCCGGGCGCTGCGTAGCAGATGCAGACGGTGGAGATCAGCAGCGGGAACCAGCAGAGGCGCAGCGCGAAGAGGAACTGCGAGACGAACTCGCCCCCGTAGGGGTAGGGAGGGCGCAGCGCCGACCGGATGGTCCTGCCGGTCAGGATCATCATGTCGCCCACTTCCTCGATGAAGTTCCTCGTGGGGAGGAACGCCCTCTCAGCGGCACTGCGAACCATCTGCCTGCCCCTCCTCGGGTATGGCCGGCGCCGACGCGCCGATCCCCAAACTCTACGCGATGCGCTGGCGGCGCGCCACCAGTGCGTTACGCAATGTGGGGGGAGCGCCCGTACTCCCGGCTGCGGGCGCTGGTATCGTGGCCTCGCTGTGAGGGGGAGTCGCATGTCCAAGGCGGGTCTGCTCGGCGTCTGTGGGGCGCTCGCGAGCGTGCTCGCGGGCTGCGGGGAAACGGCCCACCAGGACGCGAGCGAAGCGCGGGGCAACTTCACGGTGCTCGCGCGCGCGAGCTTTCCCCACCTCCAGGCGGTCGCGCGCCCGGTGCGGCTCGTGCTGAGTGTGCGCAACACGGGAGCCCGCACGCTGCCGGACGTGACGGTGGCGGTGACCTCGTTCTCGTACCTCAGCAACTACCCGGGGCTCGCGAGCCGCCGGCGTCCGGTGTGGATCGTGGACCGGGGCCCGGGGCGGGTCGCGAACCCGCCGGTGGCGACGGTGGAGGTGGACCCGCCGGGCAATGGGACGACGCCGAACTACAACATCTGGGCGCTCGGCCAGCTGAAGCCGGGGGCGACGCGCAGCTTCGTGTGGGAGGTGACCCCGGTGAAGCCGGGGGTGCACCGCGTCTTCTACAGGGTGTACGCGGGCCTGAACGGCAGGGCGCAGGCGCGGCTGGCGGGGGGCGGCGTTCCGGGTGGGAGCTTCGCGACGTACATCGCGGGCCGCCCGCCGCGGACCCACGTGAACCCGCAGACGGGCCGCGTGGCCGCGGGCCCGTACATCCCCCCGGAAGGGTAGGCGCCACCCCGGGGCGCGGCCCTGGACGGGAGCACGCCGAGCCGACGCGGGGCAGGGAGGCCCCGCGCCCACTGCGCTCGTTGGCGGAACTCGCCCGCGCGGACGATCACAAGCTGAAACCAGGGGCACGCCCGCAGTTTGGCCCTTTGTCGAAAGATCGCGGCGGGGATTTCGCCAGCGGGGCGATGCCGCGGAGCGCGGTTGGGTCTACGATGCGTGGTCGGCCGGCGTCGGCGTGCGACGCTGCCTGAGCCGAACCGTCCCACCGCCCATCCCAGAGAGACCGCGAGGAGGAGCAGAAGCCGCCCATGCCCAGGATCCGTCAGCAGAACGTCACAGCCGCACAGTGGAGCGCGAACGGCACAGCGCTCGGCTCGCCCGACCTGACCCTGCCGGGCAACCAGGTGTTCGCGTCGAACGTGTTCAGCCCGGTGGTCCAGCGCCAGCGCCTGCCGAAGGACGTGTACAAGGCCCTGAAGAAGACCTTGGAGCGCGGCGAGGCGCTCGACACCTCGCTGGCGGACGCGGTGGCGCAGGCGATGAAGGATTGGGCACTGGAGCGGGGCGCAACGCACTACACGCACTGGTTCCAGCCCTTGACCGGATCGACGGCGGAGAAGCACGACTCCTTCTACGGCCCAGTGGGAGACGGAACGGCGATCGCGGAGTTCTCGGGCGAGGAGCTGATCCAGGGCGAGCCGGACGCCTCGTCGTTTCCGACCGGGGGCATCCGGGCGACGTTCGAGGCGCGGGGCTACACCGCGTGGGACCCAACTTCACCGGCGTTCATCCTGGAGAACCCGAACGGGGCGCTGCTGTGCATCCCGACGGCGTTCACGTCGTGGACTGGGGAGGCGCTGGACCACAAGATCCCGCTGCTGCGTTCGATGGACGCGCTCTCGGGCGCGGCGATGCGGGCGCTCGAGCTGCTGGGCGTGGAGGACGCGCGGCGGGTGTTCACGACGGTGGGCCCGGAGCAGGAGTACTTCCTGATCGACGAGCAGTACTACTTCGAGCGCCCCGACCTGCTGACCACGGGGCGCACGCTGTTCGGAGCCAAGCCCCCGAAGGGCCACGAGCTCGACGACCACTACTTCGGCTCGATCCCGGAGCGGATCCTGGCTTGCATGATGGAGACCGAGCGCGAGCTCGCGAAGCTGGGGGTGCCGGTCAAGACGCGCCACAACGAGGTGGCCCCCAACCAGTACGAGCTCGCGCCGATCTTCGAGAACTCGAACGTTGGCTCCGACCACCAGCAGCTGACGATGCAGGTGATGCAGAACGTGGCGCGCCGCTACGGCCTGGTGTGCCTGCTGCACGAGAAGCCCTTCGCGGGGGTGAACGGGTCGGGCAAGCACAACAACTGGTCGATGGGTACCGACACCGGGATGAACCTGCTCGAGCCGGGGGACACGCCGCACGAGAACCTGCAGTTCCTGTTCTTCTGCGCGGCGGTGATCCAGGCGGTGAACGTCCACCAGGCGCTGCTGCGGGCGTCGATCGCGAGCCCGGGCCAGGACCACCGTCTCGGCGCGAACGAGGCCCCCCCGGCGATCATCTCGATCTTCCTGGGCAGCGAGCTCGAGCGGGTGTTCGCCGCGATCGAGGCGGGCGAGGCGCAGACCTCGAAGCCGGGCTCGTTCCTGGGCCTGGGCACGCCGGTGCTGCCGCCGCTGCCGCTGCACGGCGGCGATCGCAACCGCACGAGCCCATTCGCGTTCACGGGCAACAAGTTCGAGTTCCGGGCGCTGGGCTCCAGCCAGTCGCTGGCGCTGCCGAACACGGTGCTGAACACGATCGTGGCGGAGGCGATCGACGATCTCGCAGACAAGCTCCAGGCAGCGCTGAAAGGCTCGGGCGCGAACCTGGAGAAGGCGCTGGCGAAGGTGGTCAAGGAGAGCTACGCGGCAAACAAGCGGGTAGTGTTCGGCGGGGACAACTACTCCGAGGCATGGCACAAGGAGGCGGAGAAGCGCGGCCTGTACAACCTGCGCTCGACGCCGGACGCGCTGCCGTGGCTGGTCGAGAAAGGCACGGTGGCGCTGTTCAAGAAGTACAAGGTGCTCTCGAAGCGGGAGCTCGAGTCGCGCTACGAGGTGTTCACCGAGCAGTACGCGGTGAAGCTCAACATCGAGGCGGAGACGGCGGCGACGATCGCCCGCACGATGCTGCTGCCGGCGTCGGTGCGCTACCTGAACGAACTGAAGGCGAGCGAGTTGGAGGAGCTGATCGGCGAGGTGGAGCCGCTCGTAAAGGAGCTCCACTACGCGCTGGTGAAGCTCGAGGACGCGAACCTCGCGGACAACCAGCCCGACTCCTCGCCCGCAAAGTGGGCGGCGTACATGCGCGACACGGTGGTCCCCGCGATGGAAGACACCCGCGAGGTCGCCGATCGCCTGGAGAAGCTCGTCCCCGACGACCTCTGGCCCTTGCCGAAGTACTCGGAGATGCTCTTTATCAAGTAGCGCTACGCGCCGGAGGAGGACCACAGCGCCTGGTCCTCCTCCCCCAGCCGCCAGACCCCGGCGACCAACCCGTAGCGCCGGGCAATGGCGATGCGATCGATGACCGCGCGGGCGTCCATGTACCAGACGCGGTGGGATACCCCGGCGCGGGTGTAGCCGAAGGTCATCTCGCCCGAGGCGGGATCGCGCGCGGGAGTTGCATCGACCGCTTGGGCAAGCGCGAGGACGCTGGCGTACTGCAGCGCGGTTGCGCGGCGGGGGCGCCCGCCGGGGAGGGGCCAGTCGAGGCCGTACATCGGCGCTCCGAGCACGAAGCGGCGGGCGTGGGGCAGCGAGGCGAGGCGGCGGGCGACGGTGCGCACGAAGGGGAGCGGCGCGATCGGACCGGGCGCGGAGCCTTCCCAGTGTGCGCCCCAGGCCATCACGAAGACGGCGTCGGCGGAGGCGGCGAGGGCGCGGTCGTCGTAGAAGTACGTCGCGCGGCGCGGGTCTTCGCGGGGAACGCCATCGACGTCGACGGCGAGTCGCTTGCCGAGCGCGTGCAGGCGGGCGGCGAGCGCGGCCACGAACGAGCTAAGCGCGTGCCGGTCGCGGGCGCCGTCGTTCTCGAGGTCGAGGTCGAGCCCCGCGTAGGAGGGTCCGGCGGCAAGCGCCGCCAGCCGGGCGAGCGTGCGCGCACGAAGCGTGGGCTGAGTGAGGATGCGGTGCACGACGGCGCCCTCCTGGCAGGTGTAGCGGGGCATCTCCAGGAGCTGGTGGGCGGCGGCGTAGGCATCGACTTCGGGGTTGGGTGCGCCCTCGACTTCAGGGTTTGGTGAGCCCTCGACTTCGGGGTTGGGCGCGCCCGGCAGATCCCCGCCGGGGACGGCGCATTCGAAGTAGGTGGGATAGACCGTGCCCATCGCGCCGACGTGGGCCTGCAGATCGGCGAAGGAGTCGGGCGAACTCGCCAGCAGGAAGGCCTGCAGCTGCTGGGCGCCAGCGATGGTCGGTGCCACCAGCCCAGCCATCGTCGGCGCCGCCAGCAGAACCACTGCACACGCCAGGATCGTGCGAACCCTCACCGCCTTCGCAGCGTATTGCCTCAGCCGCCGAGCTGGGGCAGTTCCCAGATGCTCTGGTCCTCGCTGCCGAGGTGCCACAGGCCGATCCCGAGCCCCAACGACTGCGCGAGCTGGGCGCGGATGCCGAGCGACTGCTGGTCGGTGTACCAGACGGAGTGCCCGACGCCGCTGGCGTCCACGTATGAGAAGTGGGGGTCGGCGGCGACCGGTTCCCATTCGGAGGGCACGCCGAGCTCGCTCTCAAGCGCCATCACGTTGTCGAACTCCAGCGGGGTGCCGGGGTTGGAGGAGCCCCCGCCGCCGGGCCAGTCGATCCCGTACATCGGCATCCCGAGCACGAACTTGCTCTTGTTGGGCATCGTGGCGACGTATTCGGCGACCTTCGCGAACCACGGCAGTTCGTCCATCCCTCCGGGGGTGGAGGTGGTCCAGTGCAGGCCCCAGTCGAGCACGAAGATGTAGTCGGAGGGCCCCGAGAGCGCGGCGTCGTCGTACATCGCGGCGCGCCCGCTTTTGATGTTGTAGGTCTTGGCGGTGACGATCGTCGAGAGTTTGTCGCCCTGCGAGTGGAGGCGTTCGGCGAGCGCGGTGATGAACGCGGTGAAGGGTGCGCGCTCGGCGGGTGGGGCACCCTCGAAGTCGATCTGGATGCCCTGGTAGCCGTTGCTCTGGCAGAGCGCGGCGAGCTGGTTGATCATCGTCTGCCCCGCCGCGGGTTCATTGAGGATCTGGTTCTCGTCGTTGGGGTTCTGGCAGTTCAGGCGCGGCATCACCGCGATCTGGCGCGCGCGCGCCCAGCCGGTGACGAGCGGGTCATCGCGCCCGGTGACTTCGCCGTTCACCCCGCAGTTGAAGTAGGTGGGGTAGACGACCCCGATCTGCTGGTAGTGGGCCTGGAGGTCCGCGAAGCTCTGGTCGGTGGAGGCGAGCAGGAACGCCTGCACGTTGCCGTGAGTCGGGGGGGGGTCGGTCGTTTCGATTGCAAGCGGCGCGGTGGGGGCGCTGATCGCCCCGAGCGAGTCGACGGCGGCGACGGTGATCCGGTAGGTCGTGGACGGCGCGAGGTTGGCGAGCGTGATCGCGGTGGCGGAGGTCTGGCCGACGGGGATTTCGTCCCGGAAGACGCGGTAGCCGACGATATTGCCGCTGACGGGCGTGGAGGGCGACCAGCTGAGCGTGGCGGACTGGGCGCTGACTTCGGTGGCGGTGAAGTTGGGGGGCGTGGAG
>JBIOEY010000038.1:0-16936 GCA_044446505.1 Solirubrobacterales bacterium
ACGCCGCCTCGGGCGCCGGGATCCTCTCGATCATGTTCGTCCTGTCGATCGACTACGAGGTCTTCCTGCTGACCCGCATGCGCGAGCAGTGGATCGCGGAGGGCGACTCCGAGCACGCGATCCAGTACGGCCTGCGGCACACCGCAGGCGTGATCACCGGCTCCGCGGCAATCATGACGGCCGTGTTCCTCGCGTTCGCCGCAGCCGACGTGATCCCGCTGCGCCAGTTCGGCGTCGGTCTGACGATCGCGGTGGCGCTCGACGCGACGATCGTCAGGCTCGTGCTGCTGCCCGCGATCATGCGCGTCGTGGGCCCGCGCATATGGTGGATGCCAGACTGGCTCGCGCGCAGGCTTCCAGCCCTGGAGTGAGCGCAAGCGGAGATGAGCGCGTCCGACTCGGAGGCGTCGCCCGCGCGCTGGGGGAGATGCGCCGTGGGAAGCAGGGTCAGGCCCGTGCCACGCGGATCAGCCACTCCCGGAACGCCTCCACGCCCTCGCCGGTGCGGGCGCTCAGGAGCATGTGCTGGACCCCGGGGTTGACCTGGTCGAGGTTTGCGAGGAGGCGCTCCAGGGAGAAGTCGAGGTGGGGGAGGAGGTCGAGCTTGTTGATTACCACGAGCTCGCAGGTGCGGAACATGAGGGGGTACTTGAGCGGCTTGTCCTCGCCCTCGGTGACGGAGGCGATCATCGCGCGGGCGTCCTCGCCGACGCGGAACTCGGCGGGGCAGACGAGGTTGCCGACGTTCTCGATCACGAGCAGGTCGATCTCCTCCAGGGGCAGGGCGCTGAGCGCGGAGCGGACCATGTTCGCGTCGAGGTGGCACTCGCCGCCGAACCCCGGGTCGGTGTTGAGCTGGGCGACGGGCACGTGCAGCGCGGAGAGGCGCTCGGCGTCGTAGGAGCCCCGCACGTCGCCCTCGAGCACGCCGGGGCGCACGTCGCCGAGGCCGTCGGCGAGCACGCGCTCCAGCAGCATCGTCTTGCCGGCGCCGGGGGCGCTCATGAGGTTCACGACGCGCACGCCCGCGCGGTCGAAGTCCGCGCGGTTGGCGCGCGCGATCGTGGCGTTCGCGTCGAGCACGTCGCTCGCCACCCTCACTGTTGTGCGGTGCACGGCTCCTCCTCATCCACGACCTCGATCGAGTCGATCGACAGCTCATCGCCGCTGAGCACCGTCACCTCCGCGCCGGAGCAGCGGGGGCAGCGGAAGGAGAGCTCTTGCTCGAGCTCCCACTCCTTCTCGCACTCGCAGCGCAGCCGTGCGGGGGCGAACCGCAGATCCAGGCGCGCCCCCT
Source organism: Solirubrobacterales bacterium (assembly GCA_044446505.1). Taxonomy (GTDB): domain Bacteria; phylum Actinomycetota; class Thermoleophilia; order Solirubrobacterales; family Solirubrobacteraceae; genus Palsa-744. The sequence goes on from JBIOEY010000038.1 coordinate 1,298, forward strand.
CGCAGAGGGTGCCGCGGGCGAGGGTCTCGAAGTTGAACGCGAGCGAGTCGGGCACCACCTGGCGCAGCGCGCCGACGGTGATCGTGATCAGCACCACCTGGCGACCCTCGGAGTTCTCCACGGCGGCGTCGAGGATCGCGCGACCGATCGCGAGCTCGTGCATCAGCGCCTCCCGGGGCGAGCCCTGGTTGGCGGAGGCGGTGCGGTCGAGCGGCCGGCCGATGCCACGATCGCCTCGTCCTCCATCAGCAGATCCGCGGGAGGGGGTCGCCGGCGAGCAGGTCCATCACGCGCCGCCCGCCGAATGCCGTGTCCACGAGCGCCATCCCAGGCGGATCGGCGAGCACCTCGCCGATCTCCGTCGCCTCCTCGCAGCCGGGCACCGCGCGCAGCGCGGCGAGCGCGCCCTCGGCCGACTCGGGCGCGAGGAACGCGAGCAGCTTGCCCTCGTTGGCCACGTACATAGGGTCGATCCCCAGGAGCTCCGCGGCGGCGGCGACCGCGGGGGGGACGGGGACGTCGGCCTCGCGCACGAGCGCCGCCACCCCCGAGGCGCGCGCGAGCTCGTTGAGCGCGGAGGCCACGCCCCCGCGGGTGGGGTCGCGCATGCAGTGCAGGTCCTCCCCCGCAGCCTCCAGGAGGGCGTCGGCGGCGGGCCACAGCGAGCGCGTGTCCGAGCGGATCTCCGCCTCGAGGCCGAGCTCGTCGCGGGCGAGCATGATCGCCATCCCGTGCTCCGCGATCGGGCCGGAGAGGAGGATGCGGTCGCCCGGGCGCAACCCCGCCGGGGAGAGCGAGGCGCGGGGGTCGAGCAGGCCGAGCCCGGTGGTGCACGCATACATGAGGTCGGCGTGCCCGCGCTCCACAACCTTCGTGTCGCCCGCCACCACCTGCACCCCGGCGGCCTGCGCGGCCCGCGCGATCGCCTCGACCTCGAGTCGCAGCTCCCCCGCCGCGAGGCCCTCCTCGAGCACGAGCGAAAGCGTCAGCGCGAGCGGCCGCGCGCCGGAGACCGCGAGGTCGTTGACGGTCCCGTTGACCGCGAGCTCCCCGATCGAGCCGCCCGGGAAGCGGATCGGCGTGACGACGAAGCTGTCGGTGGTGAGCGCGAGGCGGGCGCCGTCCACCGACACCGTCCCCGCGTCCCCGAGTGCGGCGAGCGCCTCGTTCTCCAGCGCCGGCAGCAGCAGCCCCTCGATCAGCGACTGCGTCGCCTTGCCGCCCGCGCCGTGGGACATCGTGATCCGCTCGTCGCGAAAGCGCGCGGGCTTGGCGCGCGCGGTGTCCACGATCCCGCGAATCAGCTGCTCGCGTGCGGTCGCGCTCATGCCGGCCGAGCCTCGCGCTCGCGCCGGCGGCCACCGAAGTCGATCCCGCGAATCAGCTGCTCGCGTGCGGTCGCGCTCATACCGGCTGAGCCTCGCGCTCGCGCCGGTGGCCACCGAAGTCGATCCCGCGAATCAGCTGCTCGCGTGCGGCCGCGCTCATACCGGCTGAGCCTCGCGCTCGCGCCGGTGGCGGCCGAAGTTGTAGTAGGCGGCGCACGCCCCCTCCGGGGAGACCATGCACGCCCCGATCGGCCGCTCCGGGGTGCAGCCGGTGCCGAACACGCGGCACTCCCACGGCTTGATCACGCCCCGCAGCACCTCCCCGCACTGGCACGCCCGCGGGTCGGCCACCCCCACACCGGGCACCGCGAAGCGCCGCTCGGCGTCGAGCTCCGCGTACTCCTCGGAGAGCTCGAGGGCGCTGTGCGGGATCGAGCCGAGGCCGCGCCACTCGAAGTGGGGGCGCAGCTCGAAGACCTCCGCGATCGCCGCCTGCGCGCGCGCGTTGCCCTCGCGGGAGACCACGCGGCTGTACTGATTCTCCACCTCGCAGCGCCCCGCCGCGAGCTGCGCGAGCAGCAGCTGGATCGCCTGCAGCACGTCCAGCGGCTCGAAGCCCGAGATCACCGCCGGACGGCGGTACTCCGCGGGGATGAACTCGAACACCCGCGTGCCCACCACCGTGCACACGTGCCCCGGGCCGATGAAGCCGTCGAGGTCGAGCTCCGGCGAGTCGAGCAGCGCGCGCATCGGCGGCTCGATCGTGACGTGGTTGCACATGCACGAGAAGTTCGCGATCCCCTCCGCCTTCGCGCGGCGCAGCGTGAGCGCCGTGGAGGGCGCGGTGGTCTCGAAGCCGATCGCGAAGAACACCACCTCCCGCTCGGGGTTCGCGCGCGCGATCCGCAGGGCGTCCAGGGGTGAGTAGACCATCCGCACGTCCGCCCCCCCCGCCTTCGCCTCCAGCAGGCTCCCCCGCGAGCCCGGGACCCGCATCATGTCCCCGAAGCACGTGAAGATCACGCCCTCCTCCTGCGCGATCGCGATGCCGTCGTCGACGCGTCCCATCGGTAGCACGCACACCGGGCACCCCGGACCGTGCACCAGCTCGACCGCCTCCGGCAGCAGGTCCTCCAGGCCGTAGCGGTAGATCGCGTGCGTGTGCCCCCCGCAGATCTCCATCAGCTTGTACGTGCGGCCGGGCTCCACCAGCGAGCGAATCTCCCCCGCGAGCGCCCGTCCGAGCTCGGCATCGCGGAACTCATCGACGTACCTCATGCCGCGGTATGGGCCGGGGCTCGATGCACGTCGCGGAACTCCTCGACGTACCTCACGCTGCGCGCTCCAGGTGCAGGGCGGTGCCCGCGTGGACCAGCACCACGTCGCCCACACGCACGCTCTCCACGACCCCGAGGTCGACCAACTCGCCCTCCGGTGCGCCGCGACCGAACCCCTCCAAATCCTCCTCCTCCACACAGCGGGCCACCTTGCGGGCCTCGTCCACGCTCGCCACCCGCATTCGAACCGCGGTGTCCCCGCATGTGATGCAGCCTCGCTCGTGCTCGCAACCGGCGATCTCCGCGGGCTCCCGGCCGCTCATTCGATCGCGCTCTCCCGCAGCTCGCGCAGTCCGAGCTCGTACTCCGCGCCCATCTGCGCCAGCAGGTCGAGCGTCGCCTGCGCCTCCTCCTCGTCGACCCGCGAGAGCGCGAACCCCACGTGGATCAGCACCCACTCGCCCGCACGCACCTCGCCGTCGAGCAGCCCCACGTTGACGGTGCGCCGCACCCCCGCCACCTCCACCCGGGCGAGCTGGTTCGCTTCGTCCACGATCTCCACGACTCGACCCGGGATGGCCAGGCACACGCTTCGCGACCTCCTGTTCGCCTGCGAGAGCTTGGTTTAGCACGTCCTCGCCCGCTGCCCCAGCTGTCCACCGCCGAACTGCGGATTTCCCCGTATCGCGTCCCTCGTCGCGGGCCGCCAGATGCGGCGCAGCGAGCGATCTGGGACTGCGGGATTTCCCGGTACCCCTACGGAAAGCTGCGGATGCTCCCCGCGAGCGCGTCGCATACCTTGAGGCCATCAGCGAGACGACTCAGGAGACGAGCACATGACCAACGCGCCCGCAGAGGCCACGAACTGACCTTCCGCGATGACGCGTCGAGCGGCTGCGGCTGCGGCGCCGACCCCTCGTGATCGATCTGCACTGCCACATCCTCCCCGGGCTCGACGACGGCGCACTCGACATCGAGGACAGCGTTGCGATGGCCCAGCAGGCGTACTGGGACGGGATCGGCACCGTCTGCGCCACGCCCCACATCCGCCACGACCACCGCGTCGCGATCGAGGAGATCGCCGCGCGCGTCGAGGCGCTCGAGCGCGTCCTCGCCGAGCGTGGGGTGGAGGTGGGCATCGTGCCCGGCGGCGAGCTCGCCGAGACCGAGGCCGACGGGCTCAGCGACGAGCAGCTGCACCTCGTCGCGCTCGGCGGCGCCGGCGGGTGGCTGCTGGTGGAGCCCGCGCCCGGCCCGCTCGGCGCCGGCCTCGAGGAGCTCGTGGAGCGCCTCGCCGCGCGCGGGCTGCACGCGATCGTCGCCCACCCCGAGCGCCACGCCGGCGCCGATTTCGAGGAGCGTCTCCTCGCGCTGCGCGACCGCGGCTGCCTGATCCAGTGGACCGCCGAGTTCGTCGCGCGCGCCTCCGCGGGGGACCTCGTGCCGCGGCTCGCGCAGGAGGGCCTCGTGCACCTGCTCGGCTCCGACGCCCACTCCTCCCGCGCCGGGCGTCCCGTGCAGCTCGCCGAGGGCTACGAACGGCTCGCCCTCGCCTGCACCCCCCGGCGCCTGCAATGGATCGTCGAGCTCGCGCCGCGTGCGATCCTCCGCGGGGAGTCGGTTACCGCGATGCCCTGAGAGTCCCGGGGCCCCGCGGAAGTGCGGCCGGCGCTCACACCGAGTCGGGCGATCTGCGTGCAGCGACTCGCGAGCCGGGTGGCGCTACACGCGCACCGCGAGCGGCTCGAGCCGCACGCTGTCCACGAGGCGCTCCACCACCTCGCGCGAGGCGCTGCCGAGGCCGTGGCGCAGGAAGTTCGCGGCGCCCGCCGCCGCGCCCACCGCGACCGCGCGCTCCAGCGTCTCGCCGCGCGCCCACACGGCGGCGAGCGCGCCCATCATCGCGTCCCCGCAGCCCTCGCGGAAGCCGCGCTCCAGGCGCGGCGGGGTCAGCTCCCACGCCCGCTCGCCCGCGAGCAGGAGTCCGGGGAGCTCCCCGCGGGTGACGAGCACCGCACGCGCCCCCGCCTCCTGCAGCCGCTCCGCCGCCGCGCGCAGCTGTGAGGGCTCGGAGACCGGGCCGCGCACGAACTCCGCGAGCTCCCAGTCGTTCAATTTCACGAGGTCCGGCTCCCCCCGCAGCGCGCTGTCGAGGCGTGGGGAGGAGAGGTCCACGAGCGTGCGGCAACCGCTCGCGCGCGCGTTCGCCACGAGGTCCCCGTAGAGCTCCAGCGGCAGCGAGCCGCCCGGCAGCGGGTTCGCCACCACCAGCCACCCGCTCGCGATCGCCTCCGCGCAGGCCAGCGAGAAGAGCTCGTCGATCTCGTGGCGCGAGGGGGGGTCGCTGAACGCCAGCGAGAGCAGCTGCCGCTCCCCGGAGCGGCGATCGGTCACGTAGCAGCCGCTCGCCGCGGCCGTGCGCACCAGGCGCCGCTCGCCGCCGATCTGCTCCAGCAGCGGGCCCAAGAGCTCCCCGCTCTCCCCGCCGAGGAAGCCGCACAGCACCGGCTCCGCGCCGAGGCACGCGATCATCCGCGCCACCCACACCCCCTGGCCGCCCGCATGGAAGTGCACCTGCTCGTGCCCCTCCCCCTCCCGCTCCAGCGTCACCGTGAGCAGCGGGTTGGGGCCGAACACCGCCACCCGCGGGGGCCGCCCGCCGCCGTTCGCCTCGGGCTCGAGCGCGCTCATCGCGAGCAGAGGGCCGCGGCGGCGAGGGTCAGCTTTGCCAGCGCCCGCATCTCCCGCTCGAGCGCGCTCATCGCGAGCAGAGGGCCGCGGCGGCGAGGGTCAGCTTTGCCAGCGCCCGCATCTCCCGCTCGAGCTCGTCCACGATCAGCCCTACTGCGCGAGCGGCTCGATCTCGGGGGAGCGCAGGGCGATGCCGAGGCCGCGCAGGGAGACGCGCCCGGTCTCGGGATAGAAGCACATGTCGCCCGACGCGCGGGTGCCGTAGGCGAGGTAGGTGATGCCCCGATCGCCTGCGCGCAGGGCGTGCGCGATCCCGGTGCCCGCGGGACGCGAGACCACGTCCCCGGCACGCAGCGGATGCTCCCCGGGATCCCCGGGGCCTCCGCCGCGGGGCCACAGCCGCAGCGTGCCGTCGCCGTCGAGCACGACGAAGATCTCCTCCTCCTCGGAGTGGCAGTGCGGCGCGGCGCCCTGCCCGCCGGGGGGGAGGGTGACGTGGTTGAGGCCGGTGGCCCGCGCCCCGGCGCCCTTGCCGAGCAGCCGCCCGGCGCCGCCGAATACGGTGGGGGCGTCGGCGAGCGCCACAACGTTGCGGGGACGCTCGGGGAGCGGCGCGGGGCACTCGGGCGGCCCGGCGGCGGCTTCGCGCGCGAACGGCGAATCCCCGCCGGCGAGCGCCACCCAGCGGGGGAAGCTCCACGCCATACCGATGCGCGGCAGCGCGGTGAGGTGCGGGTCGCGGCGCTCGCCGAAGACGAGCACGTCGAGCCCGTCCTCCGCGGCGCGCAGGGTGTGGGCGCCGCGCAGGGGCCGGTGCACGATGCAGTCGCCCTCGCGCACCTCGTAGGTCTTCTCGCCCTCCTCCCACAGCAGCCCGCTGCCGGCGAGCACGAAGAAGACCTCCTCGTCGCCCCCGTGTTCGTGGGCGGGCGTGGAGAAGTGCCCCGCCGCGACCTCGATCCGCCGCAGCCCCACGGTGAGCGTGCCGGCCTCGCGTCCGAGGTCGCGCCACACCCCCTTGATGTGCCCGAACGCCAGCTCCCGCGACGGGCTCTCGTGGATGTTCGGGAGCTTCACCCGCGCGACGTTATCAGCGCCGGTGCCGGCCTTGTGGGCGAGGTCTGGCGCTTTAGGCTGCGCGGAGGTCGACCTTGTCGGCGATGATCTGGAAGTCCTTGGTGTTGTAGGTCAGCAGCGGGACCCCGTGGACGTTGGCGGTGGCGGCGATCGCGAGGTCCATTGCTCGCCGCCGTGGCGCTCCGCCGCGTTGCGCGACGAGGGCGTGCAGCCGTCCGCACTCGCGCGCCGCAACAGCGTCGAACGGCAGCGCGTCGAAGTGGTCCTCGATGGTGCCGAGACGGCGCATCCGTAGAGCGCGGGTTTCTTCGTCGCGGGCGATCAGCACACCGAAGTGGAGCTCGGTCAGCGAGACGACGCTGATGGCTGCGTCCTCGTCTGGTCCTTCTTCGGCTGCGATCAGAACTGAGGTATCGAGTAGGACGGCCACCGTCAGGCGGTGGCCCAGGGGTCGGTGAGCTGCCCGCCGAGCGCCCTGAGATCCTCCTCGAGCGTGGGGTCCGGAGGCGTCGCCCATAGGTCGGCGAGTGCCGCGCTGGACACCCACCGTCGAGCCCGCACAGGACCCAGCTCGGCGACCGGGCGCCCTGAGACGGTGATCGTGAGCTGCTCGCCGGCCTCTGCGCGCCGCAGCACCTCGCCGACGTTATTGCGTAGTTCCTTCTGGGGGATGGTCGCCATCCAAGCATGGTAGCAGTAGTGCTACTGGATGATGGATAGCGAAGCCCAGGACGCAAAGCAGCCAAATAGTACCCGGAGGTAATAACGTCATTACTCATTGGTACTATTCTTAGTGCTCTGGCTCGGAAGTTCGCCAACGTATCCGACCGACGAACCTCGTCGTCTGCAAGGGGCAAGACGTCGGTAGAAACGCCAGCGCATTTGCGAAAGGGAGCACTTAGCGTGATGATGGATGACCGTATAGGACGCCTGTTCCCCGCCGGCGGCCCAGTGCCCGCCGATCTGGTGATCGGGCGCACGGGGGACATCGAGGAGATCGTGCGTCGATCGCGCGAGGCGATCCACACGATGCTGATCGGGCCGCGCCGGATCGGCAAGACGACTGTCTGCGCGGCGGTGTGCGAGCAGCTTCGCTGGGACGGCACGGTGGTCGTCGACATCGAGGTCCCCGAGCGCACGGACGCAAAGGACCTACTGCAGCTCGTCGTGGACCGCTGCAACCGGATCTCGCGCTCGGCGGCCACGCGCGGGCTCCTACGAGTGGCCCTGCCCTTGATCGAGCAGACGCTCGCCGATCAGGGAATACCCCTCGACCTCGGCCAGCTCCCCGCTCAACCGGGCACGCTGCCGACGCGGAAGATCCTCGCCCTGCCGCTGGCGCTGGCCGAGGAGAGGGACAGGCCGGTCGTCCTCTTCCTCGACGAGCTGCAACGCGCCGCCGACTACACCGACGGCGAGCGGCTGCTCGGAGACCTCGTCGACCTCTACAGCGGCAACACCAAGGTCGTCGTGCTCGTCGACGGCAGCGACGAGCGAGCGCTCGACGGGATGCTCGGCGCTCCGGCGCAGTTCGGCAAGCTCGTCGATCGGCTGACTCTCGATCCAAGAATCTCCGCCGACATCTGGCGCGCGGGCCTCGCGGAGCGCTTCGTCCAAGCGGGCCTTGAGCTGACACCCGAGGCACTTGAGGAGCTGATCGCCTTCGGGGAAGGGCGCCCGTATCCGACCATGACGGCAGCCCGATACGCAGCCCTTGGCGCCCGTAAGCTCGGGAGCGACACGGTCGAAGCATTCGACGTCCAGATGGCCATCGACGAGGCGCGACGGCATCTTGCGGAGGATGACCATGCCTGAGACCGCGCAGAAGGCCGGGAACGCCGAAGTGCTGACCGGCCGCATCGCCGAGTACCAGGAGCTGCTCGACGTGCTCGACCAGAGGCCCGGTCTCACGATCATCTCCGGCGACCCCTGGAGCGGGACGAGTGCCCTGCTGGCCGCCGCGATCGACGAGCTCCACGGCACGCGCGTGCTGGTGGACGCGCGCAGCTGTGCGGACAGCCGCGACCTCGCGATGGCGATCACCGACACGGCCATCGCCCAGCTCGCCCCCGACGCGGCCGCATGGTGGACGCAGGCAGCGCCACCTTCGAGCGCCGCCGGCCTGCGACTCGCACGGACCCTGCACCAGAGCGGTATCGATCTCGAGGACCTTCGCTCCAAAGCCGGCACGGAGACAGGAGGGCACCATCTTTCTGACGTCATTGAGCTGCTGCTCGCACTCGCCGACGGCGACGCGCTGCTGGCGATCGACCACCTCGGCCTGATGCTCTCATCCCTACCCGACCACGAGACCCGCGAGCTCCTTGGAGACCTCCGCGCTGCCCGCCAGCGCCACCCGCATCTGGACCTCGTTCTGGTCGAACATCCCGACGGCCCCAGCAGCAAAGCCCTGGAGGACAGCGGTCATCCCCTCTACCACGCCGGACAGCTCATACGCATCCGCCGAGCGAAGCCCTCCCGCTTCATCGACGACCTCGTAATCACACGCCCCTGGACCAGGGCACGCGTCGAGTTGGTCGGCGCCGCGGCCGAACTCGCGGCCGGCGTGCCGGCTCTCACCTGGCGCATCATCGACCTTGCACCGTCACGCGGGGAGGACGACCAGACCCGCGCGCTCGCCGGCTGGCGACGTCTGCGGAAGACGACCGCCAGCTTGACGGCACGCGAGTGGGATCTGCTCAGGCGCATCCATCCAAGCGCGCAGCCGGTCGTAGCCGCGATCAGCGTCGGGCTCAGACCACACGCCCTCGCGGCCAATCCCAAGAGCGTCAACGACGCCCTCGGGCGCCTGCGCGAGCTTGGTCTGGCCTGGCAGCCACAGCCACGCACGTGGGCACTGGCGGATCCGCTGCTCGCCGCGTGGGCACGCGACCATGCGCCTCCTTGGGCACGGCGCCGGGGAGGGTAGGTCAGGGTGCGAATGGGCGCCGTCACTCGAGCGGGAGCGCTGCCGCGTTCCTGGCAAAGCGAGCGCCCGCCAACCTGATCGGATATGCCCGGTCCCCGTCCGGAGCGGCAGCAAGCAGCGGGGCATCGTCGGCTCCTGCAATCGCGCTCGGAAGGAGAAGTCCAGGAGCAGCGCGTGCCTGTCGAGTACGTGTGCCTACTTGTCGCCTTCGGGCAGCCTGAAGCCGACCGGGCGCTTGGACCGGGGAGGCGGGGAGATCAGCTGCCGTAGTGCGTGGAAGATCTCGTCGAGTTGCTGGTCGTGCCGGCCGAGCTTCGCTCCGGTCTCTCGTTCGAAGTCTTCAAGGCGCCTCTCGATCGCGGCGTAGGAGGCCGTGACGCGCCGCAGCTCGACGAACGCCCGCACGATCGCGATGTTGACGGCGACCGCCGTCGGGCTCCGGAGAACGCCGGACAGCATAGCCACGCCTTGCTCTGTGAAGACGTAGGGCGCGTAGCGACGTCCGCCGTGCCCGTCGCTTGAGGTCGCAGATTGCGATCTCAAAGCGGTGGCCTCGTCCTTCGTCAGCTGGAACATGAAGTCGGACGGGAACCGGTCGATGTTCCGTTTGACCTGCTCGACCAGACGGCGTGTCTGCACGCCGTAGAGTTCTGCGAGGTCCTCATCGACCATCACATGGCGTTTGCGAACGACCACGATCCGCTTCTGGATCGCCGGGAGCGGGATCAGCTCCAGCGAACTCTCTTCCTCGGGTTGATTGGCCATTGCGCTCAGAGTGCCACACGTGGCGGACCCGATGGTTCGCTTGAGGTCGCAATCTGTGATCTCAAAGCCCGGCTGCGTGTGCCCTGCTGGCATCCTCGCCATCGACAGTCAGGTATTGATAGGTACATCCTTATAGACCATAATGACCTTATGGCGAAGCGACTCGATGCATTCCCGGAGGATCAGGCGCGTGGTCCACGGCGCTACCCGTGGGCGGAATGGACCGACGGCGGCGTTTGGGAAATCCGGCGCGGCGAGGACTACGACGCGGCCACCGAGAACATGCGCGTGAACCTTCACATGAAGGCCGACGCGCTGACCATCAAGGTCCGGACCCGCAAGGTTCGCGACGAAAACGGCGAGGGGCTGGTGTTCCAGTTTCTCGACCCCGAGGGCGAGGAGATGAGGAACATGCTGGCAGCAGCACAATCAGCAGATGTGGATACGGCGATGGAGCTGCTCCACGGAGACGCGATGGAGATCTACGAGCGCGCGCGCCGCGAGGTCACTATCCCGCGAAAGGACGGAACCCGACAGAAGTACGCAGCCGTTCGCTTCAAGCGAGAGATCGAAAAGGCCCACGAGGACGGTACCCTTGTGAGGACCGTCGCTCGAATAGTCCGCAGACCCACGGTCGGGTTTGGGCACCTCGACGCGGCAAATCGCCCCGATCTGATGCTCGAGAACCTGGTCCTGGACACCACCAAGCCATATCACCGCTTCTTCACTGAGAAGACCATTGAGACGGCGCGAACGCGGATGGCCGCGTACGAGGACAATGCGACGAAGCCTAGCGACCCCGACACGGAGTACGTTCTCGAAATCGACCGCGATGCGAATGGCTATGACTGGTTCAAGGACCGTTCCCGCACGCAGCTGCCCGGAGTTCTCGCAATCCACCGAGAAGGTGGATCGCTGGAGCCGATGATCCTCGGCCAGGAAGCGGCCGATGAAGTCAAGGCATGGCTCGCCAGCATCGCGTGGGACACCGAAAAGTATGCCGTAAGGTTGACGCCGCGGTGGCCACACCCCTATTGAGTGGTCCAGACGAAACTGCTCCTTCGCGCGGAAGCAGAAGCGTGGACCGGCAACATCCTGGCTGCCGCTGCGGACGGGTTCCGGCCGTCTGCCGGGGCTCTCGGCTGACTCCTCCTATTGGGCGGGAGCGGGCGTCTCGATCAGCCCTTCGCAGGGGCATCCTTTGGACGACGAGAGGGCCTGATCGTCGGCGAGGCTGGCGCTTGCGCATTGCATGAGGTGTGCGGGCGCGATCGTGACCGAGGCGGCCGCTCTTCGTGGTCTGGTTGGCTTGGCCGGGTACGGGTGCAGCGCGTGCAGACGTAGGCGCGGCGTTCGGGCCGGGGTGCGACGATTGCCGGGTGGCGGGCAGAGACGGTCGTGAGCGGAGGGATCTCGGGGAGGTCGTGCGCAATCTTTCGCCCGAGGTGCTGCGGGAGATCGTGGCGTCCGCGGCTGACCGTCACGGTGACGTAGAGCGGCATGTGCGGCTGGCCGCGGCGCGCGAGGAGGGCGATCTGGCGGAGTTGCGGGCGGAGGTCGATCGTGGGCTGCGGACGCGGCGGTTCCTGGGGTACCGGGAGAGCTCGGAGTGGGCTCGCGCGGCGCGGCCGGTCGTTGAGGAGTTGCGCTCGGTTGCCGTGTCCTCGCCGTCGAGGGATCTCGTTGTCCTGGTCGAGCGTGCGGTCGGGCATGTCGTGAAGGTGATCATGCACGCCGATGACTCCAACGGGACGATCGGGGATCTCGCGCGCGAACTGCTGGAGGTCCACGCGCAGGCGTGTGACGCTGGGGTCGCCGACCCAGTGAAGCTCGCGGCGTGGATGGTGCGGTTCAGCTGCGAGGACCAGGATTTCTTCGAGGTCGATCCGGTTCGGTACGCCCGCGCGCTCGGTGAGCGTGGGCTCCTGGTCTACCGGCGTGCGATCGAGGAGCGCGGTGACGGGGAGCGGGTCTTCGCGGTGCGTTGGGCGCGCGAGCGGCTGGCGGTGCTCGACGGGGACAAGGAGGCGATCGTCGCGCTGCTTGGTGGGGATCTGAGCGCGCCGCATCAGTTCATCCGAGTCAGCGAGGCGATGGCCGAGCTCGGGCGCGAGGAGGAGGTTCTGCTGTGGGCCAGGCGCGGCATCGCCGAGACGGACGGCTGGCAGGTCGAACAGCTCTATGACCTGGCGTGCGGTGTGTACGAGCGGCGCTCGGCTGCGCTGGAGGTTCTGCGTCTGCGCCGCGAGCAGCACGAGCGGATGGCCTCGGCGAGCACCTATTCGCGCTTGCGTCGCGCGGCCGACGCGGTGGGCGCGTGGGATATCGAGCGTGACGCGGCGCGCCTGGCGTTGCGCGAGCGCGACCTCGGGGGGCTCGTCGACGCGCTGCTGGCCGACGGCGACGTCGAGGCGGCCTGGAGTGTTGCGCACGAGGACCCCGACTGGGACCCGGGGCTGCAGCAGCGCCTGCGCCTTGCCGAAGCCCGCGAGGCGCAGCGGCCAGAGCAGGCGCTGCCGTGGTACCTGCTCGTCGTGGATGAGCTGCTGCTCGAGACCGGCCGCCGGGCCTACGCCCGGGCCGTCCCGGTGCTCAAGCGTGCCCGCCGGGCCGCCGATGCGGCCGACCAGAACGAGTGGTTCGCGACCCAAGTCGCGCTTCTTCGCGAGCATCACCGCCGCCGCCCGACGCTGATCGCGATGCTCGCCAAGGCCGGCCTTGGCTGAAACGCAAACCGAAGCGACGCACCGACCTGAAACGCCCGCAACCACCCAAAAGCGTTTACTGGAGCGGTATTCGATCAAGCCGACGCCCGGTCTCGAACCGGGGACCTCTTGCTTACCATGGAAGTGGTCCCATGCACATGTTTTGCCTGGAAAACCGCACTTTCGTAGCGTCGAGCATGTCCTCTGTCAAAAGCCGTAGCCGCAGCATAACCAGCACTTTCTCCGGGAACTTGGCCGGATGATCACGGAGGGGCCCATCTAGCGGACGGTCGAGGCCACCCTGTGTTCGTGCTGCTCGCCTGCGCTCGCGCGCCCACGCAAGGAGTTCGCGATGGCTAGACCTTGGCCGAAGCGCTCCAAATGGCCGTATGTCGCCAAGAACGGGCGCAAGTCTTACTCCGTTGGCTATTACGACCACGAGAAAAAGGAGACGACCCGCACGTTCCCGTCGTTGCGCCACGCCCGCGCGTGGATGGACGACTACGCGACGGCCGAGCGCAGGGGTCGGGACAGTCTGCGCCGCTTCCTGCTGGACCTTGACGCGAAGGAGGCCAATCAGGCTGAAGAGTCGCGGAGCCTCGGGGAGGTGCTGGAGCTCTACCTCGCGGTCAACGCCCACCCGCGCAACGAGGGCGGGCTTGCGCCGTCGACCTATGAACGCTACGAGTGGACGATCGGCCGTCATCTGCTGGACAGGCCGCGACGCGGCCCTCAGGGCGGTACGGTGGCGCCGCCCCGCTACGCGGTGGCGATTGCGTCTGTGCCTGCGGCGCGCTTCAACACGCCGCAGGCGCCGCGGGCGTGGCATGAGGACATGCTGCTTGCGGGTGTGTCCAAGCCGACGCGGGATCAGGCGTGGAGCGTGCTCTCGGCCGCTTTGAGCTGGGCCGCCTCGTCTTATCTCGTGCCCGAGATCCAGACCAACGGGTGTGGCCTGGCCAACGAGCCGCGCGTCAACCGGCGGCGCTCGATGCGAGCCGGGGGCACCGGCTACGCCCCCGCGCGACGCCGCCGCGGGCTGGGGATAGCGAGCTGGGCGCTCTCACCACAGGCCGTGGAGGCGATCCGTGCCCGGATGCTCCTGCAGATCAATGCTCGGCGCGAGATCCTGGCGCACCGGGACGCGATGGTCGTGAGCTTGCAGTACGGGCTCGGTGCGCGAAACCAGGAGGTCTGGGGGCTGCGCTGGGCATCACTGGTTGGCGAGTTCGCGTGGGTGATGGAGGTGCTCTCCAGCGGACAGCTCACTGAATGGGGCAAGACCGAGCACAGCACGCAGCGGCGCACCGCGCTACCAGGCGTCCTGCGCGAGGACCTGGTCGAGTGGCGAGCGGCCCTGCGACACGCGGGGCACCCGGCCCGTGAGCTTGACTTCATCATTCCCGGCGATCTCAACGGCCCTGGACACGGCACCCTTGACTCCCGAACCGGCGCCTGTCACTTCAGCGAGAACCAGGCACGCTCCTGGGGCGCGAGATTCTTCACGCCAGCCGTCGAGAAGGTCGCACAGCGCCCCGAGCTCTTCCCGATCCTCGGCGCCACCCCATACTCGCTACGCCGCGGCGGCATCTCCCTGCGCCTACGCGCCGAGGACCCACAAACCGTGGCGAGCGAGTGCGGCACGAGCCTGAAGATGCTCAGCGACCACTATGCATTCGCGATCGAAGACCTACGACGGCACGGGCCACGACCAGCCGACGTCGAGTGGCGCGCCGCACGAGCAGCCCAAGCAAACCGTCGCTCGCGTGAGCAAGCTCTGCCCGCCGCTGCAGAAGGAGGTATGCAGCGTCGACGGAATCTCTTTGCTTGGTTCTCTGAACGTAGGCGAGGCATCGTATGAAGTAGCAACAACCCAGGGATCGATCCGCCCCGGCGCCCCTACGCAGGTGATGTAGGCACGTGAGACGTGAGAGCGGTGTCCTGCCACGCGCTCGGATCCACACGAAAGCGCAAGCGCGTCACGACGCAGGTGGTGCTGCTGCTCGTCCGGAGCGAGCGTGAACGCGGCCCCTGCTCGGACGCTCGCTGTCACGCGGAAGCAGAAGCGAGTTGGCCGCGCAGTGTGCGAGGGCGCTCCGATAACCCGCTAAACCGTTCTTTCAAGCCTGCGTGCGCACGCCTGTGCTCGCGTCGGGAAGCTTGCCCAGCCGGTGATCTTGTCGTCGACCCCGAACGTCCATACATGTGTGTACTCGCTGTGAATGTCCTGGCCCGATCCCGTTGGGCGGCCCACCCACTTCGGCCTTCAGCGCAAGCTCAGGCACGCCCGAACCCAGCGCGGCCCGGCCGCGGACGTCGACCCAAAATTCCGGGCGGTGTCGATTTCGGCCGACCTCGTTCGACGTGCGGGTAGAAACCACCTCATCCACCACAAGGAGACACCAATGCGTTTCATGGTTCTGGTCCCCGGGAGCCCCGAGTCTGAGGCGGGCGAGATGCCCAGCACCGAGATCCTGGGGGCGATGACGAAGTACAACGAAGAACTCGTCAAGTCAGGCGTGATGCTGGCCGGCGAGGGCCTGCACCCGACTTCCAGGGGCGCAAAGGTCCGCTTCAACGGCAGCGAGCGCACCGTCATCGACGGTCCGTTCACCGAGGCCAAGGAGATCGTCGCGGGCTACTGGGTCTGGGAGTGCGCGTCGCGCGACGAGGCGATCGAGTGGCTCAAGCGAGCGCCGTTCGACGGCGATGTCGAGATCGAGCTACGCCAGATCTTCGAGGCCGACGACTTCGGCGAGCAGCTGACGCCGGAGCTACGCGAGGCCAACGAGCGGCTGCGCGAGCAGACCGCCCAGAATTAGGCGCGTGACGTCGTCTGCCACCCATCGTGCGATCGACGCCGTCTG
>JBIOEY010000039.1:0-16394 GCA_044446505.1 Solirubrobacterales bacterium
CTCTACGGGGGCGGGGAGGAGCCGCTGAGCTTCGACGTGGACGCGCGCGAGCTGCGCCTGGCGCTGGCGCGGGCGGGGGCGGTGCTTGACCTGAGCGTCGACGGGTCGAAGGCGACGCCGGTGGTGCTGAAGGAGGCCCAGCGCCACCCGGTGCGGGGGGACACGGTGCACGTGGACCTGCTGCGGGTGCGCCTGGACAAGCCGATCCACGCGGTGGTGGCGCTGGAGCTGAGCGGCGCGGATGAGTCCCCGGGCGCCCGCGAAGGGGGGGTGCTGGAGCAGATCACGCGCGAGCTGAACGTCGAAGCGCTGCCCACGGCGATCCCGGAGTCGATCGTGCACGACGTGTCGGGGATGCAGATCGGCGAGACGCTCACGCTCGCGGCGATCGCGCCGCCGGAGGGGGTGGCGCTGCTGGACGACCTGCAGGAGACGGTGCTGGCGACGCTCTCCCCGCCGCGGCTGCAGACCGAGGCGGAGACCGAGATCGAGGCGGAGACGGAGCTCGTCGGCGAGGCCGAGAAGGCCGAGAGCGACGCCGCCTCCGCCGAGGAGTAGCTCCCTCTGCGGCGACCCTTCGCCGGTATCGGCCGTGCTCGTGGCGGCGGGGCCGGGGCCCGCGCCGGCGGGGCGGCGATCGACTGGCTGATCGTGGGGCTGGGCCACCCGGGCCGGGAGTACGCGCGCACGCGCCACAACGTGGGGTTCATGGTGGCGGAGTCGCTCGCGGAGCGGTGGGATCTCCAGCGGCCCAAGACGCGCTTCCGGGCGCTCCTTGCCGAGGGGAGAGCCGGCCCCGCGGGCTCTCGCGTGGCGGTGCTGTGGCCGCAGACGTTCATGAACGAGGCGGGCCGCTCGGTGGGCCCGGCGCGCGGCTCCTACAGGCTCCCGCTGGAGCGGGTGGTGGCGGTGCACGACGAGATCGACATCCCCTTCGGCGAGGTGCGCCCGCGACTGGGGGGAGGCCTCGCGGGCCACAACGGCCTGAAGTCGCTCAAGCGCGAGCTCGGCGGCGCGGACTTCTGGCGGGTGCGGGTGGGCGTGGGGCGCCCGGACTCCACGGACCCGGAGATCGTCTCCGCGCACGTGCTCGGCCGCTTCCGCGAGCGCCCCGAGGAGGTGCGCGAGCTGGTGGAGCGCGCGGCCGACGAGGTCGAACGCCTGGTCACAGGGCCGTGAGTCTCAGATCGCTCCTAGGCTTTGTGCAGGACGACCCCGCGGGGGAGCGCCTGGCACGCGAGGGAGGCCACGCGTTCGTGTCCGCCTCGCTGCGCCCCTATCTGATCGCTGGGCTGTCCGAGGTGGGAGCCGAGGGGCCGCGCCCGACGGTGGTGGTGGTCGGCGACGACCGCGCGGCGCGCGAGCTGGCGAGCGACCTGCGGGCGTGGCTGCACCCGCGCAAAGTGCGGTACTACCCCTCGCGGGGGGTGACATACGAGTCCCATCTGACCCCGCCGGCGCACCTGATCGGGTTGCGGGTCGCCGCACTGGACGCGCTGCTCGCGCGCGGCCGCGCCGCGACGGTGAAGGCCGCCGCGGAGCCCGCCGCCGCGGCGCAGTCCTCGGGCGTCGAGCCGGAGCCCCCCGTGGTGGTGGTTTCCGCGGTGGCGCTCTCGGAGAAGGTGCCCGACCCCGCGCTGCGCCCACGCTCGTTCGCGCTGCGCACGGGGGAGCTGCTGGACCTGCACGAGTGCGCGGAGGAGCTGGTGGCGGCGGGCTACGAACGCGTGGACCAGGTGGAGGAGCGGGGGCAGTTCGCGATGCGGGGGGAGATCCTCGACATCTTCCCCGCGACCGAGGAGCGGGCGGTGCGGGTGGACATGTTCGACGTTGAGATCGAATCGCTGCGGTGGTTCTCGACGTTCACGCAGCGCTCGCTGGGGGACGTGGAGGAGGTCGAGATCGCGCCCGCGGCGGAGCTGGCGGCCGAGCACCGCGAGCTCGCGGAGATCGCGGCGGCCGAGGACGCCTCGGAGCGGCCGGACATCGCGGAGCTGTTGCCGGTGGAGCGCTTCGGGGCGCTGCTGGACCTGTTGGGCGGCGACACCGAGCTGCTGGTCGCGGCGGAGGAGGAGCTGGGCCCCGCTCTGGAGGACCACTGGAGCGATGTGTGTGCGGCGTTCCACGACGAGGACGCCCACCACCTGTACGTGAGCCCCCAGGAGGTGCACGCGGCGCTCGAGCGGCGCACGCGCATCTGGCTCTCCTCGCTCTCCAGCGGCCAGCAGATCGAGCTGCGCGCGCAGTCCGCGGACACCGCGGCGCGCTCGCTGGCGGAGGCGGAGCCGCAGCTGGAGAAGCTGGTGCGCTCGGGCTACCGCACGGTGGTCGCCTTCCCCCGCCGCGGGGAGGGGGAGCGCGCGGCGTACAACCTCGCGCGCCTGAAAGCCACCTGGCTGGAGGCGAATATGGAGGGGGTAGACGTGAGCGCGGCGCCGCTGGAGCCCTCCCTGCGCTTCGCGGCGTCCTCGCTGCGCGAGGGCTTCATCGCGCCCTCGCTGAAGCTCGCTGTCTTCCCCGAGCACCGACTGCTGCGCCGCCGCCGCGCCGAGCGCACCGCAGGCGCCGGACTCGACGGCGGCCCCCGCCGGGGCGCGCTGCGCTCGTTCACGGAGCTGCGCACGGGGGACATCGTGATCCACGAGGACCACGGGGTGGCGCGCTTCGCGGGCTTCGAGACGCGCACGGTGGCGGGGGTCACGCGCGACTACCTGTATCTCGAATACCAGGGCGACGACCGCGTATTCGTGCCCACCGAACAGCTCGCCAAGATCTCCCGCTACGTGGGGGTCGGTGGCGAGCATCCCCCGCTATCGAAACTGGGCGGCTCGCGCTGGGAGGCGATGAAGGCGCGCGCGCGCCGCGCCGCGCAGGAGCTCGCGGGTGAGCTATTGAGCCTCTACGCCGAGCGCCGGCGGCGCTCGGGGCACACCTTCGAGCCGGATTCCGAGTGGGAGCGGGAGCTGGAGGAGCGCTTCCCCTACACCGAGACCCCCGATCAGCGCGAGGCGATCGAGGCGGTGAAGGCCGACATGGAAGCTCCCCGGCCGATGGACCGCCTGATCTGCGGGGACGTGGGCTACGGCAAGACAGAGGTCGCGCTGCGCGCCGCGTTCAAGGCCGCCGCGCAGGGCAAGCAGGTGCTGATGCTGGCGCCCACCACGATCCTTGCGCAGCAGCACTTTGGGACGTTCTCCGAGCGCCTCGCCGACTACCCCGTGACGATCGAGCACGTCTCGCGCTTCCGCACCCCCGCCGAGCAGAAGGCGGCGATCGCGGGCTTCGCGAAGGGCGGCGTGGACATTCTGATCGGCACCCACCGCGTGCTCTCGCGCGACGTGCGTGCGAAGGACCTCGGCCTGCTGGTGCTCGACGAGGAGCAGCGCTTCGGGGTCAAGCAGAAGGAGCTCCTGCGCCAGCTGAAGCTGAAGGTGGACGTGATCTCGATGTCTGCCACCCCGATCCCGCGCACGTTGCAGATGTCGCTGGCGGGGCTGCGCGACATCTCGGTGATCGAGACGCCCCCGGAGGGCCGCCGGCCGGTGCGCACGTACGTGGGGGAGTACGAGGAGGAGCTCGTCAAGAACGCGATCCTGCGCGAGCACGAGCGCGGGGGGCAGGCATTCTTCATGCACAACCGCGTGGAGTCGATCGAGGGGACCGCGGAGCGCCTGCGCGCGCTGTGCCCGGGGGTGCGCTTCGCGGTGGCGCACGGCCAGATGGCGGAGGGGGAGCTCGAGAGCGTGATGATGGACTACCTGCGCGGCGGTGCGGAGGTGCTGGTGTGCACCTCGATCATCGAGTCGGGGATCGACATCCCTCAGGCGAACACGCTGATCGTGGAGCACGCCGACGCGTTCGGCCTCGCCCAGCTCTACCAGATCCGCGGGCGCGTGGGGCGCAGCCGCGAGCGCGCCTACGCGTATCTTTTCTACGACTCGGCGGCGGCGCTCACCCCGGAGGCCGCGCAGCGGCTCTCGGCGCTGTCGGACTACACCGAGCTGGGGTCGGGCTTCAAGATCGCGATGCGCGACCTGGAGATCCGCGGCGCGGGCAACCTGCTGGGGGACGAGCAGTCCGGGCACGTGGCGGCGCTGGGCTTCGAGCTGTACATGCAGATGCTCGACGAGGCCGTTCGCGAGGCCGGTCCGGCCGAGGGCGAGGAGGAGCTGCCGGAGCCGGTGCGCCTGGACGTGAACGTCGACGCGTACGTGCCCCCCGACTACGTTCCCTATGAGCAGGCGAAGATCGAGATCCACCGGCGCGTCGCGGGGGCGCTGGAGGTGGCCGACGTGGAGCGCCTGCGCGAGGAGCTCGAGGACCGCTTCGGCCCGGTGCCCGAGCCGCTTGCGAACCTGCTGGCGCTGCAGCGCGCCCGCATCAAGCTGGGCCAGGCGGGCGCACGCGCGGTGAGCATCCGCGGCGACCGGCTCGCGGTCACGCCGATCGACCTCGACTCCGTCCGCGCGCGGCGCCTGCGCGAGCAGCTGCCTGAGGCGCTGTACGAGTCGGGCCGCTCCCAGGTCTCCGTGCGCGTCCCCCGCGAGGGGCCGGAGCGTTTCCCCGCGGTGGTGCACGCCGCGGACGTGCTGCTCGCGGTGGTGCGCGAGGCCGCTTGACCCTCCCCTCACCCTCATGGGCCGACCTCCGGTCGGCCCATGAGGTGCGCGAGGTGCGGCCTCCAATCTTCCCACCTCAGGGCCGACCTCCGGTCGGCCCTGAGGTGCGCGAGGTGCGCAAGGGGCGAGGCTGCATAGGAGAACCTTAAGCAACTCGTTACACACGACTTACAAATTTCCGCTAGAGTGCCCGCGTTGTGTTCAAGCCGATTCGTTGGATCGCGGCGCTAGGCGCCGTTTTCTTTGCAGCTGGGGGCCTCGCCGCGTGCGGCGGCGGTCTCTCCGGCAACTCCGTGGCGCAGGTCAACGGGCAGTCGATCAGCAAAGAAACGTTCAGCCACTGGCTGGGAGTGGCGGCCTCGGCGAGCGCGAGCGCGGTGCCGGGGCAGAAAGCGCCGAAGCCAGTGGTGCCCGATCCGCCCGCCTACGCCAAGTGCATCGCGCACCTCAAAGAAATCGAACCGAAGCCCGCGAAGGGGCAGCAGCCGAAGACCGAAGCGCAGCTGAAGGCGCAGTGCGAACAGCAGTACCAGGCGCTGCAGAAGGAGGTGTTGGGCTTCCTGATCGGGATCGACTGGGTCTTTGGGCAGGCCGAAGAACAGGGCATCAAGGTCAGCGACAAGGAAGTCTCCGCGCACTTCAACCAGCTGAAGAAGCAGCAGTTCCCCACCGAAGCCAAGTTCCAGACTTTCCTGGCGAGCACGGGTCAGAGCATCAACGACCTGCTGCTGCGCGTGAAGTTCCAGATGCTCACGACCAAAATCCAGGAAAAGATCATCAAGGAATCCAAGAAGGCGGTCAGCGAATCGGCGGTCGCGAAGTACTACAACGAACACAAGTCGCTCTACGGCCAGCCCGAACGGCGCGACCTGCGGATCGTCCTCACCAAGACCGAAGCCGCCGCCCAGCAGGCCAAGAAGGAAATCGAATCGGGCAAGAGCTTCGCGAGCGTCGCGAAGAGCAAGTCGATCGACCCCACCAGCAAGAACAACGGCGGGGAAATGGCGGGTGTGGTCAAGGCCCAGGAGCAGAAGGAACTCGGCGAATCGGTGTTCGCGGCGAAGACGAAAGTGCTGAGCGGCCCGGTGAAAACGCCCTTCGGGTTCTACGTCTACGAAGTGAAGGCGGTCCACGCGCCCGCCCAGCAGACGCTCGCGCAGGTGAAGGAATCGGTCAAGCAGCAGCTCGGCTCGACGCAGCAGCAGACCGCGTTCGCGAAGTTCACCAAGGAATTCAAGGCGAGGTGGAAAGCGCGCACGGAATGCCGCACGGGCTACCTGGTCGAATACTGCAAGACGTACAAAGCGCCGAAGACGACCACCACGGCCGTCCCCGCGCCCTGAGCGGCTGAGCCAGAGCGACACGTTCTGAGCGGTTGAGCCAGATCGACGGAGTCCACGCCCGCCAGATCCTCGACAGCAGGGGCAACCCGACGGTCGAGGTGGACGTGCTGCTGCGCTCCGGCGCCCGCGGTCGCGCGGCCGTCCCCTCGGGGGCGTCGACGGGCGAGTTCGAGGCCACGGAGCTGCGCGACGGCGGGGAGCGCTGGTCGGGCAAGGGCGTGAGTGGGGCTGTGGCCGGCGTGAACGGCGAGATCGCCGCGGCGGTGCGGGGCATCGACGCCGAAGACCTGGGGGCTCTGGACAAAGCGCTGATCCAGCTCGACGGCACCCCCAACAAGTCGCGGCTGGGGGCAAACGCGATCCTTGGGGTCTCGCTCGCCGCAACGCAGGCCCAGGCGGCCGAGGTGGGGCAACCGCTTTGGCGCTACCTCGGCGGCGCGGACGCGCGGGTGCTGCCGGTGCCGATGATGAACGTGCTCAACGGGGGCGCCCACGCGGACAACAGCGTGGACCTCCAGGAGTTCATGGTGGTGCCGTGCGGCGCGGAGAGCTTCTCGGAGTGCCTGCGCATGGGCGTGGAGGTGTTCCACGCGCTGAAGCGCACGCTGCACGAGCGCGGTCTCTCCACGGCCGGCGGGGACGAGGGGGGCTTCGCGCCGAACCTCGCCTCCAACGAGGAGGCGCTGAAGATGGTGATCGCGGGCATCGAGGCCGCCGGCTACGAGCCCGGCGCGGACGTGGCGATCGCACTGGACCCCGCCACCAGCGAGCTCTACCGCGAGGGCGCCTACGTGCTGGAGCACGAGGGCCGCACGCTGAGCGCCGCCGAACTCGCCGACTACTGGGCCGATCTGGCGGCGCGCTATCCGATCGTCTCGCTCGAGGACGGCATGGCGGAGGAGGATTGGGACGGCTGGAGGACCCTCACGGAGCGCGTCGGGGAGCGCGTGCAGCTCGTGGGGGACGACCTGTTCGTCACCAACACCGAGCGCCTGCGGCGCGGCATCGAGCTGGGGGTGGCGAACTCGATCCTGATCAAGGTCAACCAGATCGGGACCCTCACGGAGACGCTCGCCGCGATCGCGATGGCGCGCGAGGCGGGCTACACCGCGGTGATCAGCCACCGCTCCGGCGAGACGGAGGACACGACGATCGCCGACCTCGCGGTGGCCACGGGCTGCGGGCAGATCAAGACCGGCGCCCCCTCGCGCTCGGATCGCACCGCGAAGTATAACCAGCTGCTGCGCATCGAGGAGCAGCTCGGCGCGGACGCCGAGTTCCCGGGCCGCGCGGTCTTCCGCTGCTGAGCAGGAGGAACGCCCCCCGCCTCGAATGCGGAGGGGATGCGATCGAGGACGCATGTACGCTGGGACCGCGTGGGGCGCCTCGCGCTGCTGTGCGTGCTGGGGGTGCTGCTCTATCTGTACCTGAGCGCCGGGATCTCGCTGCTCTCGACCTGGAAAGAGGCCAAGGGCGACAGCGCCCAGCTGGCGGCGCTCGAGCGCCAGCACGCGACGCTGGAGGCCCAGCACGCGACGCTGAGCGGTCCGGGGACGCTCGTGAAGGAAGCGCGCCGCCTCGGCATGATGCGCCCCGGAGAGCACATCTACATGGTCACCGGCCTGCCCCCTAACTGAAGACAGCCGCTGCTAGCCTCGCGCTCTGTGCCGGGCTTCGAGAACGCGATCTACCAGTGGCAGCAGGGCGAGCGCCGCCTGCAGGCCGCGCCACCGGAGCGCCGGGTGCTGCAGGAGCGGATCGTGAACGTGCTCGTCGCGGAATTGCGCAGGCGCCTGGGGGGCAGGTTCGACTCCGAGGAGCTCGCGGAGCTCTACGGGAGGGGCACCTCGTGGTGCCTGCAGCTGGCGATGGACGCCGCCCCGGGGGACCCGTGGGCGTGGGACTCGAGCGTCGTGGTGGACGCGGCCTTCGGGAGATACCTGCGTGAGGCCGCCGACTACGCCGGGGGCCGGCGGATCGCGGCGGAGTGATGACCGACGCTAGTCGTCGGTGCCGACGCGCTTGATCACTATCTGGTCCTCCTCGACGAGGACCTCGATCGGGCGGTGGCCGGCCCAGTGCTCGGCGTAGATCGGGTTGTCCTGGACCGCGGGGTCGAGCCACAGGCCGTAGCCCTCCTCGCCGTGGTCGAAGGTGCCTTCCAGGGGGGCGCTGCTGCGTACCGTGGTGCGCCGGGTGCGTCCGCCGCGCCGACTGCGCCGGCGGGGCCGCGCGCTCTCCTCCTCGTCGGCGACCTCCTCCTCGGGTTCGCCTCGCTCGGCGCGCTCGGCCCGCGTGCGCTCCGCCTCCTCCGCCTTCGCGCGCTCGGCGGCCTCGGCCTCGGCCCGTTCGCGCTCGGCCTCCAGCGCCGCCGCCTCGAGCTCCGCGGCGATCAGCGCGTCGTCCTCGGCGCGGAGGTCGATCTCCTCGGGAAAGTCCTTCACCGCCACCCCCGCCGCGGCGTCCTCGTCGCCGACCAGCTCGTTCTGGCGCTTGAACTGCTCGATCTCCTGCACGGTTACCTCGAGCTGGTGGGCGATCCACGCGTCGGTACGACCTTGGCGAACCCAGGCGCGGATTTGGTTGAGCTGTGGACGCAGGGACTTTCGTGCCATCGACGGCCCGGGAGACTAGCGCATGGGGCCCCCGACCGCCGCGGCGTGGATTTATGAGCGCGGCGCGTCAGAACCCCGCGTCTCGGCGCGTTATGTGGGCGGGACCGGTGTGCCAACGTAGGAGGTAGGAGGTCGCCTTCCCCCGGGCTCTCGGACTATGCTTGCTCAGAGGCGAGGTCCGTGGGGTAAACGTGCCGTCGCTTTGTGGCGGAAACGGAAGGGTGTCGCATTGCTGGTCCTGACGCGCAAGACCAATCAGAGCATCATGATCGGCGATGACGTCGAGGTGTCGGTGCTGTCGGTCGTGGGCGAGAAGGTGCGCATCGGCATCCAGGCGCCGCACGACGTGCCGGTGTTCCGCACTGAGATCTACATCGAGATCCAGCGCCAGCAGGGCGAGGGCAAACCCACCGAGAGGGTCCGCTCCGACGTGGACGAGGCGATCAAGGATTTAGGCGAGGGCGACCGCTGAGCGGCGCCCAGCGGTCGCCCTCGAGCGCAGTTGGCTCAGCCGAGCAGCAGGTAGAGCGTGCGGAACATGACGACGGTGACGATCACAGCGGTCATGAACAGCGTGAGCACGAGCAGCGCGAAGCGGACCGTGCCGCGCTTGTTGCGCCGCTGCACGTGACGCTTGCGGGCGCGCTGCTCGGCGGTGCGCCGCAGCGAGTCGCGGCGGTGGCGATCGAGCGAGATCTCCTCCGCGAAGGCCTGCTCGATCTCCGCGACGCTGCGCCTCATCCGCATGGCGGGCATCCAATCAGCCTACCCGCGATGCCGTGGCACTTCTCATCTAGGCCACCGAGGCCCCGTCCTCGGCGCCCTCGTAGACCTTGACGAAGCGCAGGTAGTTCTCCGCGATCCGCTGGGCCGCCGCGCGGCGTTCGATCTTGCCGTCCACATACGCTTTGAGGGGCTCCCACCAGATCGATCGCCCGATCGCGAAGCCCACGAAGCCGTCCACGGGGGCCGCCTGTGCGAGCCAGTGGTCGACCTTCGCATCGTCCGCGCCGCGGCCGAGCACGACGCACACGACCCCGTCGCGCCCCCCGGTGCGGGCCTGGGCGACGAGCATCTCGCAGTCGGAGCGCTCGTCGACGCCCTCGATCTTCCACACGTCCACCTCGATCCCCGCGTCCTGGATCTCCGCGATCGTGCGGCGCATCAGCTCGGGGCGCAGCTCCGCGTCGTAGCGGTCGCTCTCGCCGCCCACCGTCTCCAGCTGCGCGGGCAGGGCGGGCACGAGCAGCTCGAACAGGAACTTGCGCTCGCGCTCGTGCAGCCAGTCCGAGAGCCGCTTGAGCTTCGCGCGCTGCTCGCCGTTGGCGGCGGCGTCCCCGTCGGGGTTGTAGCGGACGAGCACCTTCGTGAAGTCGGGGTCGAAGCGCTCGATGTGCGCGCCGAACTCCTCCCCGTACTGGAAGTCGAACAGCTCCTGCCCCGAGCGCTCCACGGGCATCGCCAGGCGCAGACCCTGGGCGTGGGCCTCCTCGGGAACAGTCGAGCCGAACTGCTCGTCCACCAGGACCCCCGTCACGGAGGGGTCCGCGCCGGCGGCGACCGCCTGCTGGAGGCCCTCGAAGACGAGGTGCTTGGCGTCGGCGATCATCGCCGTCTGCTCGGAGTCGGGGTCGCCCTCGATCCCGAAGAACTTCTTCTGGAAGGAGCCGCGGTGGTCGAACGCGAGGATGTAGAGCTTCTTGTCGTAGCCGAATTGAGTCATCCCCGGACTCTACCGCCGCGCGGGCGTCAGTGGTGGCTGGAGCCCCCTGCGGCCCCTCCGCGCCTCGTCACCGAGGCAGGCTCCTAGAATGGATCGCGATGTCTTCGGGTGCCGATCTGTTCGTGGTGTGCAAGCGGTGCGGATCGGAGGTCAGCCCCTACATCACCGAGTGTCCCTACTGCGGCAACCGGCTGCGCCGGCGCGCGCCGAAGCTGCCGCGCGAGCACAGCCCCCAGCGCGCGCCGCACCGCTCGCGGCTGCCGGTGCCCTCGCTGGGGAGACTGCGCCGGGGCGAGATCGAGGGGGTGCGAGGAGAGTCGCTGCCGTACGCCACGATCGCGCTGGTCGCGGTGAGCTGCGTGGCGTGGGTGCTGAGCAGCGGCGGCTACGTGGGCCTCGGCCGGCTGGTGGTGGTGGGGCCGCTGCAGGGCGACTGGTGGAAGCTCCTCACCAACCAGTTCGGCTACGGCATCGGCTTCTCCGCGGGCGTCTACGCCTTCTCCGCGGTGCTCGCCGTGGCGATCTTCGGCTGGCTGCTGGAGCGCCGCCACGGCTCCTTCGCGGTGCTCGTGGCGTTCTTCGGCGCCGGCGCCACCGGCGCGTTGGCGGCGCTCGCGGCCTATCCGATACCCCTGGTCGGGGGCGCCGACGCCGGCGCGCTCGCGCTGCTCGCGGCGTGGGCCGTGCCGGACCTCCAGGCGGCCCGCGGGAGGCGCTACTACGACGGCGACCTGCTCGGCACCGCGGCGATCGCCGCGGTGCTGCTGGCGATGCCCTTCGCCCGCTGGGAGGCCAGCTGGCTGGCGGGCGTCACCGGGGCGTTCGTCGGGCTCGTGTTGGGCTACGGCCTCACCGGCACCCGCGCGAGGACCGGCTGAGACCGCGCGATGCCCACCACGCCTACGATGCCCAGTGCGCGGCCCGCGTGGCCGCGCTGGCCGATCTTCGATCCGTCGAGCGTCAAATCTGCGCCGTGCTGGCGCGCCCCATGCGCCCGGCTCCGCATCCACATATCCCTATCCAAATAAAAAACAGTGACCGAGAGCGAGGCTGAGTAGAACATGGAGATCCGTTTCCTGGGCCACGCGGCCTTCGAGCTGCGGGAGGGCGACACCACGGTGTTGATCGACCCCTTCCTCACCGGCAACCCCAAGGCGGCGGTCGCCGCGGACGAGTTGAGCCCCACCGCGATCCTGCTCACGCACGGGCACGCGGACCACATCGGGGACACGGTCGCGATCGCGAAGCGCTGTGGCGCGGAGGTGGTGGCGATCGTGGAGATCGCGGGCGAGCTCACCGAGGCGGGCGTGCAGAACGTCCACGACCCCAACCTCGGGGGGACCGTCACGTTCGACTGGGGCTGGGTGCGGCTCGTGCCGGCGTGGCACACCTCGACGACCCCCAGGGGCACCGTCAACACCCCCGCCGGGCTCGTGGTGGGCTTCGCGGGGAAGACGATCTACCACCTCGGCGACACCGCGCTCTTCTCCGACCTCGCCCTCCCGGGGCAGCGCGAGCGGATCGACGTGGCGTTGATGTGCATCGGGGGCCACTACACGATGGACCGCTTCGACGCGGTGCAGGCCGCGCGGCTTGTTGGCGCCGCGCAGACGATCCCCTGCCACTACGACACGTTCCCCCCGATCGAGACCGACGCGCAGGCGTTCAAGGCCGCCGTCGAGGCCGCCGGCGCGGGGCAGGTGGTGGTGCTCGCGCCGGGGGAGACCCACGCGCCATGACGATGACCCACGCCGTCGTGCTGATCGAGGCCGAACGCGACGCGCTCTCCACCCTCGGGGGCGCGCTCGCGGACATCGAGGGGGTCGCGGAGGCGTACTCGGTGACGGGCGAGTGGGACTTCGTGGCGATCGTGCGGGTCCCCGACCACGAGCAGCTCGCGGATGTGGTCACCGGCCAAATCACGAAACTCCCGGGCGTGGCGCGCACGCAGACGATGGTCGCCTTCCAGGCGTACTCCCGGCACGACATCGAGGCGCTCTTCTCCGTGGGGGAGTAGCTCGGCTGCGGGTGTGGCCCCGCCCGCCATGGAGGATGAGTCCGCCGTGGGGCGGCCCCGCCGGCGGCGGCCCCGTGTCGGGTGGATCGATCTCTGGCCGGGCGGCCAGGGATCGTGTACGCTGATTCGGGTGTCCGAGAGCGGTGCACAGCAGGTGCAGAGCGGGCCGAGCCTGAGCGAGCGGGAGGATTTTCGCGCGACCAGCGACCCCGCGCTCACCGAAGCCGGCGACCGGGGTCGGGTGGAGCTGCTGGACTACCGCCAGCTCTACTCCCTCTGGGAGCGCCAGCATTGGGCGGTGCAGGATCTCGACTTCACCCAGGACCGCATCGATTGGCACGAGCGGATCGATGCGGAGGAGCGCTACGCGCGGATGTACGGTCTGAGCTCGTTCTTCGTCGGCGAGCAGCGCGTCGCCGCGGAGCTCGGGCCGATGATGCGGGCGTGCCCGGATGAGGACATGCGCATCTTCCTCTGCACCCAGATCGCCGACGAGGCGCGCCACGTGGCGTTCTTCGACCGCTTCTACTCCGAGGTGGGGGTGCTCCAGGCTGAGGATCTGAACGGCCGCCTCGCCGAGACCAGCGAGCATCTGAACCCCGAGTTCGGGGTGCTTTTCGACGAGCTGCTGCGCCGGCGCGTGGACCGCCTCGCGCAGGAGCCCGAGGACACGGAGGCGCTGGTGGAGGCGGTCACGATCTACCACATGGTGATCGAGGGGATGCTCGCCCTCACGGGCCAGCACTTCATCATCTCCTACAACGAACGCGTCGGCACGCTGCCCGCGTTCGTGGAGGGCTTCACGAACGTCGCCCGCGACGAGCACCGCCACGTGGCCTTCGGGGCGCGCTTCCTGCGCGACATGGCGCAGAAGGACGAGCGCTACAAGGAGGCGATCGGGCGCACCCTCGCGGAGGTCGCCCCCGCCGCGGAGGGGGTGCTGCGCCCCAAATGGATGGACGAGAGCGAAGAGGACATAGAGCTCCTGGGGGTGCGCATCAGCGAGACCCGCGAATTCGCCGCGCAGGCGCTCACGCGCCGCCTGAAGGTCATCGGCCTCGGGTAGCGCCACCACCCAGCCCGATCCTCCGCGCTGTTGTCCGGCCTCGCCGGTGCGCGGTGGCCCTCCCCGCGATCCCGCCGGGGCCAACGGCTCCGCTGGGGTAGGCTCAGGCGCGGATGCCCGCGCTGCCCCTGAAGAGCGAGTACCGCCCCACCCTCGGTGAGCTGCTGGCGCCCCGCTGGCGGCGCTCCTCGCGCGCGGTTCGCGCGCTGTGCGTGGCGGCGGTGGCGCTGCTCGCGGCGGTGGTCGCGGGCGCGGCACTGACCCTCGCGAGCCCCACGCTCTCGCACGGGGGGCCGGTGCCGTTCAGCTTCGCCTACGGGGGGCTGCAGCGCGCGACCCCCGCCCCGGGGTGGTACGCGCGGGTGCAGCGCGTGAAGGGGGGGCGCATCGAGGACTCCTTCGCGGTGGGGCCCCTCGCGCTGCCCCCCCACCGCGGGGAGCTCGGCGCGGCGCTGGCGCTGTACGCGACCGACTACATCCGCCGGCTCGCCGCGGAGCGCATCCCGGGGCGGACGGGGTTCGTGCTGCGCGGGGAGGGGAGCACGCAGCTCGACTCGCTCCCCCCGTACGCCACGTACAACGTCTTCTACACCACCACGGTGGCTGGGCGGGAGATGTACGGGCGCAACGTCCTGCTGCTCCCCGACCGGCGCGGAGCGCGCATGGGACTGGAGATCGCGATGCTCACCGCCGCGGGCAAGCGGCAGGTCACGTCCCCACTGGACGTGGGCGTCAAAGGCCCGCTGGAAGAGCCGCTGGGGACGTTCAGGCTCAAATAGCCGCTACGCCCGGAGGGGGTCCGCCGGTGCTGGGGACATTCAGGCTCGAAGAGCCGCTACGGCCCGGTGGGGGTGCCGCCGGTGGGGCCTTCGGTGGGGTCTTCGGTGCCTTCCGGTGTGCCGGTGTCGCCGGTCCCTTCGCCGGTGGGTTCCGGCGACACGGGGGTGGTGACCGGCGGCGTGGGTTCTTCGGCCGGCGGAGTGGTGGTTGTGGGTGTGGGGGGTGTTTCGGCGACGGGCGGCGTCACGGGAGTGGTGACGGGCGGCGTGGTGGTGGTGGGCAGCTGGGTGGTTTCGGTGGTCACCTGCACGCCGGCGGGCGGCGCGACGGGCGGCTTGGGACCGGTGGCCTCCGGCTTGATGGGCGGCGCGGGGACGGCGGGCGCGACGCGCGGGTGGATTGCGGTGGCGAGTGCCGCCTTGCGCACGGTGTGACGGCGAGCGCGGCGGGCGGGGAGTGGCGCGGCAGCGACGACGGCGGTGGTGAGCGGCTGGGGCGTGGAGCGGAGCACGCGCGGCGCTTCGTAGGTGTGGGTGACGCGCGCGGCGGAGGCGAGGGCGGCGTGGTGGTGGACGCGGCCGGCGTGGTTGGCCTCGACGGCGCCCGCGGTGACGAGCGCGGCTGCGGCGAGCGTGGCGGCGGCCTTGGTGGCGATCGCCCCGGCGCCCGCGGTGACGAAGCCCCCGATCGCGCTCGCCCCGCCGGCGCTGGCGCCAGCGCCCGCGGTGAGCAGTCCGCCCGCGGCGGTGGCCCCGCCTCCGCCCGCGCCCGCGGCGCCGACCCCCGCGGCGCCTCCACCGGCGCCCGCGGCGTGCCCCGCGCCCGCACCGGCGCTGAGCTTGCCGAGGATGAGGCGTTTGAGCAGCAGCAGCGGGCCGACGGGGAGCACGGCGGCGAGCGCGTGGTTGTTGTCCTTGAGCAGCTTGCGGAAGGTGCGGCAGCGCTCGCAGTCGCGCAGGTGGCGGCGCACGGGGGGGGAGATCTTGAGCAGCCCCTCGGCGGCTTCGCCGAGCTCGCTGCGAACCTCCTCGCAGCTGAGCTTGCGCGCCTCGGCGGCCTCGGCGAGAGAGATGCGGGCGCGCACTAGCAGCGACTTCACGGAGGGCACGGTGGTGTCCATCGCGAGCGCGATCTGGTCGTAGGAGAGCGCGTCGATCTCGCGC
Organism: Solirubrobacterales bacterium; assembly: GCA_044446505.1. GTDB lineage: Bacteria > Actinomycetota > Thermoleophilia > Solirubrobacterales > Solirubrobacteraceae > Palsa-744. Next base: position 15,327 of record JBIOEY010000039.1, read on the forward strand.
AGCAGCAGCGCGGTGCGCTGGGTCTCGGGGAGCCGCTGCACGTCGCCGATCAACTCATGGAAGCTCTCGCGGCGCAGCACCTGGCCGTCGGTGGAGAGGCCGTGGTCGGCGAAGTGCACGTCCATCGAGTCCACGCCGATCGCGGAGGCGCGCCGCAGGTGGTTGAGCGAGCGGTTGCGCGCGATCCGGTACAGCCAGGGCCGCACGTTGATCGGGCGCTCGTCGGCGAGCACCGCGTTGAAGGCGGCGGCGAAGACCTCCTGGAGGACGTCCTCGGCGTCCTCGCGCGAGCCGAGCATGTGCCGGCAGAAGGAGAGCAGGCGGGTGTGGTAGCGCGAGAAGAGCGTCTCGAAGGCGGCGTGCTGGCCGCGGCGGGTGAGCGCGATCAGACGCTCGTCGTGCTGCAGGCGCAGCAGCGACGACGGCCCTCGCAGGCCGGGCGCAACGGTGGGATTTAGTGCGGAGACCTCCACGGTGGTCCAATCTCGCGGCTTTGTACCCTAAGACACCGTACCAACCGCTTAGTTGCGGACGACGAGCCCGGGCAACGAACCTCTCGAACCATAGAGTGCCCCGCCTAACGCGAGCTAAACGGATCTGCTCGGACTGCCCCGCGCGGCGGCGGACTACCCCGAGCCGTGGCAGACCCCCCGCCGCTGTCGCACGGACACGCTCGTGGATCCGGCGGGAGAGGCGCCAGGCGCCCGCCCGGCTCCCGTAGACTGCGCCCCAGGCCCGGGTGGCGGAACGGGTATACGCAGCCGACTTAAAATCGGCAGCCCGAGAGGGCTTGTGGGTTCGAATCCCACCCCGGGCACTGCCGCGCGCGAGCAGCGGGTAGAGTCGCGGGCGCGGATGAGCGTGGAGGAGAGCACGGGAGGGGCGCAGCAGCGGGAGACGTTCCACGCGGGACGGCTGCTGGCGCGGCGTCTGAGGGCGCAGGGGGTGAGCCGGCTGTTCACGCTCTCGGGGGGGCACCTGTTCTCGATCTACGACGGGTGCAGGTCGGAGGGGATCGAGATCGTGGACGTGCGCCATGAGCAGACGGCGGCGTTCGCGGCGGAGGGC
>JBIOEY010000040.1:0-16384 GCA_044446505.1 Solirubrobacterales bacterium
CGCCCCGCCCGGCCCACGACCGCCGCCGGGGCCGCGACCGCCACCCGGGCCTCCAGGGCCACGCCCACCGCCCGGGCCACCAGGGCCACGCCCACCGGCGCCGCCGCGACCGCCGCCCGGGCCACCGGGGCCACGCCCACCGCCCGGACCGCCGGGCCCACGTCCACCGCCTGGACCTCCAGGGCCACGCCCACCGGCGCCACCACGACCGCCACCCGGGCCACCGCGTCCCCGCCCGCGCCCGTCGCGGCCGCCGCCACGCCCGTCGCGGCCGTCGCGGCCGTCGCTCGGGGGCGGGGGAGCGGTCATGTCGGTGAGGTCCGCGCCGGTGTAGCCCGCGGGCATGATCTCGCCCTTGTTCACCCAGCACTTCACGCCGATCCGTCCGAAGGTGGTTGCGGCCTCGTAGAAGCCGTAGTCGATGTCGGCCCGCATCGTGTGCAGAGGCACACGCCCGTCGGAGTAGCTCTCGGTGCGCGCCATCTCCGCGCCGCCGAGGCGCCCGGCGACCTGCACCTTCACGCCCTTGGCGCCAGAGCGCATCGCGCTGGTGAGCGCGCGCTTCATCGCGCGGCGGAAGGCGACGCGGTTCTGGAGCTGCTCGGCGATCGACTGCGCGACCAGCTTCGCGTCGAGCTCCGGGCGCTTGATCTCGAGGATGTTGACCTTGATCTGCTTCTGGGTGATGCGGTGCAGGTCGCGCCGCAGAGCGTCCACTTCGGTGCCGGACTTGCCGATCACGATGCCCGGGCGCGCGGTGTGGATGTTGACCTCGAGTTCGCCGGCGTCCTTGCGGATCGTGATGTCCGAGAGGCCCGCGTGGGCGAGGCGGTCGATGATGTGCTTGCGCACGCGGATGTCCTCCGCGAGGTACTCGGCGAAGTGGCGGTCGTTGAACCAGTTGGACTTCCAGTCGTGGATGTAGCCCACGCGCATCGCCTCTGGGTGAACCTTCTGTCCCATCGTCTCTCTTCTCCGAATCCTCTTCCGAATCTTCCCTACGACCGCGGGGTCAGCGTGATCGTGAGATGGCTGGTGCGCTTGCGGATCGGCGTCGCCCTACCCATGGCGCGCGGCCGGAAGCGCTTGATGGTCGGCCCCTCGTCGGCGTAGGCCTCGCGAACGATCAGATCGTCCTCGAGCAGCTCGTGGTTGTTCTCCGCGTTGGCCACCGCGGACTCGAGCAGCTTGCTCCAGTCGCGCGCCGCGTCGCGGGGCGTGAAGGCCAGGATAGCGCGCGCCTCCTGCACCGACTTGCCCCGCAGGTGCCCACACACCATTCGCGCCTTGCGCGCCGAGGTGCGCACGTAGCGCGCCCGCGCGTGCACCACGCGCCGGGCGACCGGCTCGGCTCTGCGCGCCGCGGGCGTGGGCTCGACGGCGGGCTCCTCGGCGGCGGGCTCCTCCTCGGCGGCCGGCTTCTGCTTCGCCGCGGAGGGCTTCTCCTCGGCATCCGCATCCGACTTGGCGGCTTTCGCTTTGGCGGGTCGCTTCGCCTTTGGCTCCTCCACCTCCGGCTTCTCGGCCTTCGGCTCCCCTCCCTCCGCAGGCTCCTCGGCCTTTGCCGCAGGCTCCTCCGCAGCCGGTTTCTTGGCTGCGGGTTTTTTCCTCGCGGGCTTCTTGGCGGCAGCCTCCCCGCCCTCCGGCTGCTCGGCCCCGCCCTCCGGCTCCTCGGCCTCCGCGGCGGCTTTCGGGGCGCGCACCGGCTTCTTGGCGGCCTCCGCAGCCGGCTCGGCGGGGGTCTCCCCCGTCTGCTCCTCTTTCTCGTCCTCGGCGCTCATCAGCGCACCTTCCCCGATCCCGCGTGCCCGCGGAAGTGGCGGGTGGGGGCGAACTCCCCAAGCTTGTGCCCGACCATCGACTCGCTCACGAACACGGGGACGTGCTTCTTGCCGTCGTGCACCGCGATCGTGTGGCCCACCATCTCCGGGAAGATCGTGGAGGCGCGCGACCACGTGCGCAGCATCTGTTTGCGGTTCTCGGAGTTGAGCGCCTCAATGCGCTTCATCAGCCGCTCTTCCACCCACGGCCCCTTCTTGCTCGAGCGACTCATGGTTCCCACCAACCTTCCACGAGCGCGCAGGGCAAGCCAGACAAGGACGCAGGGAGCGTGGCGTGCTTTGCACGCGAGCGACCGAGGACGCCGTCTGACGCCGCCATGCGCGCCCGTGGCCGCTCTTCCACCCACGGCCCCTTCTTGCTCGAGCGGCTCATCGCTGCTTGCCCTTCCCGCGTCGCCTACCGCGCACGATGTAGCGGTCGGAGGACTTGTTCTTCTTGCGGGTGCGGTACCCGAGCGTGGGCACGCCCCACGGAGTGACGGGGTGGCGTCCGGCGGTGGTGGAGCCCTCGCCGCCGCCGTGGGGGTGGTCGACGGGGTTCATCGCCACGCCGCGGGTCTGGGGACGCACGCCCATGTGACGCTTGCGCCCCGCCTTGCCGACCTTGATGTTCTGGTGGTCGGAGTTGCCGATCGTGCCCACCGTGGCGCGGCACTCGGCGCGCACGAGACGCATCTCGCCGGAGGGCAGGCGCAGGGTGGCCGTCTCGCCGTCCTTCGCCATCAGCTGCACGGAGGCGCCCGCGGAGCGCGCCATCTGCCCGCCGCGCCCGGGGTGCAGCTCCACGTTGTGGATCACCGTGCCCACCGGCATCCGCGCGAGCGGCAGGCAGTTGCCGACCGCGATGTCCGCCTCCTCGCCAGAGCTCACGCTCATGCCGACGGTCAGGCGCTGGGGGGCGAGGATGTAGCGCTTCTCGCCGTCCGCGTAGTGCAGCAGAGCGATGTAGGAGGAGCGGTTGGGGTCGTACTCGATCGCCGCGACCTTCGCGGGCACCCCGTCCTTGCGGCGCTTGAAATCGATCCGCCGGTACAGGCGCTTGGCGCCGCCGCCGCGGTGGCGGGCGGTCTTGCGCCCGTGGGCGTTGCGCCCGCCGCTCTTCTTCAGACCCTCGACGAGCGTCTTCTCGGGCTCGCTCTTCGTGATCTCCGCGAAGTCGGCGTAGGAGGTGAAGCGCCGTCCGGGGCTCGTGGGCTTGGGTTTGCGAATTGGCATGGAGCGCTCCTAAATCCCCTCGAGGCTGCGGAAGATCGCGATGCTCTCGCCATCGCGAACCTGCACGATCGCCTTCTTCCAGGTGCGGGTGCGCCCGGCGGTGACGCCGCGGCGCTTGGGCTTGGACTTGACACTCTGCGTGCGCACCTCCACCACGTGCACGTCGAACAGCGATTCGACCGCCTGGCGGATCAGCGTCTTGTGCGCGTCGGGGTGCACGCGGAAGGTGTAGCGGCCCACGGCGGAGAGCTGGTAGCTCTTCTCCGAGACCACGGGGCGGATGATGACCTGGGAGTGCTCCATCAGTCCTTGGCTCCACCGGCGCGGGCGGTGAGCGCGTCGAGCGCGGCCTGCGAGAGCACCAGCGAGGCGGCCCCCACGAGGTCGGCGACGCCGACGTTCTCGTGCGCCAGCACCGACACGCGGGCGAGGTTGCGGAAGGAGAGCGCCGCGGCGGACTCCTCGGGGGCGAGCGCGACAAGCGTGGGGCGTGGCTGGCCCCAGTCTTCGAGGAGGTCGAGCGCCTGGCTCGTCTTGGGCGCCTCGAAGGCCGCGGGGTCGACGATCGCGATCGAGCCGCGCCCCGCGTGCAGCGAGAGCGCGCTGCGCAGCGCCGCGCGCTGCTCCTTGCGGTTCACCTTGAAGGTGTAGGAGCGCGGCTGGGGCCCAAACGCGATGCCTCCTCCGGTCCACAGCGGCGAGCGACTGGAGCCCGCGCGGGCGCGACCGGTGCCCTTCTGGCGCCACGGCTTGGCGGAGCCACCGGATACCATCGCGCGGGTCTTCGTGGCCGCGGTGCCGCGCCGGCGGGCGGCCTGCTCGGCGCGCACGCTCTGATGCACGAGCGGCCCGTGGAAGCCCGCGGCGAACGCGTCCCCGTCGAGCTTCACCTTCTTGGCGGCCCCCAGCACGGGGGCGCCCGGCGCGGCGTCAGCCATCGGCGCGCACCTCCACGACCCCGCCGCGGGGGCCGGGCACGGAGCCCCGGACGAGCAGGAGGTTCTGGGCGGGATCCACGGCGACGATCTCGAGGCCGCGCTGGGTCACGCGGCGGTTGCCCATCTGGCCGGGTCCGCGGATGCCCTTCATCACGCGCGCGGGCGTGGCGGACGCGCCAATCGAGCCGGGGGCGCGGACGTTGTGGGAGCCGTGGGAGGAGGGGCCGCGCTTGAAGTTGTGGCGACGGATTGTGCCCTGGAAGCCCTTGCCCTTGGAGACCCCGGAGATCTTCACGCGGGCGCCCACCTCGAAGGACTCGACGGTGACGCTCTCCCCGAGCTTCAGATCGGCGGCCTGGGTGGGTGGGCTTCTGAACTCCACGAGGTGGCGCAGCGGGGGCGCGTCGGCCTTCTTCAGGTGGCCGAGCTCGGCTTTCGTGAGGTGCTTCTCGCGGGCCTGCCCGAACGCGAGCTGCACGGCCGCGTAGCCGTCGCGCTCGAGCTCGCGGATCGCGGTCACCGGACACGGCCCGGCCTCCAGCACGGTGACCCGCGCGACGGAGCCGTCCTCCCTGAAGATCTGGGTCATCCCGAGCTTCTTGGCGAGGATCGCGGGCATCTACGTGGCGAGGCGGATCTCGATGTCCACGCCCGCGGGAAGGTGATCGAGGCGCTGAAGGGAGTCGACGGTCTTCGGGGTCGGCTGGTGGATGTCGATCAGGCGCTTATGGGTGCGGATCTCGAAGTGCTCGCGGGAGTCCTTGTCCTTGAAGGGGGAGCGGATCACGCAGTACACGTTCTTCTCCGTGGGCAGCGGCACGGGCCCGGACACGGTTGCGCCGGTGCGGGTGGCGGTCTCCACGATCTCCCTCGCGGCCGACTCGATCGCGGAGGTGTCGTACGCCTTCAGGCGGATACGGATCTTGTTCTGGGTGGCAGGTGCCATGGGAGTGTGTGATTTGAAAAGGCGGGTTGGCTCGCCGGCCCGGGCCGGCCGCGCCGCCCCTGATCGAAGCGGGAGCCGCCCACCGGCCACAGCCGGGCGCGGCGCCCTCAAAGGACTCGCTGGAACTCGTATCTGACAGACAAAAAAGAAGTCCCCCGGCGGTTGGCCGGGGGACTGGTGAAACTGACGCTACTCGATGATCTCGCTGACCACGCCCGAGCCCACCGTGCGACCACCCTCTCGGATCGCGAACCGCAGGCCCTGGTCCATCGCGATCGGCTGGATCAGCTCGATCTCCATCTGGACGTTGTCGCCGGGCATCACCATCTCCACGCCCTCGGGCAGCTTGGCCACGCCGGTGACGTCGGTGGTGCGGAAGTAGAACTGTGGCCGGTACCCGGAGAAGAAGGGGGTGTGGCGTCCGCCCTCCTCCTTCTTGAGCACGTAGACCTCGGACTTGAACTTCGTGTGGGGGGTGATCGAGCCGGGCTTGCAGAGCACCTGCCCACGCTCGATCTCCTCGCGCTTGGTGCCGCGCAGCAGGCAGCCGACGTTGTCGCCGGCGCGGCCCTCGTCGAGGATCTTGCGGAACATCTCAACGCCGGTCACCACCGTGGAGGTGGAGTCGTGGACGCCCACGATTTCCACGGTGTCCCCGGTTTTGACAATCCCCTGCTCGATGCGCCCCGTCGCGACGGTGCCGCGGCCGGTGATCGAGAAGACGTCCTCGACCGGCATCAGGAAGGGCTTGTCGAGCTCGCGCACCGGCTCGGGGATGTAGTCGTCCAGCGCCTCGGCGAGATCGAGGATCTTCTGCTTGTAGGTCTCGTCGCCTTCCAGCGCCTTCAGCGCGGAGCCGATCACGAACGGGATGTCGTCACCCGGGAAGTCGTATTCGGAGAGCAGCTCGCGGACCTCGACCTCCACCAGTTCGAGCAGCTCCTCGTCGTCGACCATGTCGGCCTTGTTGAGGAACACCACGATGTACGGGACGCCGACCTGGCGGGCGAGCAGGATGTGCTCGCGCGTCTGGGGCATCGGGCCGTCGGCGGCGGAGACCACGAGGATCGCGCCGTCCATCTGGGCGGCGCCCGTGATCATGTTCTTCACGTAGTCCGCGTGGCCGGGGCAGTCCACGTGCGCGTAGTGGCGCTTGTCAGTCGCGTACTCCACGTGGGAGGTGGCGATCGTGATCCCGCGTTCCTTCTCCTCCGGCGCGTTGTCGATCTCCTCGAAGCTGCGGGCTTCGGCGCCTCCCTTCTCGGCCAGCACCGTGGTGATGGCAGCGGTCAGCGTCGTCTTGCCGTGGTCGATGTGACCGATGGTGCCGACGTTGACGTGCGGCTTGTCGCGCTCGAACTTCTCCTTCGCCACTTTGTGTTCGCTCCTCTGGATCGACTTGTGTTGTCCGCCACCTGAGGGCGAACCGGGGAAATCTATCTAAATGCTGCTTTCGTTGCCTGCTGCCTGTTCAGGCCGGGACCGGCTCCCCCGTGCGCTGCTCGATGATCTTCTCCGCGATGCTGGTGGGAACCTCCTCGTAGCGCTCGAACTGCATGGTGTAGGTGGCGCGCCCCTGCGTGTTGGAACGCAGGTCGGTGGCGTACCCGAACATCTCGGAGAGAGGGACACGTCCGGTGACCGCGAGCGCGTTTCCGCGGCGCTCCTGACCCTCCATGCGCCCGCGGCGGCGCAGAAGGTCGCCGATCACGTCGCCGAGGAACTCCTCGGGGGTGACCACCTCCACCGCAAAGATCGGCTCCAGCAGCACCGGTTTGGCGCGGCGGGCGGCCTCCTTGAAGGCGAGCGAGCCCGCAACCTTGTAGGCGATCTCCGAGGAGTCCACCTCGTGGTACTTGCCGTCCACCAGCGTCACGCGCACATCCACCATCGGGTAGCCCGCCTTGACGCCGTTCTCCAGCGCCTCCTCGACACCCTTCGCGACGGCGGGGATGAACTCCGTGGGGATCGACCCGCCCTTGATCTTGTTGACGAACTCGAAGCCCTGGCCGGGGGCGGGCTCAAGGTCGATGTAGACCACGCCGTACTGACCCGAGCCGCCCGTCTGGCGCACGAACTTGCCTTCGACCTTCTGCGCGGTGCCGCGCACCGTCTCGCGGTAGGAGACCTGGGGGCGTCCCACGTTGGCCTCCACGCCGAACTCGCGCTTCATGCGGTCCACGAGCACTTCGAGGTGCAGCTCGCCCATCCCCGAGATCTCGGTCTGGCCGGTCTCTTCGTTGGTGCGCACCTGGAAGGTCGGATCCTCCTCGGCGAGTCGCCCGAGCGCGATCGACATCTTCTCCTGATCCACCTTTGTCTTCGGCTCCACCGCCACCTTGATGACGGGCTCTGGGAACACAATGTTCTCCAGGCGCACCGGCGCGTCGGGGGCGGCGAGCGTGTCGCCGGTGACCACCTGCTTGATCCCCACCGCCGCGGCGATGTCCCCGGCGAACACCTCGGAGACCTCCTCGCGGTCGTTGGCGTGCATCATCAGGATGCGCCCGATCCGCTCGGTGCGCCCGCTGTTGACGTTGAGCACGCGCGAGCCCGCCTCCAGGTGCCCGGAGTAGACGCGGAAGTAGGTCAGCTTGCCCACGTAGGGGTCGGCCATGATCTTGAACGCGAGCGCGGTGAATGGTTCCGAGTCGTCGGGCTTGCGCTCCACCTCGCGCTCGCCCTCCTCGCCCTTGACGAGTTCGGTGCCGCTCATCGGGGGCACGTCCACGGGGGAGGGGAGGTAGTCGATGACTGCGTCCAGCAGCGGCTGCACGCCCTTGTTCTTGAAGGAGGAGCCACACAGCACGGGTGTCAGTTTGGTGGAGAGGGTGGCCTTTCGGATCGCCTGCTTGAGGCGCTCCTCGGGGATCTCGGCCTCCTCAAGGATCAGCTCGAGCAGACCATCGTCGTAGTGGGAGACCTCCTCCAGCAGGTGCTCGCGCGCGGCGGCAGCGGCTTCGACGAGCGCGGGGGGGATCGCGACCTCGTCCTGCTCCTTGCCGAGCTCGTCTTTGTAGACGATCGCCTTCATCCCGACAAGGTCGACCACGCCTTCGAATCCCCCCTCGGCGCCGATCGGCAGCTGGATCGGCACGGGGTGGGCGGCGAGGCGGTCGATCATCGTCTGCACCCCGCGCTCGAAGTCGGCACCGATGCGGTCCATCTTGTTGATGTAGGCGATCCGCGGGACGTGGTACTTGTCGGCCTGTCGCCACACGGTCTCCGACTGGGGCTCCACGCCGGCGACGGAGTCGAACAGCGCGATCGCCCCGTCGAGCACGCGCAGGGAGCGCTCGACCTCGACCGTGAAGTCGACGTGGCCGGGGGTGTCGATGATGTTGATCCGGTTGCCCTTCCACTCCGCGGTGGTGGCGGCCGAGGTGATTGTGATACCGCGCTCCTGCTCTTGTTCCATCCAGTCCATCGTGGCCGCACCCTCGTGGACCTCGCCCATCTTGTAGGTGCGCCCCGTGTAGTAGAGGATGCGCTCGGTCGTCGTGGTCTTACCCGCGTCGATGTGGGCCATAATCCCGATGTTGCGGGTGTTCTGGAGGGCGAACTTGCGTGGCATCGCTGAAAGGTGGTGGTGAAAAGCGGTCTAGTAGAGCGTTCTGAGAGCGTTCTGGCTCGAGCGGGGTTTTGGGGCGGGTCAGATGCGTTGGGTCAGGGTGAGAACTTCTGGGTCGGGCAAGCCTTCGGTCAGAGCAAAAAAATTGGGCCCCCTGGGCCCACGCGCGCTGCTGGTGTCAGGCCGGTTCGCGTCGCTATGTGCTCAGGGTCTTCATGTTGGCGTCGCGCCCCGCGGCCGGCACTGCTCGCACAACTAAGCCGTCCGCCGAGCGGGGGCCGACTATAGCAGAGGTTTGGCAGCCCGCTCAGCGGCGCAATCGGTCGTTGCAACGCCGTCCTCGAAGACCGCCTGCAGGCGGGTCAGCACGCGCGTGGCGGCGCGCAGCTCCTCGACATCCACGTCCGCGAGCGCCTGCTCCCAGCGGCCCTGCCACTTCTCCCGCTTGGCCTCGATCTCGCGCCGTCCGCGAGCACTCAGACGGGAGACCACCACGCGCCTGTCGCGCTCGGAGCGCGCGCGCTCCACGTGCCCGCCGGCGGCGAGGTGATCGAGCATCTGCGTGACCGTCGCGGGCGTGATCTGCGCCGCGCACGCGAGCTCCCCCGCGGAGAGCTCGCCGTGCTCCTCGAGCTCGAACAGCAGCTCGCACTGCGCGTGGCTGAGCTCGGTCGAACCCAGGTGGGTGTCGCGTCCGCGCAGGCGGCTGAGGCTGCGGAAGGTCCGGCGAAAGGCCTTGCCCAGCTCGAGCAGCTCCGCCGCCCACTGCTCCTGAGAGAACTGGCTGCGAACTCCCGGAGATGCGGGGCCACTGGGAGCCCTGTCACGGGCGCGGGAGACCTTCGTGGAACTCGCCATGCGTGCCTCCCCTCATACTCCGATCGGCTCCGCGACTCGCTCGGGGTGGGCCGCGGCACTCTCCGCGTCGGTGTGGATGGGAAGCCGATCGCCCGCGCGCGGGCGCTCCGCACGCAGCAGCATCACGCAGGGGATCAACGTCAGCATCGCGATCCCCAGCGCCCACCAGTAGGCGGTGTCGAACGCGCCGGCCCGCGTCGCCGGGCTGATGGCGTCCACGCCGGCGCGCTGCAGGACCACCGCGAGCACAGCCGTGCCGATCGCCCCGCCGGTGCGCTGCAGCACGGTGAGCTGGGGCGTCGCGTCGGAGACCTGCTCGGGGCGCATCGACGCGAAGGCCGCGGTCATCGCGGGCATGAAGCACAGCCCGATGCTGAGGCCGCGCACCACCAGCACCGCCGAGATCGCCACGATCGACGTGTGCGCCCCCACGAACGCGAGCGGGATCGTGCTGAGGCACAGGACCGAGACCCCCGTGAGCGCCACGCGCCCGCCGCCGAAGCGTTCGGTCAGGCGGCTCGCCAGCGGCATCGCCACCAGCGCCCCGATCCCCTGCGGCCCGGTGAGCAGCCCCGTGCTGATCACGTCCTCCCCGCGCACCGCCTGGTAGTAGTAGGGCACCAGGATCATCGCCCCGAACAGCGCCGCCCCGAGGCCGAAGTTCACGAACGCAGCCCCCGCGAACACCCGGTTGGAGTACATGCGGATGTCGAGCAGCGGACGCTCCACCCGCAGCGCGTGCAGGCAGAAGAGCACGATCATCGCCAGCCCCGCGACCGACGGAACGATCACTTCGCCCGAGCCCGCCGCCGCGCCCGAGCCGAGCTGGCTGATGCCGTAGATGAGCGCCGCGAACCCCACCGGCAGCAGCGCCAAGCCCACCACGTCCAGCCGTTCGGATTCCCCGGGCTCCGTGCGGGGCAGCATCCGCCAGCCAAGCGTGAACGCGATCGCCCCGATCGGGACGTTCACAAAGAAGATCCACGACCAGTGCAGGTTCTGCAGGATCAGGCCGCCCACCACCGGACCCAGGATCGGCGCCAGCATCGCCGGCATCGAGACGATCCCCATCACCTTGCCCATCTGCTGGGGGCCCGCCACCTGGGCCATGATCATCATCGCCACCGGCATGATCATCCCGCCGCCCGCGCCCTGCAGCACGCGGAACACCACCAGCGAGGTGATCGAGCCCGCCAGCCCGCACAGCGCCGAGCCCATCGTGAACAGCACCAGCGAGACCATGTAGACCTGCTTGGCTCCGTACCGCCGCGCCGCCCAGCCCGTCACCGGGATCACCGCCGCCAGCGAGAGCAGATAGCCCGTGATCACCCACTGCACCTGCGACAGCGGGCTGTGCAGATCCTTCGAGAGCGTGTCCAGCGCCACGTTCACGATCGTGGTGTCGAGGATCGACATGACCATCCCCAGGATCACCACACCGCAGACCACCCACACGTGCCGCGGGATGTGGCCGGCCTCGTAGCTCATGCGGCCGTCGGCTGTCTGTGTCGATCCGGGCGAAGACATTTGGTACCTAAATGTTAGGTACCAAACCTTCCTCTTTCAAGGTCTGTGTGCCCGATCGCACATATATATGCAAGACGGCCGTGAGCGGGCCGAGGACCAAGCAAGACAAGGATCGAAGCCCACCCACCCGCGAAGTGTGCTGTGCACACGAGCGACCGAGGACGCAGACCGAATAGGGAGACGTTCGCTGCGCTCACATCCCCGATTCGGCCAGCGCAGCGTCCTCGGCCCGCTCACCAACGGTAGTGCGCAAAAGCCTTGTTTGCCTGCGCCATGCGGTAGATGTCGTCCTTGCGCTTGTACGCCCCGCCCTGCTGGGACTGCGCGTCGAGCAGTTCGTTCGCGAGGCGCTGCGCCATCGTCTTCTCGCGGCGCTGGCGCGCGAACTCCACCAACCAGCGCACCGCCAGCGTGCGCGCGCGGCGGGCGGGAACCTCGACGGGGACCTGGTAGGTGGCCCCCCCCACGCGGCGCGAGCGGACCTCAAGGCTCGGCGTGAGCGCCTTGATCGACGCCTCCAGCGTCTCGATCGGGTCTTTCTCGCTGCGCTCACCCAGCAGCGCCAGCGCGTCGTACACGATCCGCTCCGCCACCGACTTCTTGCCGTCCAGCATCACCTTGTTGATCACCTGCTGCACCAGCTTCGAGCGATGGACCGGGTCCGGCTCCACCGGACGCACGTGGGCGGCTGCGCGGCGGGGCATCAGTGGGCCGGGTGGGGGTCGATACGATCGCGGCGCAGCGACGGGCGAACCCACTGGCTGAAGCGGGAGGACGTCACTACTTTTTCTTCACGCCGTACTGCGAGCGCGCCTTTTTGCGGTCGTTCACGCCCGCCGCGTCGAGCGTCCCCCGCACCACCTTGTAGCGCACCCCCGGGAGGTCCTTCACGCGGCCCCCCCGCACCAGCACCACCGAGTGCTCCTGCAGATTGTGGCCCTCCCCGGGTATGTACGCCGTCACTTCGATCGAGCCCGAGATGCGCACGCGCGCCACCTTGCGCAGGGCGGAGTTCGGCTTCTTCGGGGTCGTCGTGTAGACGCGCGTGCACACCCCGCGCCGCTGAGGCGCGGCGACCTTCTTCTTGCGGCCCTTCCCCGACTTCAGGCCCGGGGTGGCGAGCTTCTTCTTCGGGGCCTCGCGGCCCTTGCGCACAAGCTGAGAGGTGGTCGGCATTCGGTCGGGGATGGTAGCAGCGGGAGCGCCCTCGCCGGGGTCGGCCGCGCTCGGGGTCTCCTCAGAAGCTCTACGCCGCGGCGGGGGCCACGCCGGCGGAGCGCACCGGGGCGGGCATCAGCGCCGCCGCCACCACCACCAGCACGAACGCCAGCGACTGGCACACGATCCCCACCGCGCTCCCCGCCATCGGGTCGCCGAAGACCACGATCCCCCCCGCGATCCCCGCGATGTTCGCGGCGGTGCCCGTCACCGCGATCACCGGCACCGCGTCTCCATCCTGCAGGCCCCGCGCGGAGGCGTAGAAGGCCACCACCGACGCCGCCGCCGCCACCGCCAGCCACGGGCTCAGCAGCAGGCCGAGCATCCCGTGCGCGCCCACGATCCCCGTGAGCGCCTTGATCGCGGTGTCCGACACCCCGAACAGGATCCCCGACGCGGCCCCCAGCATCATGCCGTGGTGCTGGACGGGGCCCCCCATCTTCGGGCCCATGATCAGCAGGCCCCCCAGGCCGAACAGGCCGGCCTCGAAGGAGATCATCGCCGCGTCGGAGAAGCGCGAGTCCGCCCCGTGCATCGCCGGCAGCGTGAGCCCCAGCAGCATCAGGCCCCCCGCCATCAGCCACAGCCCCGCCCACTGCCGGCGGCCCACCTTGAAGCCGAACATTCTGTCCGCCATCACCGCGATCAGCACCACGCCCCCCGCCAGCGTCACCTGCACCACCGACATTGGCGCCAGCGCCAGCGCCGCCACGTGCAGGCTCCACGAGGCCGCCGCCACGATCATCCCCACCGTGAACCACTTCGAGGAGAACAGCGCCCGCACCGAGCGCAGCGGATGGCGCACCGTGACCGCCCGCACCTCGTTGGCCCCCCGGTACTTGTAGAAGAAGCCCAGGTTCGCCACGAATGCGCAGGCGAGCGACAGCAGTATGCCCAGATCGAGAGTCATGAGTGCGGTGGGAGCGGGATCATCGTGCGCAGGTCCATCGGCAGGGGCCAGTGGATGCTTTACTGCGCCCGATCGATCCGAGCAGATTAGCCGTAGGAACCTCTGTGGGAGGTAAAGAGACCCCCCCACCCAAGCCACTGTTGATGGTCGACATCGACGGGGTCCTGTCGCTGTTCGGCTTTCCCCCGCACGCACCGCCCGAGGGCTCGCTGCACTTCGTCGAAGGCATACCCCACTTCCTTTCGCCCGCCGCCGCCCGCCACCTGCTCGCGCTTGTCTCTCTCTTCGAGCTCGTCTGGTGCAGCGGCTGGGAGGAGAAGGCCGACGAGCACCTCCCCCACCTCCTCGGCCTCCCCCGCGGCCTGCCCCATCTGAGCTTCGAGCGCCGGGCGCGCGCGGACGGCGCTGGAGCCGCCGGAGCGACTGCGGGCGGCCCCCCCGCAGACGGCACCCGCGCCGCCGGCGGTGCCGCCGCGAGCAAATCGCTGCACGGACACTGGAAGCTCGCCGCGATCGACGCCTACGCCGGCGCGCGCCCGCTGGCGTGGATCGACGACTGCATCGACGCCGCCTGCCACGCGTGGGCCAGGGAGCGCGGGGCGCCCACGCTGCTCGTACAGACCTCGCCCGAGCTTGGGCTCACCGAGCGGGAGGCTGCGCAGCTTCGGGCGTGGGCGCACGCACTGGCGGCGTAGGGGACCCGCGCTGCCCACGCGCGCGGACCCACGCTCTGCCCACGCGCGCCGCTTCGAGCTCGCCTGGCCGCCACGAGGCGCCCCCCCGCCTACTTCTCGCTCGGCGCCTCGACCTCGAGCGGCTCCTCGGGCACTTCGAGTTCGGCGAGCTCCTCGACGAAGCCGGGGTCGGAGTCGCCGGCGCCGATCTTCTCCAGCGAGGCGAGGTCCGCGTCGAACTCCTGGCCGTAGCCGCCGCCGAGGGGGTCGCCGCTGTTGAGACCGAGCTCCGCGGCGATCTCCTCCTGGTCGAGCAGGCCCACCTCGTCGATCGCGCGCGGGAGCGGTTCGGAGGGCTCGATCTCGATCCGCCGGTAGCGCTTGAGGCCCGTCGCCGCGGGGATCAGCTTGCCGATGATCACGTTCTCCTTGAGACCGTTGAGGCGATCGACCTTGCCCTCGAGGGCCGCGTCGGTGAGGACCTTCGTGGTCTCCTGGAAGGAGGCCGCCGAGAGGAAGGAGTCGGTGTTCAGCGACGCCTTCGTGATCCCCAGGATGATGTCCTCGAACTGCGCGGTCTCGCCGCCGCCGGCCTCCATCTCGTTGTTGACCCGCGCGAATTCGAAGCGGTCCACGAACTGGCCCGGCAGGTAGTCGGTGTCGCCCTTCTGGTCGACCCGCACCTTCTTCAGCATCTGGCGCACGATCAGCTCGATGTGCTTGTCGTTGATGTCCACGCCCTGGGACTTGTAGACCTCCTGCACCTCGTTCACCAGGTAGCGCTCGGTCTCCGTGCGCCCCCGCAGTTTGAGCAGGTCGTGCGGGTACAGCGAGCCCTCGTTGAGCTGCTTGCCCGCCGCGATCGGCTCGCCGGAGCGCACGAACAGGCGCGTGCGCCGCGGGAACGCGTGGCGGTGCTCCTCGCCCGCCGCGTCGGTGATGACGACGGTGAGCGCCTTCTCGGACTCCTCGATCGAGACCGTCCCGTCCTGCTCGGCGATCTGCGCGAGGCCCTTCGGCTTGCGCGCCTCGAACAGCTCCACCACGCGCGGCAGACCGTGCGTGATGTCCGCGCCGGCGACCCCCCCGGTGTGGAACGTGCGCATCGTCAGCTGCGTGCCCGGCTCGCCGATCGACTGCGCCGCGATGATCCCCACCGCGTCCCCGATCTGGGCGAGCTGGCCGGTCGCCATCGCGCGCCCGTAGCACGCCTGGCACACCCCGCTGGTCGCCTCGCACTTCAGCACCGAGCGCACCGGCACCGTCATGTGCGTGCCGCGGTCGTGGTCGTCCTGGTGGGCCTTCACGATCTCCGCGAACTCGGGACGCCCGATTTCGACGCCCTGCTCGACGAGCACGCGCCCGCGCTTGGTCGCGATCTCCCGCGCGGCGAAGCGCCCCACGAGATCGTCGTTGGGGTCCCCCCCGTCCTTAAAGACCGCCATCTCGATGTACTCCTCCGTGCCGCAGTCCGGCTCGCGGATGATCACATCCTGGGCGACGTCCACCAGGCGGCGGGTCAGGTAGCCCGAGTCCGCGGTGCGCAGCGCGGTATCGGCCAGTCCCTTGCGCGCCCCGTGGGTGGAGATGAAGTACTCCAGCACCGACAGGCCCTCCATGAAGTTGGCCTTGATCGGGCGCTCGATGATCTCCCCCTTCGGGTTGGCCATCAGGCCGCGCATCCCCGCGAGCTGGCGGATCTGCTTGAACGAGCCGCGCGCCCCGGAGTTGGCCATCATGAAGATCGGGTTGAGCGTGTCGAGGTTCGCGATCATCGCGTCCGCGACCTCGTCGGTGGCGGCGTTCCACTTCTCCACCACCGCCTCGTGGCGCTCCTCCTGGGTGATCAGGCCCATGTCGTACTGGTCGGAGATCTCCCCCACGAGGTGCTCGTACTTCTTCAGGATCTCCGCCTTCTCCGGGGGGATCACCACGTCGTTCTTGGAGATCGTGATACCCGCCTGCGTGGAGTACTTGAAGCCGAGGTCCTTGAAGGCGTCGAGCACGAGCGAGATCGTGGTCGCGCCGTAGGTCTGGACGAGCGCGTCGATCAGGCGGGTGGTGTCGCGCTTCTTCATCGACTGGTTCACGAACGCGTACTTCGAGGCGTCGAACTCCTTGCCCAGCGCCTCCGCGAGAGCGCGCTCGATGCGGTCGTTGTAGATGATCCGCCCCACCGTCGTGAGCACGTGGCCGCCCTCGCGCCCGAAGGGGCGGAACTCGGCGACGTCGTGCAGTTTGACCACGCCCGCCTCGTAGGAGAGCTCGGCCTCCTGCGCGGTGCGGAAGACGTGCGGGCGCTGCTCGCTCTTCGGCCACTTCCCCCCCGCGAGGAGCTCCTGCTTGGCCGCCAGCTCCTCCGCCTCGGGGCCATACGTCAGGTAGTAGGCGCCCAGGATCATGTCCTGCGTGGGCGTCGCCAGCGGCGCCCCGTGGGCAGGGGAGAGGATGTTGTTGGAGGAGAGCATCAGGATCCGCGCCTCCGCCTGCGCCTCCGCGGAGAGCGGCAGGTGCACCGCCATCTGGTCGCCGTCGAAGTCGGCGTTGAAGGCGTGGCACACCAGCGGGTGCACCTGGATCGCCTTGCCCTCCACGAGCAGCGGTTCGAACGCCTGGATCCCCAGGCGGTGCAGCGTGGGGGCGCGGTTGAGCAGCACGGGGTGCTCGTGGATGACCTCCTCGAGCA
>JBIOEY010000041.1:0-16212 GCA_044446505.1 Solirubrobacterales bacterium
CCCTCGAAGGCCCCCTCGAGCTCCTCCTCGCTGAGCGCCACGCGGAAGCCCTTGCCGCCCCCGCCCCCCGCCGCCTTGACCGCGACCGGGAAGCCGATCTCCTCCCTGGCGATCTTCAGCGCCTCTGCGACGCTCGCCACCGGCTCCGTGGTGCCCGGCACGATCGGCACCCCCGCCGCCTGCATCAGCTCGCGCGCGCGCGTCTTCGAGCCCATCGCCTCGATCGCGCTCGCCGGCGGGCCGATGAACACCACCCCCGCCTCCGCGCACGCCTGCGCGAACGGCGCGTTCTCCGCGAGGAAGCCATACCCCGGGTGGATCGCCTCTGCTCCCGAGCGCGCCGCCACGTCGAGGATCTTCTCGATGCTCAGGTAGTTCTCCGCCGCCGGGCCCCCCCCGAGGTTGTAGGCCTCCTCGGCGCGTCCCACGTGCAGGGCGTCGCGGTCGTGCTCCGAGTACACGGCCACCGAGGAGATCCCCAGCTCCTCCAGCGCCCGCATGATGCGCACGGCGATCTCGCCGCGGTTGGCAACAAGTACCTTCGTGAACATCGAGCGGGGCAGATTATCGAGTCTGGCAGGTGCCCGCGCCCGGGGTAAGCGCTCCACAGGCCCCGGGCGCGAGCTCTCGGGCACCGCCCTGGCGCGCTCTCGCGCTCAGTGCCCTCCTGCCAGGGTGGACGGCTTCAAAAACCGTCTCACCAACTCGATTTATCGGCCTCCCGAGACCGTGGGATCTATTTGTCGAATCCCACTAGAATGTATGTCGATCTCCTTTGTACCCGGCGGCGAATCTCAGCCGGCGGTGGCGGCGACCATCCCCGCGCCCACCGTCTCGTTCGTCGCTTCGTCGATCAGGATGAAGCTGCCCGTGCGGCGGTTGACGCGGTAGGGGTCGAACGCCAGCGGCGAGCTCGTGCGCAGCCGCACCGCGCCGATGTCGTTGAGCGCCAGCTCCCCGGGGGCGCTGGCGCGCTCCAGCGTGTGCACGTCAACCACGTCTTCGAGTGCGTCCACGATCGCGGTCGCGCCGCGCGTGGTGTGCTTGATCGCATACCGCCCCCCCGCTCGCAGCGG
Source organism: Solirubrobacterales bacterium (assembly GCA_044446505.1). GTDB lineage: Bacteria > Actinomycetota > Thermoleophilia > Solirubrobacterales > Solirubrobacteraceae > Palsa-744. The sequence continues at coordinate 1,077 of JBIOEY010000041.1, forward strand.
GCGTTCGTTCAGCCAGCACACATCCGCCTGCAGCTCTCTGCTCACGGTCGGGGCCTCCTCTGCGCGGCAGATCAGCTCGCCCCGCGAGACGTCCAGCTCGTCCTCCAGGCGCAGCGTCACCGACATCGGCGCCAGCGCCTCCTCCAGCGCCCCGTCGAACGTGTCGATCGCCGCGATCCGCGTGCGCAGCCCGCTCGGCAGTGCCACCACCTCCTCGCCGACCCGCAACGCTCCGCTTGCCAGCTGCCCGGCATAGCCGCGATAGTCACCGCTCTCGCCCGCACCGCCCGAAGGCCGGATCACCCACTGCACCGGGAAGCGCGCCTGCTTGTCGTAGGGGTGGTCGTACGCGACCTCCACCTCCTCCAGGAACTCGAGCAGTGGCTGATCCTCATACCACTCCATTCGCGGCGAGCGCTCCACCACATTGTCCCCCTCCAGCGCGGAGATCGGGATGTAGACGATTTCGGCTCTGCCGCCCAGCTTCGCGGCAAAGCCGGCGAACTCGGCCACCAGCTCTTCGAAGCGCTCCCGCGAGTACTCCACCAGATCCATCTTGTTGACAGCCACGACCAGGTGCGGGATGCCCAGCAGCGTGCTGATGAAGGCGTGGCGCTTGGACTGCTCCAGCACGCCCTTGCGCGCGTCCAGCAGGATCACCGCGAGGTCCGCCGTCGAGGCCCCCGTCACCATGTTGCGCGTGTACTGCTGGTGGCCGGGGCAGTCGGCGATGATGAACCGCCGCCGCGCCGTCGCGAAGTAGCGGTAGGCCACGTCGATCGTGATCCCCTGCTCGCGCTCCGCGCGCAGGCCGTCCGTCAGCAGCGCCAGGTCGAGCGCGCCCGACCCCCCGCGCCGCGCGCTCGCCTGCGCCACGTGCTCGAGCTGGTCCTCGAAGACCTGCTTGGTGTCGTACAGCAGCCGCCCGATCAGCGTGCTCTTGCCGTCGTCCACCGAGCCCGCGGTGGTGAAGCGCAGAAGGTCGAGGGTCATCGCGGCGTCCTCCCCGCGCGGAGCGATACGGGATTGCCCGGCGCACCGTCCCCGCTGAGCGCCTCGGTCGCCTCAGCACGCGACCCATCCCCGCCCCCCCTTGTGGGGGGCCTCATCCAAAAAAATGTCGGCCCCACTAGAAGTACCCCGCCTTCTTGCGGTCCTCCATCGCGGCCTCCGACACCCGGTCGTCCGCGCGGGTCTCCCCGCGCTCGGTGATGCGGGTCGCCGCGATCTCCGTGACCACCTCCTCAAGGGTCGCCGCCAGCGAGCGCACGCCCCCCGTGCAGCTCATGTCGCCCACCGTGCGGTAGCGCACCATCTCCGCGAAGACCCGCTCCCCGTCGATCAGCTCCACTCCCTCCCGCCACGCGTACAGCATCCCGTCGCGGCTGAACACCTCCCGCTCGTGCGCGAAGTAGATCGAGGGCACCTCCAGCTGCTCCTGCGCGATGTACTCCCACACGTCGAGCTCCGTCCAGTTCGACAAGGGGAACACCCGCACGTTCTCCCCCTTGCGGACCCGCCCGTTGTAGAGGTTCCACAGCTCCGGGCGCTGGTTCTTCGGGTCCCACTGGCCGAAGTCGTCGCGGAAGGAGAAGATCCGCTCCTTCGCCCGCGCCCGCTCCTCGTCGCGGCGCGCGCCCCCGAACGCCGCGTCGAAGCCGTTCTGGGAGATCGCGTCCAGCAGCGTCACCGTCTGCAGGCGGTTGCGCGAGGCCCGCGGCCCCGTCTCCTCCACCGCGCGCCCGCTGTCGATCGACTCCTGCACGCTCGCCACGATCAGGAGCTCCCCCAGTTCCGCCACGCGGCGGTCGCGGAACTCGATCACCTCCTCGAAGTTGTGGCCCGTGTCCACGTGCATCAGCGGGAACGGGAACGGCGCCGGGCGGAACGCCTTCTCCGCCAAGCGCAGCAGCACGATCGAGTCCTTCCCACCGCTGAACAGCAGCACCGGGCGCTCGAATTCCGCCGCCACCTCCCGCATCACGTGGATCGCCTCGCTCTCCAGCGCCCGCAGGTGGCTCAGCTGGGGGCGCGCCGCCACGCTCACGGGATCGCCTCCCACATGGGCAGTGCGGTCGCCGCGCTCACGCGATCGCCTTCGCCGCCGGCGATGTGGACGCCACGCTCACGGGATCGCCTCCGACGTCGGTAGCGTGGCCGCCACCTGCGGAGTCCGCCGATGGCGGGTCAGCCAGCCGATCGCCCCCACCGCGAGGGGTGCGCCGAAGATCGCCCACACCGGCATCTGGCCGCCCGCGTTCTTGACCAGCGCGAGCGCCGAGCCCAGCAGCACCGCGCCCAACGTCACCCGCAGAGCGTCCGCCGGCACGCGGTCGATGAAGTGCGTTCCGATCCACACCCCCGGGATCGAGCCGATCAGGATGTTGCCCATCAGGCCGTAGTCCACGTTCCCGCTGATCATGTGCGCGATCCCCGCCACCCACAGCAGCAGCGCCGCGACGAACACGCTCGAGCCCGCCACCCGGCGCGGGGTGAGCCGGAAGATCACGATCATCGCCACCCCGATCAGCGCCCCGCTGCCCACCGAGGTGAGGCCCAGGATCAGGCCCAGCACGAAGCCCAGGAGCGCCGCGGCCATGCCCTTGCGGTTGGTGAACTCGAAGCTCTCCTGCTCCCGCGCCGCCATGTGGCTCAGCAGGAACGTCCGCACCAGCACCACCGTCGCCACGACGATCAGCGCCCCCGCCACGCAGCCGATCAGCACGTTGTCGAATTCCTTGCCGTACGCCTTGTGCAGGCGGTCCACCATCAGCACCCCCAGCAGCGCCCCCGGGATGCCCCCGTAGGCGAGCCAGCGCGAGACCCCCAGGTCGACCGTCCCTTTGCGCAGGTGCCTGTAGCCGCCCAGCGTCTTCGTGATCGCGCCGTACATCAGGTCCGTGCCCACCGCCACCACCGGGGTGATCCCCAGCACGATTATCAGCAGCGGCGTCATCAGCGATCCCCCGCCGATCCCCGTGAGGCCGATCAGGATGCCCACGCCCAGCCCGAACAGGATCACCTCGACCGAAATGCCCAGCATCAGATAGCCCCCTCGATTCGCACGTTGCCCATCAGTTCACTGCCTCAACGTGCAAACCGCACTCAATCTTCTCCGTTCCCGCCCAGCGGCCCTCGCGGCCGCTGCCCGGCTGGGTGCACGGGGCGCACCCGATCGAGGCGTATCCGCGGTCGTGCAGGGGGTTGTACGGCAACTCGCGCTCGTGGATCCGTCGCCACAGGTCCTTCTCCGTCCAGAGCGCCAGCGGGTTGTACTTCCACAGGCCCCGCCCCTCGTCGCGTTCGATCGTCTCGGCCTGCTCGCGCGTCGGAGCCTGCTCGCGGCGGATCCCCGTGATCCAGCCCTCCGCGCCTGCGAGCGCCTGCTCCAGTGCGGCGACCTTCGCCACTGAGCAGCAGTGCTCCGGGCCCGTCCACCGATCGCCCTCCGGAGCGCTCGCGTCGAACACCTCCACCGCGATCCCGAAACGCTCCTCGAAGGCCCGCCACGTCTGCAGCGTCTCCTCGAACAGCACGCCCGTGTCGATCGTCACGATCCGCACCCGCTCGCCGTCCTCGATCTGCAGGAGCTCGTCGATCAGCACCGACTCCTCCTTCTGGAAGGAGCACAGCAGCACCGCCCCGTCGCCGTGACGGGACACCGCCTCGCGCAGGGTGTCCCTCAGACCGCGCACTCGCCCTCTCCCCGGATCACCTGGAAGGGCACGTCGCGGTTCCAGTCGATGAACTGGCCCATCGTCTCCAGACCGAACTCCACCGGCAGCGAGAGATCCTTGACCAGGCCCTCCAGCTCCGGGGTGCCCACGCGCTGCACGAAGGCGGCCCACTCCTCGCCGTCCTCGCGCGTGGACTCGTAGTGGCGGATCCACCGCTCCACGGCATCCGGCACCCGCTTGGACGGCAGGCGCGCCTTCAGGCGCAGGCCAAACTCGATCTCCTTGCCTTCGAAGGCCCCGCCCACGTGGGGGATGTACGCGGGGATCGTGTGCTCCCCGACTTTGATCGACGCTCCCGTGAAGCCGATGCTGCCCACGTGGTGCTGTCCGCACCCGTTGGGGCAACCGCTGATCTTGATGTGGATCGCGCGCGTGAGGGGGTCGGAGATGTTCATCGCCTCGATCCGCTCCTGCACCGCCTGGTTGAGGCCCATCGAGCTCGTGATCCCGAGCTTGCACGAGTCGGTGCCCGGGCACGAGACCACGTCGTCGATTTCCCGCGAGCCCGCGTCTCCGAGGCCAAGTTCGCCGAGCGCGCGCCACACGTCGTAGGCGCTCTCGTGGCGCACCCACCGCAGCACGAGGTTCTGCTGCACCGTGGTGCGTGCGTAGCCGCCCGAGTGGTCGCGCACGATCGCCGCCAGCCCGCGGAACTGCTCGGGGGTGAGGTCGCCGCGGGTGATCTTCGCCTCCACCGTCACGAAGCCCTCCTGCTTCTGGGCGCGCACGTTCGCCGCCTTCCAGCGCTCGAACTCCGAGACATCCCCGTTGGGGCTCCCGTAGGTGGCGGGGGGCGCCGGCGCGCTCTCGCGCTCGTCGTCGAGGAACAGCCGGCCCTCCACCGAGAAGTCCCGTTCGGAGACCCACTCGCCCTCGATCTCCTCCTCCACCTGGCGGCGCAGCTCGTCGATCCCGTACTTGTCCACGAACACCTTGATCCGCGCCCGCGCGCGGTTGGAGCGCAGCCACTCCTGGCGGTCGAAGATGCGGAACACCGCCTCCGCGATCTTCAGGTACTCGCCGTTGTCGAGCTCCACGAACTCGTACAGCACCGGCGCCTTGCGCGGCATGATCGAGGTGCCCCCGCCCACCAGCATCTGCGCGCCCCTTACAGATCCCCGACCATCGACCTCACGGACGCGCGCCCGGTAGGCGATGTCGTGGATTTCGCTGATCGCCCGCCCCGGCTCGCTGGCGTCGAAGGCGGTCTTGATCTTGCGCGGCATCGCCTGGGTGGTGGGGTGGCGCACGAAGTAGCGCACGTACGCCCCCGCGTAGGGGGTCATGTCGAACAGCTCGTCCGTGGCCACCCCCGCCCACGGGTCGCCGGTGACGTTGCGCACCGTGTTGCCGCACCCCTCGCGGCTGGAGAGCCCCGCCTCGCCGAGCTCGCGGATCGCGCGCTCCGCGTCCGGCAGCGGGATGTGGTGCATCTGGATGTTCTGGCGCGTCGTGATGTGGCCCTTGTTGAGCGGCACGTACTTCTCGACGACCTCCGCGAACCTCTCCAGCTGCTCGGGCGTGATCCCCCCGAAGGGGAGCTTCACGCGGATCATCTGCACGTCCGGCTGGCGCTGCCCGTACACCCCCTGCTTGAGGCGGAACTTGATGAACTCGTCTTCGGGGGTCTGCCCCTCCAGGAATTTCGTGGCCTCGGTCTTGAAGTCGTCGAACTCCCGCTGCAGGATCGGGATCACGTGACCCGGCACGTTCTGCAGGATCTCCGGGTCCTCCAGGGTGCCGCGGGGGGCGGGGGGTACGGCGGTTGGCTCCATCGACGGGACCTCCTGATCCGGGCCTACTCGGGCCTACTCGGGCCTTCTCGGGCTTGCTTGCGGTTTGACGGCGGGCGGGAAGCTGATTTGGCCCTAAAGGCTAGCGGCTTTTGGGTATTTGTTCAGGGCTGGGGTACGACGCGTGTTCAGGGCTGGTGTGCGGCGCGGCAGCACCCGCTCGGTCGAGCGAGGCTCCGCCTCATTCCCATGGGTGCGGATCGCCCCAGTCCGACGGCCACTCGTCCTCGCGCCCAACGCGTTCGAGCATCGCCATCCTGGTCCACAGATCCCGTCGCTCGCGCACCGGTGCGAGCCGTGGCGCGGTGTCTCTCATGAACCGCTCCAGCGCCGCCACGATCGCCGCCGCCTCCTGCGGGGAGGCCGTTGGCGCGATCAATTCCAGTTGGGGGCGACGGTTGACCATCGTCGGCTCACAGTGTAGGTGCCCGGCGTCCGTGCGCCGGGCCGGCGCGGGCCATTGTTGACCGGCCGGCCACGGCCCGAGGGTCGTTGGCTGGATGGCCAGGGCGCTGATAGGCTCGCCATGTGTCCCAGGAGCTCGACGGCTTCCTCGCTGCCGCCCCGTGGCCTCAGCGCACGGGGCTCCGCGTCCTGGTCGCGCTCGGCCGGCGCCCCCGCGGGGTCTCGCTCCTCAGGCGTCTCGCTCCCGCCGACCAGCTTGCTCAGTCGCTGCTCGGGATGGAGCGCTACGAAGAGCCCGCCCTCGCCCGCGCGCTCGGGTGGGACGCCGATGCCGTGGTGGCGCGTGGGCGTGCCCTGCGTCGCGCCGAGGGGCGGCCGTGAGGTCCTGGCCCCTCGCCGGGTGCACCCTGTATCCCACCGCCGGGGGAATCCGCCCGTGAGCGCGACCCGCACGCTCGACGCCGACGTCTGCGTGATTGGCGCGGGAGCAGGGGGGGCCGTTGCCGCCGCGGAGCTCGCCGAGGGCGGGGCAAGGGTGGTGGTGCTCGAGCAGGGCGCCCACCACGATCCCGATGACTTCACCGCGCGGCCCCTGGAGATGATGGCCCGCCTCTACCGCGACGGCGGCCAGACGACGACACTCGGCACTCCGCCGATCCTGCTGCCGCTCGGGCGCGGCCTGGGGGGCACCACGCTCGTGAACTCGGGGACCTGTTTCCGCACGCCCGTCCACGTGCTGGAGCGCTGGCGCAGCGCGCACGGACTGGAGCTCGACGGCGGCGAGCTCGACCCCTGCTTCGAACGCGTCGAACGCGCCCTCTCGGTCGCTGAGGTCACCCCTGAGTTGGCCGGCGCAAACGCCGCCGTCGCACGGCGCGGGGCCGAGCGGCTGGGCTGGTCGCACGGATACCTGCGGCGCAACGCCCGCGGCTGCGTGGGCTCCGGGGTGTGCGCCTTCGGCTGCCCCACCTCCGCCAAGCAGCACGTCGGCATCACCTATGTTCCACGCGCAGAGGCCGCGGGAGCCACGATCGTCGTGGGGGCCGACGTGCAGCGCATCCTCGTCGAGGGGGGCCGTGCACGGGGGGTGCGGGCGCGCTTGGCCAACGATCGCACGGGGAGTCTGGAGGTGCGCGCTCCCCGGGTCGTGGTGGCCGCCGGCACGATCCACACCCCGCTGCTGCTCGCGCGCAGTGGGATCGGAGACGCCTCGGGGCAGCTGGGGCGAAACCTGGTGCTGCACCCCGCCACCGCCGCCTTCGCCCTGATGGATGAGGTCGTGGACATGGCGCGCGGGGTGCCCCAGAGCTTCTATGTCGATGAGTTCGCCCCTCAGGGGATCATGTTCGAGGGTGTCTCCGGCCCGCCCGCCTACGTTGCGCTCTCGCTGCCCCTGGCCGGTGCCCGCCACGCCGCGGCGATGGCCAACTACCGGCGCCTCGCGCAGTTTGGACTGATGGTCAGCGACGGCTCGCGCGGAAGCGTGCGCGGGGTGCGCGGTGGTCAGGCAATGATTCGCTACGACATAGCCGAGCGGGACGTCGCGAAGTTCCGCGTCGGTCTTGCTCGCCTCAACGAGCTCTTCCTCGCTGCCGGGGCCCGCGAGGTCTACCTGCCGCTGCCCCCCGGGGTCACCCCGGAGCGCGCCCGCGCGCGCGATCTGAAACTGATGGCGTTCCATCCGCTCGGGACCGCCCGCGCGGATGCGGACCCGGCGCGCGGGGTGCTCGACCCCGACCTGGGCGTGCACGGCGTCGAGGGGCTGCACGTCGCGGACGGCAGCGTGATGCCGAGCTCGCTCGGGGTGAACCCGCAGATCACGATCATGGCGCTCGCGACCCGTCTGGCGTACCATCTGCTGGGTCGGGAGGTGCCCCAGGCCCCTCCGAGCACGAACCCCACCACGACGCCCGAGGAGGCCCCATCTCCTTCCTGATCGACCCACCCTGGCTGTATGCGACGGGCCGCGCCTACGGCCGGCTGATGCCCGAGCGCACCCCCGCGGCGCGCGCGGTGAGCAAGGCGACCGCCGGGGTCTTCCTGGCGACCAGCATCTCGCTGTATCTCGATCGCCCCTGGACGCGGCGCATCTGGGAGGGCTGCCGCGCGCAGAGCGGACGCGACTGGATGCTCAACTCGGGTGTCTTCCGCTTTGACCCCCGCCGCGCGGGGCAGCGCACGCACCTCCTCTCCGCGCTGCTGTTCGCCACCTACCCGCTCTGGCTGGCGCTGGGAGAACGGCGGGGGCGTCGTCGCAGCACATAGCCGCGTAGCCGCTTTCCCATCTGCCCGCAGCATTGAAGTCGGGCGGGGGCGGGCCCCTACAGCGGGATGTTCCCGTGCTTGCGCTTGGGCCCGGGTTCGCGCTTGGTCTCGAGCGTGCGTAGCGCGCTGACCAGCCACGGGCGGGTCTCGTGGGGGACGATCACGTCGTCGATGTAGCCGCGCTCGGCGGCGGTGTAGGGGTTGGCGAAGCGGGCCTTGTAGTCGTCCATCAGCGTGCGGCGGCGCTCCTCGGGCGTGGGGCTCGAGGCGATGTCGCGGCGGTAGATGATGTTGACGGCGCCCTCGGGCCCCATCACCGCGACCTCGGCGGTGGGCCAGGCGAGGTTGAAGTCTGCCCCGAGGTGCTTGGAGGACATCACGTCGTAGGCGCCCCCGTAGGCCTTGCGGGTGATGATCGTGACCTTCGGTACGGTGGCCTCGGCGAAGGCGTAGAGCAGCTTGGCGCCGTGGCGGATGATCCCCCCCCACTCCTGCGCGGTCCCGGGGAGGAAGCCGGGGACGTCGCAGAAGGTGAGCAGGGGGATGTTGAAGGCGTCGCAGGTGCGCACGAAGCGGGCGGCCTTCGCGGAGGCGTCGATGTCGAGCACCCCCGCGAGCTGGGAGGGCTGGTTGCCGACGATCCCGACGGTCCACCCGTCCACGCGCGCGAAGCCGCAGATGATGTTCTTGGCGTGGTGTTCGTGGATCTCGAGGAACTCCCCATCGTCCACGATCGGGCGCACGACGTCGCGCATGTCGTAGGGCTTGTTGGGGTGCTCGGGGACGACGTGGTCGAGCTCGGGGTCCATCCGCAGCGGGTCGTCGGTGGGCTGCACGCGGGGGACGGTCCCGAGGTTGTTGGAGGGGAGGAAGCTCAGCAGGTAGCGGCAGTCCTCCAGGCAGGCGTCCTCGTCCACGGAGGCGAAGTGGGCAACTCCTGACTTGGTGTTGTGGGACATCGCCCCGCCGAGCTCCTCGAAGCCGACCTCCTCGCCGGTGACGGTCTTGATCACGTCGGGGCCGGTGATGAACATGTGGGAGGTCTCGGCGACCATGAAGACGAAGTCGGTGATCGCGGGCGAGTACACCGCCCCGCCGGCGCAGGGGCCCATCACGAGGCTGATCTGGGGGATCACCCCGGAGCTGCGGACGTTGCGCAGGAACACGTCCCCGTAGGAGCCCAGCGAGACGACGCCCTCCTGGATGCGGGCGCCGCCGGAGTCGTTGATCCCGATCATGGGGCACCCGATCTTGGCGGCGAGGTCCATGATCTTGCACATCTTCTCCCCCATCACCTCCCCGAGGGAGCCCCCGAAGACGGTGAAGTCCTGGCTGAACACGCACACCTGGCGGCCGTCGATCGTGCCGTGGCCGGTGACCACGGCGTCGCCCCAGGGGCGGTTCTTCTGCATCTCGAACTCGTAGGTGCGGTGGCGCACGAACGTGTCGAGCTCCTGGAAGGAGCCGGGATCGAGCAGCTTTTCCACGCGCTCCCGCGCGGTGTACTTGCCGCGCGCGTGCTGCTTCTCCTCGGCCTCGGGGGCGGAGTGCAGCGCCGCCGTGCGCAGCTCCTGCAGCTGGGCGAGCTTCTCCTCGTAGGTCTCCGGTGCCTTCGCGCGCATCATGGGCCGCCCGATGTTATCCCCGCCACACCCCTCCAGACCCTCCCGCGCCCTGCGCGGACACAAGATTTTTTCACATGTGGCAAGGGCACGCCGCTCGCCGCCGGGGTTTCGAGGCAGCCCTGACCGAAAAAGAGGGGCCCGGCTGCGCCACCTTCTAGCCGCGCGAGAACGGCCGGTGGTGCGCCGCGCCCAGGCGGTCCAGAACCCCGCTCAGCAGCGCCGCGTCCTGCTCGGCCATCTCCTCCTCCACCCGCGCCAGCTCGGCGGCCAGTTCGGCGGCGAGGTCCGGTGGCTCCTCTGCTTCGGGTGCCGCCTCGGCCTGCTCGGGCTCAAGGGCCGGCTGCTCTTTGCGCCAGCGGCGGAAGACCCTGGCGAAGAGCTTCGGACGCGCCTGGGGGATCGGCTCGGGGACCGGCTCGGGCTCCGGCTCAGGCTCGAGCTCGGGCTCCGGCACGGCCACCGGCTCGGGGGCCTCGCGGACGACGGTGAGCGTGACTTTGGTGCCCCAGCCGGAGGGCTTGAGCTCGACGGTGCCGGTGGCGGAGTCGGCCTCCCACTCGACGCTCCTCTCGGCCTCGACGCGTGCGATGCGGATCTCGCCGAGCTCGCCGAGGTGTCGCGCCAAGGAGGTGGGGTCGCTCAGCTCGGCCCACAGCTCGGGGGGGGACTTCACAAGGGTGCGCTGCGCTTCGGTGGAGGGCATTGCCCTCATGTTTCGAGCGGTCTCGCTCTACTCCTTCAGCTAGTCCATGAACAGCCTGACGTTCGAAGGCCAAGACTGGCCAGGACGCAGGGAGCGTGGCGTGCTATGCACGCGAGCGACTGAGGACGCCGCCAGGCGCCGGCATTCGGGCGTCAGGGCGGATCAGCCCCCGCTGGTGCAGCAGCTCCGCGAGCTGCACCGCGTTGGTGGCCGCCCCCTTGCGGAGGTTGTCGGCGACGATCCACAGGTCGAGCGCCCGCTCGTGGCCGGGGTCGCGGCGGATGCGCCCGACGAACACGTCGTCCTTGCCGGCGGCGTCGATTGCCAGCGGGTAGAGCGCGGCGTCGGGGTCGTCGAGCACGGTGACGCCGGGCGCCGCGGCGAGCAGCTCGCGGGCGCGCTCGGGTGTGAGCGACTCGCGGGTCTGGACGTTGACGGCCTCGGAGTGCCCGGTGAGGACGGGCACGCGCACGCAGGTGGCGCTCACGCGGATCGCGGGGTCGCCGAGGATCTTGCGGGTCTCGTCGATCAGCTTGCGCTCCTCGTCGGTGTGGTCGTCCCCGGCAGCGAAGCTGCCGGCGTGGGGGAGCGCGTTGAAGGCGATCTGGTGGGCGTAGGCGCCGGGGGGCTCGATCTCGCGCTCGTGGAGCAGCGCGTGCGACTGTTCGAGCAGCTCGTCCACCGCGGCCTTGCCCGTCCCGGAGACCGCCTGGTAGGTGGAGATCACGAGCCGCTCGATCCCGGCGGCGTCGTGGAGGGGCTTGAGCGCGACGACCATCTGCATGGTGGAGCAGTTGGGGTTGGCGACGATCCCGTGGTGCGCGGCGAGCGCGTCGGGGTTGACCTCGGCGACGACGAGCGGCACGTCGTCGTGCATGCGCCAGCGCGAGGAGTTGTCGACCACGACGGCCCCGGCGTCGGCGAAGCGGGGCGCCCACTCGCCCGAGATCGCGCCCCCGGCGGAGAGGAGCGCGAGGTCGAAGCCCTGGATCGCCTCGTCGCTGAGCGCCTGGGCGGTGAGATCGCCTCCATCGGCTGCGGCGCCCTCGAGCACACGCCCGGCGGAGCGCTCGGAGGCGAAGGGGACGACCTCCCGCGCGGGGAACGCGCGCTCGCGCAGGAGGCGCAGCATCAGCGAGCCCACCTGCCCGGTGGCGCCGACGACCGCGACTCGGTAGCCGTCGCCGCTCATCTGAATCGGTGCTCCGGAGGGTGCATGGGGCTCAGGGTACCGCGGGCCGGGCTCCGCCGGGGCTGTGTCTCCAGGCGGAAAAGCGCCTACAGCTTGATGGCCATGAAGAGGATCGTGACGAGCACGAGCGCGCTCATCAGCGTTCCCACGATCCACAGCCGGCGCACGAGCGCCCGGTACTCGGCGCTCATCTCGAGCGTGCCCTCGCCCCGCTCTCCGGCGGCGGCGATGTCCCGCGCGGCGAGCTGCTCGGCGCGTTTGGAGACGGGGATCGTCACCGACCCGACGAGACCGCCGATGACGATCGCGACGGCGAGCCCCCACTGCACGAAGAAGTCGCTCCAGTGGTGCCCCTTGCTCGCGAGGTAGATGCCGGCGAGGATCACGAGCAGCAGCCCGGGGTTCACGAGCAGGCGCTCGACCGTGTACTCGATGCGATGCAGCAGCGGCAGGTCGCGCGGGTCGCGGCGGGCGATCACGGTGAACAGGATCGGGTAGGCGAACGTCACCCCGAAGGCGATGACCACGGCCATGATGTGGACGGCGAGGACGACCTGGTAGAGCGAGGCGGCGAGCATCGGCAGACCCTACTCACTTGCGGCGACGAGCATATTTGTGGGAGCTGGGTCCTGGGAGCCGACCTCAATGAAGCCTCGCCCCGATGGCGAGCAGCGAGAAGAACGCATCCCGATCTCGCTTTCTGGCTTTGTCAAGCGTCTGCATCGCCTTCTCGGCGTCCTCGACATGGGCCAGCGCAACGGCCTTGGAGAAGGCGGACAGATGGTCGTAGTCGGCGCGGTGGCGGGCCTCCTGCAGGTCGCAGAAGGCAAGGGCAACATCCGCGATGCCGGTCTGCTTCAGACCGTTGACCAGTGGTCGAACATACTGATGAGTGCCGCCTTCGCGCCCGGCGATCTGGGCGCACACCCCCTTCATGTCGCGGTGCCCGAAGGCTCGCGCCAGCTGCAACTGCTCCTGATGGGTGCCCTTGGGAAGCAGGTGTGCGGCGGCATCTCTGCAAAGTCTGTGAAAGAGGGCGTAGTACGCGGACGAGACCGAACGCCGAAGCCAGATGGGACGTGGGCGGCCCTTGCCGCCCGATTGATTTGCAAAGGCCCGCCCCGCCTCGGTGAGCTTCAGAGGGTCGATCGGGACGGCCTGGGGCACGGTTGTCAGCCGTCGGCGTCGAGCTGCTCGCCGATGTCTTCGGCATCCAGCAATTCGTCGTACTCGGACTCGAAGACGACGTACCACGGAAGCTCGGGCACAGCGGACTCTGCCTGCGCCTCCATCCTTGCTTTGGCGTCGCCGACCATGCGCCGAAGCTTCCACAGATCGTCGATCGGCCAGGTGTCGGCGCCCTTCGGCGGCTCCGAAAGGACGAGCACGACGAACAGCGCCGGACGCCCCGACGAGTCTTCGCGAAGATCGATACGGACATCCTTGACCCGCGTCTCGCCAGCGTGTTGACCTGCCAACTCCTGCGGTAGCTGCTCGGCGACAACCATGGCGTCGATGCTACTACTCCCAACTATCGACTCCTGCGCCGACCGAGCGGGCGTTGTACATGTCTAATTAAGCTGTACCACCCGGCGCATGCGCCGGGTGGCCGGACCGTACATGTACGGTCCGGTGCGAACCCGCACATGTGCGGGTTCGTGGGACGGCCGCATGCGGCCGTCCCGGCAACGCCACATGTGGCGTTGCCGGCCTCGCTCTCTTGGCCGCATGTGGGCGCTACCTAAAACGTCGGCGCGTAGCGCCCGAACACGTCCTGCATCGCCCCGCAGACCTCGCCGAGGGAGCAGCGGTCCTTCAGCGCCTGGCGGATCGCGGGCAGCAGGTTCTCGCTGCCGCGGGCGAGGACGCGCAGCTCATTGAGGCGGCGCTCCACCAGGGCGTGGTCGCGGTCGGCCTTGAAGGCGGTGAGGCGGGCGACCTGTTCGCGCTCGGACTGGGGGTCCACGCGCAGCAGGTCGGGGACCTCGATGTCGTCCTCCTGGAACTTGTTGACGCCGACCACGATGTCCTGGCCGATGCGGTAGCGCTCCTGGTAGCCCCACGCGGACTCGTCGATCTCGCCGGTGATGAAGCCCAGCGCGCTCACGGAGCCACCGAGCGCGTCGACCTTGTCGATCAGCTCCTGCGCGCGGGTCTCGATCTCGTCGGTGAGCGACTCGACCAGGTAGGAGCCCGCGAAGGGGTCCACCGTGTCCGCGGCGCCCGACTCGTGGGCGAGGATCTGCTGGGTGCGCAGCGCGATCTTCGCGGCGCGCTCGGTGGGCAGCGCGAGCGCCTCGTCGAAGCCGTTGGTGTGCAGCGACTGCGTGCCCCCGCACACCGCGGCGAAGCCCTGCAGGGCGACGCGCACGATGTTGTTCTCCGGCTGCTGCGCGGTGAGGGTGACCCCGCCGGTCTGGGTGTGGAAGCGGAGCATCATCGCGCGGGGGTCGGTGGCGGCGAAGCGCTCGCGCATGATCCGCGCCCACATGCGCCGCGCGGCGCGGAACTTGGCGACCTCCTGGAAGACGTTGTTGTGGCCGTTGAAGAAGAACGCCAGGCGCGGAGCGAAGTCGTTCACGTCGAGGCCCTTGTCGATTGCGGCCTGCACGTAGGCGATCCCCGAGCACAGCGTGAACGCCACCTCCTGCACCGCCGAGCACCCCTTCTCGCGGAAGTGGTAGCCCGAGATCGAGATCGTGTTCCACCTCGGCACCCGCTCGTGGCAGTACTGGAAGATGTCGGTTGTGAGCCTCATCGTGGGCTCGGGGGGGTAGATGTAGTTGCCCCGCGCGATGTACTCCTTCAGCACATCGTTCTGGGTGGTCCCGCGCAGCTGCTCGGAGGGCACCCCCTGCTCCTCGCCGACAAGCTCATACAGCAGCAGCAGGCAGGCGGCGGGGGCGTTGATCGTCATCGAGGTGGAGACCTGATCGAGCGGGATCCCCTCGAAGGCGGTGCGCATGTCGTCGATCGTGTCGATCGCCACGCCCGTGCGGCCCACCTCGCCGAGGCAGCGCGGGTTGTCGGAGTCCAGGCCCAGCTGGGTGGGGAGGTCGAAGGCCATCGAGAGGCCCGTGGAGCCCTTGGAGAGCAGGTAGCGGTAGCGGCGGTTCGACTCCTTCGCGGAGGCGTAGCCCGCGTACTGGCGCATCGTCCACAGCTGGCGGCGGTACATCTCGCGGTGGGGGCCGCGGGTGTAGGGGTACTCGCCGGGCTCCCCAAGGTCGAGATCGTCGGGAAGGTCGGCCTCGGTGTAGAGCTCTGCGATCTCGATCCCCGAGTCGGTGAAGCGGCGGGGATCCTCAGGCCCCACGATCGGGGCGACGGTGAGGCGCTCGGGCTCGTCCCCGGCACCCCCGCCGGAGTTGCGCGCGATGGTGGCCATTGCCTAGATCATAAGGATTAGTTGACAG
>JBIOEY010000042.1:0-16178 GCA_044446505.1 Solirubrobacterales bacterium
CCCCACCACCTCCAGCGTCGCGCTCGGATCGCCGTAGAAGCGCGCAGCCACCGGTCCCATCGCCGCGCGCACCGAGCGCACAAGGACCTCCGGGACGCCGAGGCCGAGGGGACGCTCGACCACCAGACCCGCCGCGCCCGCCCGCACCGCCTGCGCCGCATGATCGTGCCCGTCGCTGTCTGCCCCCGGCACGCAGAAGAACAGCGCGCCCGGCCCCACCCGCCGGCTGTCGTACGCCAGGCTTGATATCTCCGCCGCCGCCGCGTCGCCCGCGATCCCCACCACGGCAACGTCCCCCGCGACGCCGCCCGCGCTCAGACCCGCAGGGATCAAGTCCGCCAGCCTCATCGGTGCACACGCCCTCTTCGCATCGGCTCTGAGTCTAGTTTCGGCCTCCGACACGGTCGGGCGACCACGGGCGTCGTGCAGTCTCCCACGGGCTGGTCGGCCCACCGCACGCCGCTCGCGCGTGAGACCGGCAGGTAGTCAGAGATGGACATCGCAGGCGAGCTTGGCCCAGCTAGCCTGCGAGGGTGCAGATTCGCCGAACGCGCTCCTCAGCTCAGAAAGGTCTCACGCGACTGCTGCTGGCGCCGTCCGGACCGCTCGCAAGGTGGCTCGAGCGCCTTGCCGCCGTGCAGGCGGTCGATCGCGGGGTCGCGCTCGGGGCGCTGGCGTTCAGCTCGCTGTTCCCGCTGTTGATCGTGTACAGCTCGGTGGTGCCACTCGCCGACGCACACGACTTCGCGCAGCGCATAATCGATCGGCTGAAACTCTCCGGCTCGGCCGCGCAGAGCGCGCGCGAAGTGTTCGCCCCCTCCGCAGCGGTCGCCCACAGCGTCACCGTGATCGGCTTCGTGCTGGTCGTCGCCTCGGCGCTGTCGCTCGCGCGGGCGTTGCAGCGCCTGTACGAGCTCTCCTACAAGCTGTCCCCCGCCGGCATTCGAGGCACCCACTGGCATCTGCTGTGGATCGCCCTGATCCCCGCCTATCTCAGCGTGCGTCCGCTGGTGGCGAGCATCGCGGCCGGGTGGTGGCACGTGGCCGGCTCGCTGCTCGTGGGCTTCCTGGCGTGGCTCTCGACCCCCTACGTGCTCCTGGGACGGCGGCTGGGCTGGCGGCAGCTGCTGCCCGGCGCGATCGTCGCCGCGCTCGGCATGACCACGCTCGCCGGGTTCACGCTCATCTACCTGCCCCACTCGATCAGCGCCTCCGCGAAGCAGTTCGGCACGATCGGCGTCGCGTTCGCGCTGCTCAGCTGGCTCGTGCTCGCCGGGTTCGTGCTCGTCGGCAGCGCCGCGGGCGGAGCGGCCATCCTGAAGTGGCTGGAGGAGCGCAAGCAGCCGGCGCCCTCGACCGACCCCAGATCGCCGTAGCTCAACAGGGCGTAATCGTCGTATGCTTGAGGCATGGCTGAGATAGCAAGCGAGACCGCAGGCGAAGCGGCCGACCCACACGGAGGCGATTCGACGCCCAAGCTGGTGGTCGAACGGTTCCTCGACCTGCTTCGCCGCAACGAGGTCGAGCAGGCGACACAGCTCCTGGCGGTGGACGTGGTGTACGAAAACATCGGACTCCCCACCGTGCGCGGGCGCAAGCGCGTACGGCGGCTATTCCAGGCCATGGCCCGTCCCGCCGGCGCCGGGTTCGAGGCCCACCTGCACACGATCTCCGCCGACGGACCGTCGGTCCTGACCGAGCGCACCGATGTCCTGAAGCTCGGCCGCCTGCGCGCCCAGTTCTGGGTCTGCGGGCGCTTCGATGTCCGCGATGGCGAGATCGTGCTCTGGCGCGACTACTTCGACCACATCAACGTCCTCGCCGCGACCGTGCGCGGCCTGCTCGGAACAGTCCTGCCCACGGTGCGCGCCACGCCACCTTCCGCGGCCTGATCCACGCACGGGTTCGACTTCGACTACGTCCATCACCCACGCGAAGGTCGAACCGCCGACCTCCTGGTTCGACTGTCGTCCGCCGCCGTCCCTTGCTCTCCACGGAGCTTTACAGGCCGAGGACGAGAGCAAGCGCGTCATCGACACTTCGAAGCTCATCCGCAGCGAGTCGTCCCGCGGAGCGCCCCAGACGCTGGGGGTCGACAACAGTCGTCTGCTCTACCAAGATGCGCGTGGCAGCACCTTCGAGGGTGATGGTTGGTCGAAAGCTCGCCGCTTGGGCGCTGGTGGAGGTCGGCGAGACGAGGACGGTGCTCAACCCAAGGAACTCGTCCGCTTGGACAATCACCGCATAACGAGCGCCGAGCTGCTCTCGGCCACGCGCTCCCCGTGGAGTGGGCAGGCGAAAGACTTCGCCGCGCACCACGTCAGTCGATGGATTCCGGCGCCAACTCCGCCATCTGTTCGCGGACGGCTCGCATCTCCGCTCGATCGGCATCGTCGCCCGCGAGCCGCTGCACCTCGGCGGCGATCGAAGAGCGGACCCGGCGCCTTGCGGCCGCCTCGCGTAGAGCAGTGCGGACGGCCTCGGAATCGCTCAGCCCCCCATTCCTGATGACGTTAAGGGCCGCCGCTGAGCTGTCGTCCAATCGTACGTGCAAGGAACGACTCATCCGACAATCGTAGCACAAAGCATGCTACATCCAAACCCGGCAGGCCTGGAAGGGACCGCGGGACTGCGCGTACGAGAAGGAGGTCGCCCGCCCGGCAGCCCAGAAGCACACTCGCGCCCCGCGAGATCATTCGTACCGTATACCGGGTCCAGATTTGTACCATATAGGCGGTACAGCCTAGACGTCAGGCTGCACCTCGAAAGCTGCCCGATCCGCGAGCGGCGACGCCCGCCGCAGCCACTCCCCGAATAGCGGATCGACGATGTACCAGCCGCTATCCCGCCGATCGACCAGCCCGCGCCTCTGCAGCCGCACGAGCGCCGGGCGCACGCGCGAGTGGCTGGAGAACCCGTAGCGCACCGCGACCGGTCGACTGGTGATGTGCTCGCCACCGCGATCCGCCAGCAACTGCAGCGCGCGAACCTCGTTCGCCTCCGCCTCGTCGCCGCCCATCAGCACATTCAGGACCGATGCGAACTCGGATCGCTCGATGGTCTGCACGAGCCGATCGTGCGCGTCGATCGCGGTCTCAAGTGTCACACGCCGGCCCGCCGGCGTGCTCGCCCAGCACTCCCACGCCAGCTGCTGTGTGCTGCGGGGGTGTGCGCCGGTGGCGCTGAGCAGGTAGTTGAGCGCGTCCTCATCCGCCGGCCTTCCGGTCTCCTCGAACTGGAAGTCCAGGTACTCGAGGAAGTCGATCCGGCTGATGGCCGGCAGTTGCATCTGAGCGGCCTCGCCGAAGATCGGCTGGTGGGAGTCCTCGAGCATCATCTGCAGCGCGTTGCGGATCGATCCCGTGAACACCAGCGAGACGTGGTTAGAGCCCGAGCTCATGAGCGCCGAACGGATGATCGCCAGGGGATCGCCCGGGCAGTGCCGCAGCCGCTGAAACTCGTCGAACACCACGACGAGGTGACTCGACAGGGAGCGCAGCGCGAGGAGCTGCGCATGCAGCGTCTCGGCTTCCGGCGCCCGGTCGACCGCGGCGCTCTTCACGGAACCCTTGATGACCTTGATGTCAAAGCCGATCTCCTTCTCCAGCGCGCCGATCTGACGCTGCGCAGCCCGCCGCAGACTCTTGACCGGGTGACCGATCATCGCGTCGTGCACGCATCCGATGAACCCCGGGATGCTCACGACGCGCTGGAGGTTGACCTTGACGACATCGAACGATGGTGCCCCCTCGCCATGGCTCCTCGCGAGCGCCGCCCGCTCGAGGATCTTCTATCCGGGCGGGATCCCGAGGTAGGGCAGCGCGAAGGCCATGATCTGGCCGAACGCCGGGGCGGCGACGGTGCCTCCGAAGATCGATCCCGTCTGCGGTTCGTCCACGATCACCGCGCACAGCAGCTTCGGGTCCGCGGCCGGGGCGAAGCCCATGAACGAGGCGATGTACGCCGTTTCGGAGTACTTGCCCGTGAGCGGGTCGATCTTGCTCGCCGTGCCCGTCTTGCCCGCCAGCTGGTAGCCCGGGACCGACACCTCGCTCGCCGTGCCCCCCGGCGCGAGCACCCCGCGCAGCATTTCGCGCACCTGCCCCGCCGTGCTCGCCGAGATCACGCGGCGGCCCCGCGGCAGCCGCACCGGGCGGCCGTCCACCGCGCCCACGATCTGCGGGGGGCGCAGCACGCCGCCGTTCGCGATCGCCGCATACGCGCTCGCCATCTGAATCGGGGTCACCGACTCCCCCTGGCCGATCGGCAGGTTGCCCATCGAGGAGCCCGAGTAGTGGCTCAGCGGCAGCACCTGCCCGATTTCTTCGCCCTGCAGGCCCAGGCCCGTGCGGGCCCCGAAGCCGAAGCGGTGCACCCACGCGTTGAAGCGCGGCGCTTTCTCCAGCAGCCCGATCTTGATCGCCCCCACGTTGCTCGACCGCGCGAGGATCTGCGCCGTGGTGAGCATCTCTTCGCCGTGTTCCTCCGCGTCGTGGATCGTGCGGTCCGCCACCTGGATCTGGTTGGGGATGAAGAATTCCGTGTTCGGGGCAATCAGGCCTTCCTGGAGCGCCGCCGACACCGTGAACGCCTTGAACGTCGAGCCCGGTTCGTAGTCGAAGCTCACCGCGCGGTTCTCCAGTTCCGCTTCCGAGAGCACCTCCGCTTTGTTTGGGTTCAGCTGCGGCCAGTTCGCCATCGCCAGGACCGCCCCCGTGTTCGGATCCATCACGATCGCCGTCGCATCCCGCGGGTGAAAGACCCGCCCCACCGCGTTCAGCACCGCTTCGCTGCGCTGCTGGATGTTCGCGTCCAGCGTCAGCTGCACCCGCGCGCCCGGCACCTCGCTGTGGACGTCCGCGATCGAGATCGGCTGGCCCAGCGCGTCGCTCACCACCCGCCGCTCCCCAGCGTGACCCTCGAGGATCGCGTTGTCCGCGTACTCCAGGCCCGACACGCCCATCCCCGCCGCGCCCATCATCCCCAACACCTGCCCCGCCAGCGCGCCCCGCGGGTACACCCGGCGCATCGTCGGCGTGCCCGCCACGCCCGGGATCTTCAGCGCCAGCACCGCCTTCGCCCGCGCCGCCGGCAGCGCCCGCGCGAGGTACACGAAGCCGCTGCGCTCGCTCAGCTCGCTCAGCACCCGCGCCTGCGAGCGGCCCAGCAGCGGCGCCAGGCTCCGCGCCGCCCCCAGCGGATCCTTCACCAGGTACGGCGTCGCCGAGATGTCCTGCGCCGGTTCGGAGATCGCCAGCACCGTGCCGTTGCGATCGGTGATCGTGCCCCGCTGCGCCGGCACCGTCTCATCCGTCACCTGCTGCGTGTGCGCCACCCGCCGCAGCGCCCCCCCGTGCAGCACCCCCAGGTACAGCGTGCGCGCCGCCGCCGCCGCCAGCAGCAGCATGAAGACCGCGAACAGCACCCCGATGCGGCTCTGCACGCTCGCCACTAGCCCCCCGGAGCCTGAGTGCTGCTTTCCGTGTTCGTGCTTTCCGCGCCCGTGGTCACGCCGGAGGCCATCTGCGGCTGGGTCGGCCTCGCCAGCGCCGCCACCGCCAGACGTGCGTCCAGCGCCCCCCGGAGCGGGTCGAAGTGCAGCGCCCCCGGCGGCGCCGGCACCATGCCCTTCGCGACCGCCAGCCGTTCGACGCGTTCGCCCGAGGCGAGCGCCGAGTCTTCGATCGCCAGCGTCGAGTTCTCCCGCTGCAACAACGCCGCGTGCTCGAGTGCGCGGCCGATGCCCACGCCCAGCTTCACCACCCACAGCTGCATCGCCACGATCCCGATCAGCGCGAACGCCACAAGGCCGATCCACACCCGCCCCCGGATCAGCCGGTCGAGTAGGCGATCGAGCAGGCTGTCTGGCAGGCGCTGCGCGGTGCGCGCAGGGCGGGCGGGCCCCGATATTCGCCGCGGTCGGAGCGGTTGAGCGGGACGGCCTTGACGGGCGGGACGCCGGGGACGGACGGCGGGGACCGGCGCGGCAGCCGCCGCAGGAGGCGGTGTCACGCCGCGCCTCCCCGCTCCGCCGTCAGCTTCCTCGCCGCGCGCAGCCGCGCGGAGCCAGCGCGGGGGTTGTGCGCGAGCTCACCCGCCGAGGGCACGATCGCGCGCCGCGTCAGCAGCGCCGCCTGCGGCTCGCGCCCGCACGCGCACACCGGCAGGTCCGGCGGGCAGATGCAGCCCCGCGCGCGATCCGCGAGGAAGTGCTTCACGCGCCGGTCCTCCAGAGAGTGGAAGGAGATGCCCGCGAGCACCCCGCCCTCGCGCAGCAGATCCCACGCGAGCGGCAGCGCGCGATCGAGCTGCCCTAGCTCGTCGTTCACCGCGATGCGCAGCGCCTGGAAGACCCGCTTCGCCGGGTGCCCCCCCGCGAAGCGCGCCGGGGTCGGGATCGCCGAGTTGATGATCTCCACGAGCTCCTGCGTCGTCTCGATCGATGCCCGCTCGCGGCGGCGCACGATCGCGCGGGCGATCGCGCCCGCATGGCGCTCCTCACCGAGCTCGCGCAGCATCCCCGCCAGCCGGCGCTGATCCCAGGTGGCGAGGATCTCGCGGGCGTCGAGCTCCTGCGTCGGGTCCATGCGCATGTCCAGCGGGGCGTCGTAGGAGTAGGAGAACCCGCGCTCGCGCGTGTCCACCTGCATCGATGACATCCCGAGGTCGAAGTACGCCATGTCCGCGCGCACGCCCTCGTGCGCCAGCAGTTCGAGTGCCTCCGCATAGCCGCTATGGATGAAGCGCACCGCGCACGGCAGATCCTCCGCGAGCTCCGCGAAGCGCTCCTCCGCCTCCGGGTCGCGGTCGATCGCCACCAGCGTCCCCCCCGCACCCAGGCGCTGGGCCACCAGGCGCGCGTGGCCGCCGCCGCCGAAGGTGCAGTCGATCGCCACCTGCCCCGGGTGTGGATCGAGGACTCCGATCAGCTCCCCCGCGAGCACGGGGATGTGGATGCTGGTGGACATATCGACAGTGCCTAGCATGAGCCCTGCGAGTACGCGCGCCCCTGGTTGATGGATGTGTGACTTGGGCTGGCGTGTACGGGCCAGCGACATTGGCCGGCAAGCCTCACATGCCGTGGCGGTCCAGGCGCTCGGTGGCGCAGCTGGAATGCGCTCTCAAGCAGGATGGTCGACACGCGCCGTGATCTCCGCGACGCCGCCCAGCAGCGTCGGTCGATGCTCGTTCCAACGGTCCCGATCCCACAGCTCCAGGCGGTCCCCCGCGCCGACCACCACGACCTCCTTGCTGAGAGCGGCGTGCTCGAGCAGGAAGCTTGGGAGCATGATCCGTCCCGCGGCGTCCAGCTCGACGTCCTGAGAGCTCCCGTAGAAGAACCGCTCGAGCTCCGCCAGGCGTGGCGAGAGCGGGGGCAGCTCCGCCAGCGCGCGCTCGGTGTAGCGCTCGTACTCCTCCGGGCGCCACACCCCTACGCACGGCTCGAGGTCGACCGGCATCGCCATCACCACCCCCTCCGCCAGCGTCGCCCGGTAGCGGGCCGGGACCGTGAGGCGGTTCTTGGCGTCGAGCGTGTGGTCGAAGGTGCCACGGAAAGCCACGTCTGGGCTCCTGAGCGGATCGTTGGAACCGAGGTGGAGAGGTGGGAGGAGCCTCTCCACCTCGGTTCGTTCCCGGCAAGGTATCCCACTTTCCCCCACAACGCAACCCCAATTGCACATTTTCCCCCACTTCTTCTTCCGGACGCCCCCCAGAAGCACCAAAACCCCTGCACAGAGCCGTTTTTCACGAGGTCGTGCAGAGCGCCCGCGAGAGCGCCCAGAACTGCAGGCGAGGCTGCAAGGCCGCCATCTGCGAGGCGACCTGCACGCGCAGCCCTCGTAACGCATACGATCCGCCCGTGAGATCCTCCGCGCGAGTCCACCCGTGAGGTCCTCTGTACGGGCAGCCCTCCCGGCTATGCTCGCCGCGGCTGTGACGCTCCTTGCCGCGGTCCTCGCCGGTGTACTCGGAGGCTGCGGTTCGAGCTCCTCCGGCACGAGTGCCAGCCCCGCCACCGTGACCCCCGCCTCCGCGCCGCTCTACATCGACGCCGTGGTGCGTCCCGAAGGCAGCCTGAAGACGAACGCGACCTCGACAGCGAGCACCCTCACCGGCCGCCAGAAGCCCTTCGAAGGGCTGTTGAAGCTGCTGGCGGGGCCCACAAGCCGCACACCGCACTACGCAAAGGAAGTGCAGCCCTGGCTGGGACCCCACGCCGGAGTCTTCCTCAGCGCGATCGACCTCTCCCGCGCGCAGGGTCTGCTGAGCGGAGAACTGCTCGCGAAGGTCCTCTCCGAAGGGCTCGCCGGCGTGGAAGCGGCGCTACTCGGCGAAGGCGGCCTGCCGGCGGCGCTCAACTCGAGCTCCGCCCAGGGAGCGCTCGTGCTCGACACCACCGACGTCGCCAAGGCGCGCTCCTTCCTCGAAACCCAGGCCCACAGCGCGGGCGCGCACAGCGCGAGCTACCGCGGCGTCACCTACCAGGTGGCCCCCGACGGCGTCGCGGAGGGGATCGTGCACCGCTTCGCCGTGATCGGCAGCGAAGCCGGTCTCAAGAGCGTGATCGACACCGCCGCCGGGGGCCCCTCGCTGGCGAGTGCCGCGGCCTACGCAAAGCTCGCCTCGACCACCCAGGGAGCCGGTACCCCACCCGCACTCGCCAACCTGTATCTGAGCCCCGAAGAGCTCACGAGCTCAGCTGGCGCGGGTGGCGGCAAGGAAGCGTCGATCCTGCCGCTGATCGAGGGCGTGCTCGGGAACCCCGGCCAGCTCTACGTCTCCCTGATCCCCACCGCCAACACGGTCGCGCTCGACTTCGACACGCTGCCCGCGAGCTCCGCGGCGAGTGGATCCAGCGGGGAATCCGCGGCAGGTGGATCGAGCGTGGAAGCATCCAACTCCACCACCTCCACGACCGGAGCGCAGGTGCTCAGCGGGCTCCCCGGCGGCTCCTGGCTGGCGATCGGCGTGGGCGATCTCGGCAAGATGCTCGGCAGCGCCCGCGGACTGCACACGCTCGCCTCGCTCGCCTCCGGGGTGAGCATCGGGACCATCAGCCTCGCCACCCTGCTCGCGCCGCTCACCTCGCACGCGCTCGACGTGCAGCGCGACCTGCTGAGCTGGATGGGCGCAACCGGCGTCTACGCGAGCGGCAGCAGCGTGCTCGACCTGCAGGCGGCGGTGGTCATCGCCTCCAAGGATCCCGCGCGCTCCCACGCCGCGCTCGCAAAGATCGCGCAGGCCTACCGCGAAGCCGGCGGGCAGACATCCCCCACCACCGTCCCCGGCACCGAAACCGCCCTGACGGTGAAGCTGCCGAACTTCCCGCTCACGCTGACGCTCGCCGAAGGCCAGGGTAAGTTCGTGGCGGGGCTCGGGGCGGCCTCCGTGCAGGAAGCGCTCAACCCCCAGAGCACGCTCGCGGGCACCCCCAACTACAACGCCGCCGCGGGCGCCCTCGGCCAGGGGATCCAGCCGAGCGCGCTCGTCGAATTCCACACGCTCTCAGGGCTCTTCGAATCGCTCGGGCTGAACCAGACCCCGGGCTTCTCCGGCTTCGCCTCGGCGATCGCGCCGCTCAGCAACCTCGCGGTGGGCGGCGGCGAGACGCTGAGCGGCGGGGTCAAGCGGGCGCGCGTGGTGATCGGCCTGCAGCCCCCACCGCCGCCGGCCGGCTGACGCTCCCAGCGCTCTCGGTCTCGATGATCACGCGGCAGGGACGCTTTCCCAGCAGGTAGACCGCCGTGGGGCCGATGCGACGCTCGCCCGCGGGAGCGTGGAGGGTGGACCAGTAGATCACCTCGGAGTGCAGCCGCTGGGCTTCCTCGACGAGCGCGGCCCCCGGGTTGCGCGTGCGGATCAGGCCGGTGTGGATCTTGATCCCCGCGCGGCGCGCCTGGATGCGGGCGCTCTCCAGCACCGAGCGCCCCTGCGCCTCCTCCTCCTCGAGGCCCGCCTCCAGCGAGAGCTGGCTCGGGACGGGGAGCACGAAGATCGCGTACAGCACCCCGTCTTCGCCGATCAGCTTCGCGGCGCTCGAGAGCGCGGTGGCGCTCACGTCCGCGCCGAAGATCGGCACCAGCGCGGTGCGGTAGCCGAGCTGCTGGAAGTCCGGCGGGCGCTCCGCGCGGGGGATGCGGTGGGTGCTGCGCAGATCGAGGCCCTGGCGGCGGCGGTAGACCACGTAGCCCACCATCCCCGCGATCATCCACGGGATCCCGACGGTGCGGGCCTCGGTGTGCAGAGCTACCACGGCGCACCACGCAGCGAACGTGCCGATCCCTCCCAGCACCGCTGTCATCGGGATCTGCGCGCCTTTGATCCCCACATTCCACGGCATCCGGTACGGCCGCTCGCGGTCGGGGTCCTTGACGCGCAGCGCCACCACCGAGATGTGGGCGACCGTGAACGAGAGCATCGCGCCAAACGAGTAGAGGTTGCCGAGTAGGGCGGTTTCGCCTGGAAGGATCAGCAGGCCGGCGAGAGCCGAGAAGAAGACGATCGTGAACCAGGGCGTGCGGTGCGTGGGGTGAAGCCGCGAGAAGATCCCCGGAAGCTGGCGGTGCTCGGCAAGCGACCACGAGAGGCGGGAGATGCCGATCAGGCCGGCGTTGGTAGCTATGAACAGGATGGTTGCAGCGAGCACCCCCACGTAGTCCTTGGCCGCCGTCAGCAGCGCGCCGTGCAGCCCAAGACTCGAGATGATGCCCAACACCGGGTCGTTTTCGTAGGTGGTTCCAAGTTCGGTGGCGTAATAGGCGGCATGGTGCGCGACCGCCGGGTGGTACACGACCGGCAGCGCCGACAGCGCCACGACGGAGATGCCGGCGTAGACCCCGAGTACCGCAAACAGCACGAGGTTGACCGCCTTCGGGATGTCGTGGCCGGGATCCCTTGCCTCCTCCGCCATGTTGGAGACCGTCTCGATGCCCGTATAGGCCACCATCGCCACCGAGAACGCAAAGATCAGGTTGTGCCAGCTCGGCGCCGTCCCCAGGTGCACCTGGTCGACCAGCAGCGCCGGGTTCAATACGAGCACGAAGCCGAGCCCGACCAGCAGCACCTGGGTGCACAGGTCGGCGACCGCGAGAAACAGGTTGAGCTTGGCCGACTCGCCGAGGCCGCGAATGTTCAATGCGGCCAGCAGCGCGATCGTGATCAGGCCCCCGATGATGTCCCCGGGGTTGTGGGTCAAGCTCGGGAAGAACGCCCCGAGGTAGTGCGGCACGAAGAACGCCGAGATCGCGATCGTGATGATGTAGTCGAGGCTCAGCGCCCATCCCGCGAAGAACGACACGACGTCGTTGAACGCGTGGCGCGCGAACGACGACGAGCCCCCCGCTTCCGGGAACATCGCCGCGCCCTCCGCATAGGTCTTCGCCGTCAGCACGAACAGCCCGCCGGCGAACATGAACACCACCGGGGTGAGGCCCAACGCGTAGCCGGCCACCAGCCCCAGGGCGTAGTAGATCGAAGAGCCCACGTTCCCGTAGGCCGTCGCGAACAGGCCGGGGACGCCGACCGACCGCCGCAGTCCGTGCTCGGTGAGGCGCGCCATCAGCCTGAGCGTATAGAGACGCCGGCCACGCCGTCCGAGGCGCCGCCGACCTCGTTCAGTGCAGCCGCGCCGTCCGAGGCTCCGCCGACCTCAGCCCGGGACCACTGACCTCAGCCGAGGCGCCGCCGACCCCATCCGGTGCAAGTTCCCATGCACCACCCCCACCGAGGGAGGAACGCGGCTTATGATTCCGACGGCCCGGAGCCCGACCTACATCTCCCGGCACTCACGTCATGGACAAGACACGCCGCGGAAATTACAACTCGGGAGAGGACTTCGTCCTCGAATACGGCGAGCTGCGCTTCACCTTCAACGAGGAGGACTTCGCCGAGCGCTGCGAGCAGGCCGCGCTGAAGCTCGGCTTCGTCGGCGGGCGCCTCGGGGAGGACGAGCTCGAAGACCTCGTCAACCTCGCCGTCAACGGCGAGATCCACGACCCCGCCTCGGCGCTGGGCGAGCACGTCAACGACTGCTGGCCCGAGCTCGTCGGGCCGGCGGAGCGCTCGCTCGTGCACTGGCTGCGCCGGCTGGTGTTCCGCGGGGCCTGGCTCGACCAGCGCGTCAATGAGGGCGAGCTCGGGATCGCCTTCGTCGAGGAGACCTGCAGCTTCGCCTACGTGCAGCCCGCGGGCGGGCGAGACGGCGATTCATCCCGCGGCGGCGCCCCGATCGAGCTCTCCCCCGAGCCCTCCTGGGCGCGGGTCGCCTACCTGCGCTAGCCCGCGAGCGCGGAGGAGGCGCGGGGTCGCCTACCAGCGCCGGCTAGGGCGCCGCTCAGCGGCGCCCTAGCCGGGCCTTGGTGATCGCTTCGGCGCCATCCTCGCCGACAAGCAGCTCGGGCCGCACGGCACCGCTGCTCGCGAGGTCGAGGGCGGGAATGCGCCCTGTGCTGGTGAGCGCGACGTCGAGCGCGATCACCGTGCTCTCGCCGCCGAAGGCCTTGGTGGCAGTGGCGATCAACGTGAGCGAGCCCCCCTCGAGCAGGTTGCGCGCGGACGCGAGAATCCGGCGCGCGACGTGGGGGTGCAGGCCGTCGAGGCTGTCGATCAGCACCACCACGTCCCCGCCGCGGGCGGCGACGCGCTTGGCGGTGTCCACCACGTGCTCCACGGTCTGACCCTGCAGGTCGGCGGAGGCAGCGAGGTCGAGCGCGGCAGCGGGCGCCACGGGCCCCTCGCGCCAGGCGGCGATCTCCTCGGGACGGACGCCGCTCAACACGAGCATCACCTCAAGACCCTCCCGCCCGGCGAGCGCCGCGAGCAGGCGCCGCAGCGTCTCGGTCTTGCCGGAGCGCGCGGCCCCCACGATCACCGCGCGCGAGCCGCGGCCGATCGGAGCGAGCCATTCGACCGCCTTCAGCGTCGGGTCCTCCGCGTCGAGCTCCAGGCGCTCGCTGGGGTAGGCCGCGGCGAGGTCCTCGTAGCGGGTGCCCTCCGCGACCGACTCCGCGGGGGAGCCGTTGATCGTGTCCACGCGCGCCAGCGAGGGGTAGCGCTCGGACTGGCGCGGCGTGCGCACCGGGCCGCTCACGCGGTCCCCGGAGACCAGTTCGCAGCGACGAACCTGGGCGGCGGAGATGTAGACGTCCTCGTCGGAGGCCTCTGGGGGTGAGACGCGCAGGAAGGCGGAGCCGTTGCCGAGCAGCTCCACGACGCCCTCCGCCAGCCGCGCCTCGCCTGCGCGCTCCTCGCGGCCCGCGCCGCGCGTGCTCCGCTCCGCCGTGCGCCGGCCGCTCTCCGGCCGCTCGCGGGCGCCGCGCTCCTCCCCGAGCTCGCCGCCGTCGCCACGCTCGTCTCCCTGCCCCCCGCGGGCGCCGCGCCTGCCGCTGCGCGCTTTACGCTCGCCCGCTCCCTCCTCGCGGGCTCCCTCCTCGCGGGCACCCTCCTCGGCGCTCGCCTCCGCGCGTGGCTCGGCGGCCGACCGGGAGCGCCGGGTGCGCAGCGAACGCCGGCGGCGCGCGGTGCCGGGCTCTGGCTCCTCGGATGCGGAGGACTCCTCGGCGCCCTCCCCGCCGTCCTCGGAAGCCTTCGAGCGCTCGAGGATCGCGTCGATCAGATCGGCCTTGCGCAGTCTGCGGAAGCCGTCGAGGCCGATCTGATCGGCGATCGCGTGTAGATCCGCCAGTGGACTCGCGTCAAGCTCGGAGCGCTCGAGTACAGTCATGTTGGTCCTCTCTTCTTATCGTGTGATTGGGCGGTTGGCGCCCGGCCGCGTTGGACAGCGGCCGGCACCCGTAACCAGCTCAGCTTAGGGCATTGGCCCCTCGGGACGCATCTCGATCGGCCCTCAGACGGCCCGCTCGTGTCTCAATTCCTCGGCGAGGCGCAGATCCCTCTGCGGCCGGCGCTCGCCGGCGAGCGCGGCGCGTACCGCGAGGAAGTCGGCGGCGGCGGCGACGTCGTGCACGCGGAAGATGTGCGCGCCGGCGTCGAGGCCGTGGGCGAGCGCCGCGAGGGTCCCGGCGAGGCGCTCGCGGGGCGGGCGCCCGGTGAGCGCGCCGATGAAGTCCTTGCGGGAGATCGCCATCAGCAGCGGCAGCCCGAGCTCGTGCAGGCGATCGACGTGGGCGAGCAGCTCGACCGTCTGGGCCGGGGTCTTGGCGAAGTCGGGCCCGGGGTCGAGGATCAGCTGCTCGCGGGCGACCCCCGCATCCAGCGCCACCGCGACACGCTCGCGCAGGAAGGTAAGCACCTCCCCCACGACGTCCGCGTACAGCGCAGGGTCCTGGCGGCGCTCGCGGGGGGCGGCGGCGGTGTGCATCACCACCAGCGCCGCGCCCGTCTCGGCGCAGACCTCGGCGAGCGCCGGATCGCGCAGGCCGCTCACGTCGTTGACGATTCGCGCCCCCGCGGTGATCGCGGCGCGGGCCACGGGAGGCTTGTAGGTGTCCACCGATACCACCACGGGACCGGCGGGATCAAGCTCCGCGACGACCCGCTCGATCAGCGGCACGACGCGCTCGATCTCCTCCTCCACGGCCACGGGAGGGCGTCCGGTGGTGGCGGACTCCCCGCCGACGTCGATGATGTCCGCCCCGGCGGCCACCAATTCGCGCACGAGCGCCGCGCGCTCGCCGAGGCTCCGGTGGCGCCCGCCGTCGCTGAAGGAGTCCGGGGAGGCGTTCACGACCCCCATCAACCATGAGCGCGCGCCCAGCTCGAGTACGCGATCTACGGCGCGCACGCGATAGCTCCTCACGCGCCCTCGATTCCCTCGGAGCGGGCCTCCTGCGCGAAGCGCTCGATCTCCTCGCGCGTGCGCTGCGCGCTCCAGCCGAGCTCCCCGGCGAGCACGTCGGCGACGCGATCTACCGGATTGCCCACCCCGCCCTCGCCGATCTCGGAGCGCCCGTCGGCGCGATCCCCGGCGAGCTCATCCGCCACGCGGCGTGTGGCATTGCCACCCTGCGCAGAGCGACCGCCGGTGCGATCCCCGGCGAGCTGATGCGCGGCCAGCAGCCCGAGCCGGGTGCGGCGCAGGAGCACGTCGCCCACGCTGCGCGCCTGCTCGCGGCGCGCGGCCAGCGCGGCCTCGGCGAGCAGGTCGGGCAGGCCCGGGACGATCGGCTGGGCGAGCTCGCCCCGCTTGCCGAAGCCGGGAGACGCTCGCCTGTGGCGAGCATCCCCGTTTCCGCCAGCAAGCGCGAGCACCTCGTGGGCGGCGTAGCCGTAGCGGGCCGCCAGCGCGGCGTAGGACTCCTCCGGCACGCCCTCCACGCGCTGCAGCTCCTCCACCGCGACCGCCTGCCCGAGCGGGATCTCGTGCGTGCGGCAGGGCGCCTCGCGCGCGTCGCGCTCGACGAGACGGTCCACCGCGAGCTTTGCCATCCGCCGCCACGTGGTGAGCTTGCCGCCGGTGATCGTGATCATGCCGCTCGAGGTCTCGTACAGCTCGGCCTTGCGCGAGATGTCCACCGACTTCTTCGGGTCGCCGCTCGAGATCAGCGGGCGCACCCCGGCGTAGGCGCCCGTGAGGTTCTCGGGACCCAGATCGGTGGCGAAGAACGAGTTGACGGCCTCGAGCAGGTAGTCGATGTCCTCGGCGGAGGGCCGCACGTGCTCGAGGTCCCCCTCATAGTCGTTGTCGGTGGTGCCCACCAGGGTGCGCCCCAGCCAGGGCAGCGCGAAGATCGAGCGGCCCTCGCCGGCGGGCACGATCGCCCCCCCGACCAGCGGAAGGTCGGTGTTGCTGAGCGTGATATGGGTGCCCCGACTCGGCCTGATGCGTGGCAGCTCCGCCTCGTCGTGTAGCTCCTGCGGGCGCAGCTCGTCGGCCCACACGCCGGTGGCGTTCACGACGTTCGCGGCGCGCACCACGAACTCCCCTCCCCCCTCCACATCCAACGCCCGCACGCCCTGCGCGCGACCGTCGCCTTCGAGCAGGCCGACCGCCGCCACGCGGTTCGCGCACACCGCCCCGAAGCGCTCCGCCTCGCCGAGCACCGTCAGCACGAGGCGCACGTCGTCGGTCTGGCAGTCGTAGAAGAGATAACCGCCGGTCGGCTCGCGCGCGGCGAGCGCCGGCAGCAGATCGAGCACCTCCTCACCCGAGATCATCCGGTGGCGCTCGGGGCTCCAGGAGCGCTCCGCTCCCGCCGCCCCGTCCCCGCGGCGTCCCC
>JBIOEY010000043.1:0-16177 GCA_044446505.1 Solirubrobacterales bacterium
CTGGCGGTGGCGCTGGCGATCCTGGCGGGGATGGGCTATGGCCTGTGGCGGGCGCTCACTCCCCGCGAGAGCGACGCGGCGCTGCTGGCGCTGGGGGTGGCGGCGTGCGGGGTGCTGATCCCGGCGGCGATGGCGGTGGCGGGCGCGGACTACCTGGCGCCGCGCAACGTGGTGGCGGCGATGGTCCCGCTGAGCGCGGGCGTAGCGGTGATCGTGACGGCGCGGCGCACGGGCCGCACGGGGATGGCGCTCGCGGGGGCGATCGCGCTGGCGTTCCTCGTGCTCAGCGTCGACGTGAACCTGAGTCCGCGCCTGCAGCGGGGGGACTGGCGGGGGCTGGCGCAGGCGATCGATGGGATTGGAAGCCCACCCACCCTCGAAAGCTCACGCACTCGGGCGATCACCACAGTGGAGCTGGGGGCGGCGCCGCTGGAGTATTACCTGCCCCCGCTGCGCAACCTGCCGCGAGGTGCGAAGGTGCGGGTGAGCGAGATCGACGAGACGGGCTACCCGCCGCTGACGGCGGGCGCAGGCGAGCCGCCGGCGCCGGGCTTCCGGTTGGTGGAGCGCCGGAACGTCAACGGCCTGATCCTCTACCGGTTCCGTTCCGCGATCCCGCGGACGGTCCTGGAGACAGCGTTGCGCAGCCACGTGATCGCGGAAGGCCGCCCGGAGGTGCTGGTCGCGAGGGCGCCGTAGTAGCTTTCGCGCATGCCGATGTCCATCGTTGAGAGGAACAACGAGGCTCGGATTGCGCTGGAGCGCGCGTGCGAGCACCTGCTCTCGTTGCAGGACGAGGCGGGCTGGTGGCGGGGGGAGCTGCAGACGAACGTGACGATGGACGCGGAGGACATGCTGCTGCGCGAGTTCCTGGGGATCCGCACGGCGCCCGAGACGGAGCGCTCGGCGGCGTGGATCCGCTCGCAGCAGCGCGAGGATGGGACGTGGTCGAACTTCCACGGCGGCCCCGGGGACCTCTCGACGACGATCGAGGCGTACTTCGCGCTGCGCCTGGCGGGGGATCCGGCGGACGCGGCGCAGATGCGCGCGGCGGCGGAGTTCGTGCGTGCCGCGGGCGGCCTGGAGGGGG
The DNA here is from genome assembly GCA_044446505.1 of Solirubrobacterales bacterium. Taxonomy (GTDB): domain Bacteria; phylum Actinomycetota; class Thermoleophilia; order Solirubrobacterales; family Solirubrobacteraceae; genus Palsa-744. The sequence continues at coordinate 1,091 of JBIOEY010000043.1, forward strand.
CGCGGGTGTTCACGCACGTGTGGCTGGCGCTGTTCGGGCTGTGGCCGTGGGAGCGCGTGCCGGCGCTGCCGCCGGAGATCATGCTGCTGCCGCGGTGGGTGCCGCTGAACATCTACGACTTCGGATGCTGGGCGCGCCAGACGATCGTGGCGCTCTCGCTGGTGATCGCGCGCCGTCCGCGGCGGCAGCTCGCATTCGACCTGCGCGAGCTGCACGGTCCGCGGCCGTGGACGCCGAGGTGGTGGCGCTCACGCCCATCCTCTGCGGGGGGTCGCTGGCTGGGGCGCCTGGACAGCGCGCTGCGCCTGTACGAGCGCCGGCCGGTGCGTTCGCTGCGGCGGCTGGCGATCGTGCGGGCGCAGGAGTGGATCGTGCGCCGCCAGGAGGCGGATGGCTCGTGGGGGGGCATCCAGCCGCCGTGGGTGTACTCGCTGATGGCGCTGCGCCTGGGGGGCTACTCGCTGGAGCACCCGGTGATGCGCCGGGGCCTCGAGGGGCTGGAGCGCTTCATGGTCGAGGATCGCGGCGCGCCGAGCCGGCGTCTGGAAGCGTGCCAGTCGCCGGTGTGGGACACGGCGCTCGCGGTGGTCGCGCTCGGCGACGGGGGCCTGTCGCGCGATCACCCTGCGCTCGAGCGGGCGGCGGAGTGGCTGCTGGAGGAGGAGGTGCGGGTGCGGGGCGACTGGGCGGTGGCCCGCCCGGGCCTGGCGCCGGGGGGGTGGGCGATCGAGTTCGAGAACGACAACTACCCCGACGTGGACGACACGGCGGAGGTGGTGCTCGCGCTGCTGCGGGTGACCCCGCTGGAGCCCGAGCGTGTGCGGCGCGCCAACCGGTTGCGGCGAGCGAGCGCAGATGATCGTCCGGCGGACGGGGGTGTGCCGGGTCGGCTGCGCGAGCGCTCGCAGGACGCGATCGATCGCGCGGTGGAGTGGGTCGAGGGGATGCAGAGCGCGGGTGGTGGCTGGGGGGCGTTCGACGCGGACAACACGCGCGCGCTGGTGCGGGAGCTCCCGTTCCTGGACTTCGGCGAGGTGATCGACGAGCCGAGCGCGGATGTGACGGCGCACACGCTCGAGATGCTCGCGGCGGTGGGCCGCGCGGAGAGCGAGGCGGCGCGGGCGGGCCTGCACTGGCTGCTCGCCCAGCAGGAGGCGGAGGGGTCGTGGTTCGGGCGGTGGGGGGTCAACCACGTGTATGGGACGGGCGCGGCGCTACCGGCGTTGATCGCGATGGGGATCGCACCCGAGGATCAGAGCATCCGCCGGGCGGTGGCGTGGCTGGAGGACCATCAGCACGAGGACGGGGGCTGGGGCGAGGACCCGCGCTCATACGACAGCCCGGAGTGGATCGGGCGCGGCCCCTCGACGGCCTCGCAGACGGCGTGGGCGCTGCTGGCGCTGCACGCGGCGGGGGAGGAGCTCGAGCGCTCGCCGGCGGTGGAGCGTGGGGTAGCGTGGCTGCTGCGCGCGCAGCGCGCGGATGGGACGTGGGAGGAGCCGCAGTACACCGGCACGGGGTTCCCGTCGGACTACTACATCAACTACCACCTCTACCGCCTGACGTTCCCGATCATGGCGCTCGGCCGCTGCGTGGGGGCGGGGGGACCGGGGTGAGCGCCGCGGTGATCCCCGCCGACCTGCCGGCTCCGGCGGCGGTGATGGCGCGCCGGCGCGGCGAGAACTTCCCGGTGGCCAGCCGCGTGCTGCCGCGGCGGATCAGGGAGCGGCTGTTGGCGATCTACGGCTTCGCGCGGCTGGTGGACGAGCTCGGAGACGCCGATGACCGCCCGCCCGCCGAGCGGCTGGCTGCGCTCGACTGGCTGGAGGGCGAGCTCGCCCGCGCGTACGCGGGGCGGGCGCAGCACCCGCTGCTGGTGCGCCTGGAGGCGACCCTGAGCGAGTGCGCGCTGCCGCGGGAGCCGTTCGAGCGGCTGATCGAGGCGAACCGCGTGGACCAGCGCGTGGCGCGCTATGAGACGTGGGAGCAGTTGCTCGGCTACTGCCGGCTCTCGGCGGACCCCGTGGGGGAGCTGGTGCTGGGCGCGCTCGGGCGGGCGAGCGGGGAGCGGGTCGCGCTCTCGAACAGCATCTGCACGGCGCTGCAGCTCGCGGAGCACTGGCAGGACGTCGCGGAGGACCTGGCCCGGGGGCGGATCTACCTGCCGGCGGAGGACCTGGAGCGCTTCGGCTGCTCCGAGCGCGAGCTGCGCGAGCCGCACGCGGGCTGGCGCGTGCGGGGGCTGGTGGCGTTCGAGGTGGCGCGCACGCGCGAGCTGCTGGAGGAGGGAGCGCCGCTGATCGGCACGCTGCGCGGGCGCGAGCGCGTGGCGGTGGCGGCGTTCGTGAGCGGCGCTCGGGCGGCGCTGGAGGCGATCGCGCGGAGGGGCTACGACGTGCTGAGCGGTCCGCCCAGGGCGGGTGGCCCACGGCGCACGGCGGCGCTCGTGAGGACGCTAGCGGGGCGGCGCGGGTGAACCCCGCGGCGGGCAGCGAGTCTGCGCCCCGCGGCGGCCACCCTCACCCTGGCGACGCGGTCGATCTACGGGGGCACGGGTGAGCGGCCCGGATGCGCAGACGCGCCTGGCGTACCGGCAGTGCGAAGCGCTGACGCGGGCGGCGGCGCGCAACTTCTACTGGGGGATCCGCCTGCTGCCGGCGCGCAAGCGGCGGGCGATGTGCGCGGTGTACGCGTTCGCGCGCCGCGTCGACGACATCGCCGATGGGGCCCTGGAGCGGGAGGAGAAGCTGCGCCGGCTGGACGCGGCGGCGACGGCGCTCGAGCACCTCTCGCCACGGGACGGCGATCCGGTGATGGCGGCGCTGGCGGACGCGAGCGCGCGCTTCCGGCTGCCGCGGGAGGCGCTGGAGGAACTGATCGAGGGGGTGCGGATGGACGTCGTGGGGAGCACCTACGCGGACTTCGGCGAGCTCGAGGCCTACTGCCGCCAGGTCGCGGGCTCGATCGGGCGGCTGTGCCTGGCGATCTTCGGGACGCGTGGGGGCGGGTGGGCTCCTGGTCAAACAGGCCCGCCCACCCCGGCGAGCGAGCTGGCGGATGACCTGGGGGTGGCGCTGCAGCTGGCGAACATCGCGCGCGACCTGCGCGAGGACGCCGAACGCGGGCGCGTGTACCTGCCCGCGCGGGACCTGGTGCGCTACCACCTGCACGACGAGGGCCCGCTCGACGCGCGGGCGCTGCAGGCGCTGGCGCGCGAGGCGAGCGTGGCGGAGCCCTCGGTGGTGGCGGGCTTCGACGGCGGGGACGTGGGCCAGCTGTACGCGCTGATGCGCTTCCAGTGCCTGCGCTCGCGCGACTGGTTTCACCGCGGCATGGAGCTCGTACCGCTGCTGGACCGGCGCAGCGCGGCGTGCGTGCTGGCGATGGCGGGGATCTACTGGCGCCTGCTGCACCACATCGAGGAGCGCCCCGACCGCGCGCTCGCCCGGCGCGCGCGCCTGAAGAAACGCGAGAAGGCGTGGGTGGCGACGCGCGCGCTGCTGGGCAAGGGGATCCCGGAGCGCCATCCGGCGGAACGGCTGCAACCGGAAGACTTTGGTGACCGCTGAGCTGCGCGATGCTTTGTCCTCAGTCGCTCGCGTGCTGAGCACGCCACGCTCCCTGCGTTCGCGCCTCGCTTGCTCAGCGACCACCAAAGAGGGCTCTTGAGTCCCCCCCGGGTGGCGGTGATCGGCGGCGGCCTCGCGGGGATCGCGGCGGCGCTCGATTGCGCCGACGCGGGGGCGCGGGTGACGCTGCTGGAGGTCCGCCCGCAGCTGGGCGGGGCGGCGTACTCCTTCGAGCGGGAGGGCCTGCGGATGGACAACGGCCAGCACGTGTTCCTGCGCTGCTGCACGGCGTATCGCGCGCTGCTGGCGCGGACCGGCGGCGAGCGGGGGGTGTTCGTGCAGCCGCGCCTGGAGATCCCGGTGGTGAGCCCGGGCGGGGAGGTGAGCGTCCTGCGCCGCTCCGCGTTGCGCGCGCCGCTGCACCTGGCGGGCGCGCTGCTGCGCTACCGCCAGCTGAGCGTGCGCGAACGCCTGGGCGCGGCCCGTGCGGCGCTCGCGCTGGGCCGCCTCGACCCGGGCGCGCCGGAGCTCGATCGGCGGACGCTGGGGGAGTGGCTCGCCAGGCACGGTCAGGGCCCGCGCGCGGTGGCGGCGCTGTGGGACCTGATCGCACTCCCCGCGCTCAACCTCCCGGCTGCGCAGGCGTCGCTGGCGCTGGGCGCGTTCGTGTTCCAGCAGGGCCTGCTGGAGCGCGCGGATGCGGGGGACATCGGCTTTCACCGCAGCCCGCTGAGCGAGATCGTGGGCGAGCCGGCCGAGCGGGCGCTGCGAGCGGCGGGCGTGGAGCTGCGGCTGGGGTGGCGCGTCGAGCGGGTGCAGGCGGTCGGGGGCAGGTTCGAGGTGTTGGGCGGCGACGAGGGCGTGAGTGCAGAGGCAGTGATCGTGGCGCTGCCGCACGCCCGCGCGGCGAACCTGATCGAGCCGCTGGATCCGCGCGCGGCGGCGGGCGCCCGCGGGCTGCGGGACTCGCCGATCGTGAACCTCCACGTGGTCTACGATCGGCGGGTGTGCGAGCTGCCGTTCGCGGCGGGAGTGGGGACGCCGGTGCAGTACGTGTTCGACCGGAGCGAGGCGGGAGGCGTGGCAGCGGGAAAACAGTACTTGGCGGTCTCCCTGTCGGGGGCCGAGCGGGAGATGGGGATGAGCGTGGACGCCCTGCGCGAGCGCTACCTGCCGGCCCTCGCGGAGCTCTTCCCCCGGGCGCGCGCGGCGCGGGTGGAGCGCTTCCTGGCCACACGCGAGCACGCGGCGACGTTCCGCGCGGAGCCTGGCGCGGGGGCGCTGCGGGCGGGAGCGCGGACCGCTGTGCCGCGCCTGGCGCTGGCGGGGGCGTGGACGGACACAGGCTGGCCGGCCACCCTGGAGGGCGCGGTGCTGAGCGGCCACGCGGCGGCGCGGTGCGTGCTGGAGACGCTGTGAGCTCCGCGCTGGCGCTGAGGACTCTCGCCCGGTGGTGGCCGAGGCAACCAAAGGATGAGCTATGAGCGGCCTCGTGATCGCGGCGCCCCTGCGGCTGGAGGCGGCGATGATCAAGTCCGGCGCACGCGGGGCGGCTGTGCACCGTACGGGGATGGGCCCGCGCCGCGCGCGCGCGGCGGCCCCGGGGCTGCTCGATCGGCCGGGGGCGGCGCTGGTGGTGATGGGCTTCGGGGGCGGTCTCGACGAGCACAGCGACGTGGGCGACGTGGTGGTGGCGGAGGTGGTACTGGGACCCGACGGCGAACGCGTGGCGTGCGCGGGCGCGGAGGCGCTCGGGGAGGCGCTCGAGCGTCGCGGGCTGACGGTGCGCCGCGGGCCGATCGCCTCGGTGGCGCGCCTGGCGATGGGCGAGACGCGGGTGACGCTGCGCAACAACGGGGCGATCGCGGTGGACATGGAGTCGGTGTGGCTCGCCCCAGGGGCGGGAGCGCGGCCGTTCGCGGTGGTGCGGGTGATCTCCGACACCCCCGCGCGGGAGCTCACGCGACCGCTGGCGACGGTGGCGGGAGTGGCGCGCGCGTCGGCCGCGCTGCGCCGCGCGGCGGGAGCGCTGCACGAGTGCTCGCCGGAAGCATGGGCCGCTGCAGCGGAGCGGGCCTACCGCACGATGTCCTAAGCCTGGATCCACCGATCCCGGGGTCGCCTCGGCACCGTTTGGCACTTCGCCAGGACCCATCGCCGTCGCTCCGAGGGGTCACCCTGCGGATGCTCCGTCGATGTCCCCTGGCTCGACCATCCGGCACCGATGCTCAACCCGTTACCGGTGGATCCAGGCTAAGGTGGTGCGGTGGCGGCGCGGATGAGACAGAGTACGCGCATGGGCATGTATCTGCTGCGCCAGCGCCTGGCGGGCCGCGAGAAGTTCCCGCTGATCGTGGAGCTGGAGCCGCTGTTCCAGTGCAACCTGGAGTGCGCGGGGTGCGGCAAGATCCAGCACCCGGAGCACGTGCTGCACCGGAGGATGTCGGTGGAGCAGGCGGTGGGGGCGATCGAGGAGAGTGGCGCGCCGATGGTGTCGATCGCGGGCGGGGAGCCGCTGATCCATCCGGAGATCCACGTGATCGCGGCGGAGCTCGTGAAGCGCAAGCGGTTTGTGTACCTGTGCACGAACGCGATCCTCTTGGAGCGCAAGCTCGAGAACTTCAAGCCGAGCCCGTACTTCGCGTGGGCGATCCACATGGACGGCCTGCGCGAGCGCCACGACGCCTCGGTCGAACGGGAGGGCGTGTTCGACAAGGCGGTGGCGGCGATCGGGGCGGCGAAGGCGCGCGGCTTCCGGGTCACGACCAACACCACGTTCTTCACCCAGGACTCTCCGAAGACGGTGCGTGAGGTGCTGGACTTCCTCAACGACGAGCTGGGCGTCGACGAGATGATGATCTCGCCAGCGTACGCCTACGAGAAAGCGCCCGACCAGGAGCACTTCCTGGGGGTGCGCCAGACGCGGGAGCTGTTCCGCGAGGCGTTCGCGGACGGCCGACGCAAGCGCTGGCGGCTGAACCACAGCCCGCTGTTCCTGGACTTCCTCGAAGGCCGGGAGGAGTTCGACTGCACCGCGTGGGGGATCCCAAGCTACTCGCTGTTCGGCTGGCAGCGCCCCTGCTACCTGATGTCCGACGGTTACACGCAAACATACAAAGAGCTGATCGAGACCACCGACTGGAGTAAGTACGGCCGCGGGCGAGACCCGCGCTGCGAGAACTGCATGGCCCACTGCGGCTACGAGCCCACGGCGGTGCTGAAGACGACCCACTCGCTGCGCCAGTCGCTGCGGGCGCTGGTGAGTTAGCCGCAGCGAAGGCCTGCATCACGGCGGCGCGGCTATGGCCGCAGCGGTCTGGAAGCGAGGGCGCGGGCGACCTCCTTGCGCCGCGCAAAAGCGTGAAGGGCCGGTCCAAACCAGACCGTGTAGCCGAAGACATCTTGGGCCACCTTTGCAGCACCCGACAGCTTGACCCATTTGGCGTCGAACAAGACCCCCGCAGCGATAGCAAGGATTAGGTAGAGGACCAATACGCTGTACCTCCAGGCCCAGCGTCGGTACCGCGCGTTCCGCGTCATGACCGCGGCGTAAGTCCAGCTGACGAACGGCCCGACGAATGGGATCAGCGTAGGTAGCCACCAAAGATTAACTTGCGTCTGTGGTCGTGGAGGAGGAGGAGAAGAAGTGCTTGTAGGTGGACGTGCCGCTTGCCTCTCTTCCGCGGGCTCAGCACGTGCCGTTTCCCGCTCGCGGCGTAGGGCATCGTCATATGCCGTGCGTTGCTCGCGATTGCTAAGAATGTCGCAGGCGTGGTTGATTTCCTTCATACGAGCAGCGTTAGGCTCCTTGCCGGTGTCCGGGTGGAACCGCTTGGCGAGATTACGACGTAGCGCCTCGATATCACCGTCAAACGTCTCAAGGATATCGAGCTTGTCGTACTCGGTGCGGTTGAGATCTATGTTGTCAAATCGAGCCATGTGTCACTTTTTGCCGGGTTTCTGACTGATACAGTAGCGGCAGCTATTCAAACGGCGGATCCCAGACCGTCACTGTCATGGTTACGCTCATCATTTCTGGTTCGTTGCTGCTCCCATGCACGGCCGTTACATGCAGAAACGCATACCGATGTTCGGTTGTGCGAACACAAGCGTCCTGTCCAGGACTGGGCGACCACGGGTTCTCGGAATACCCAGTGGCGGCAGCGCAGGTCTGGTACGAGGCGGGACCCGCAACTGGGGCTAGGTCACTAGAAGAAGTGATTGGCCGCTGCAAGCCCTGGTTGCTGAGAATCACATCGCCCTTGCCGAGCTCGCTCTGAGCATCATACGTTGCCACGTCCCAGTTCTGGTCGAGGCTATCGAGGTCGGCGCCGTACAAGTAGGTCAAGGTAAGGACCCCGGAGTGCCTTACTGACGTCGTGGTTGACGTCGGATTCGGCGATGTCGTGGTGGTAGGCGATGGCGTGGTCGGGTTCGGGCTCTGCGAAGGCGATGTCGGCCCTGGAGACGTGGGCACCGGCACGTGTCCAACATGCGAATGTGTCACGAGAGCCACAGCTACGAGTACGACTCCTGCTGCGCCGAGTAGTGTCTGCCGAGGGACCGACGTGATCAGCGGGATCTCGACCCCGGCGGCTTTCAGGCCGCCGCCCACGATTGCGCCGATGACGCACATGATTCCCAGCACGATCAGCGTTTCGAACACGGTCTGAGTCTTCCTCTGCGAGTGACTGCGCATAAAGCGACGGGGTCCCACACTTCGGCTCGGGACCGAATCGATCCAGACAGCTCCTGCCAGCGAAGCAAGAGCCAACGGCTTCCACTACTCCGACGGCTTCCACTGTATAGCAGACGGCCAAACGTGCGGCAGCCGATCGCCGACATGCCGACGACCTCGTTGCATCAGGTGATCGACCGTTTCGCGGTCGTGAGTCGATTGCCCTGAGTTTGCCTATGTGGCGAGTAGGCGCAGGCCGAGTTGCACACATACGACGCTCAGGATGGGGAGGTCGTCGGTCATCGGGAGCGGCTCGCCGATGGGCTGCAGCTCGGCGCGTCCCTCGAATAACGCGAAGCACGGACGGCCGTCGATGTTTGAGATGAAGGCCACGCCGGCATAGCCGTCGTCGTAGAGATGGCGGCCGATGGTCTGGGTGACGGTACGCGTGCGGCTGCGGATCTCGCTGATGTTCAGGTGGTCCATGCCGTGGGCAGCCAGCAAGGCGGCGTGGTGGCGCTCGAGGTTGGCCCGCAGGCGTAGATCCTCAACGTCGGCGAGCTCACCGCGCAGCAGCGGGCGGGCGGCCTGGAGGACGTGCGCTTGTCGCCAGCCAGGCGCGACAATCCCGGCGGCCTCCAGTAGCTCGGGGCTCTCTACCATCAGCTCGGCAAGCTCCGTGAGCATCGTGGTGTTCGGTCGCAGGTCGGCGAGCACCTCGGCCAAGCACGTCTCGGGCTGCTCCGCGCAGTACAGCGTGCGGTATTCGCGCCGTGGGTCGTCCCAGCGTTGCTGCCAGGAGCAGAACTGGCGCGCCACGAAGGCCAGCGGTTCGGCGATGCGCCCGAGCCGCCAGAGGAGATCGGGGGCGTTCAGTCGCCCGCTCCGGCGAACGCCCGGGCGGTCGGCACCACCATCTGCAGGTCGTCAGGAGCCTGGGCGTAGCGCAACACCATCGCCGGTGCTTCGTCGTCCAGCTGCGTGTTGCTCCCCACGAACCACGCCTTGGCGGTGCGATCGCCGTAGGCCGCGGTGAGCATCCGTGTGGCCTGGAAGGCAGCGCGCAGGCGCATTGCCGGCGCGTCGCGCGGCTCCGTTCCCCGTGCCCACCTGCCGACCATCTTCGGGTCCCTCATCCCAGCCAGATACGCGGTCAGCTTCTGACCCAGGTGGTCCTGCAGGTAGCGCGCCACCTCGGCGAGGTCGGACCTCGTCGCCTCGTACTCAATCTCGACCGGGTTCAACGCCAACGCCATACAACCAACTCCTTTCTCCCAGTAAGTCTACCACCTTTGCTACCCAGGGAGGAGAGAGGCCACGGTGAGGATCCTGTATCTGCGGTCATCACGAAAGTGCTGCCACTCGTGCTCCGTACCGGAGATCGGATGCGCGCAGGCGGTCAGTCCTCCGCGGTGGCATGCTCCTCCAGCGTGGCCCCGGCGCGGATGTCCCGCCAGGTCATCCCCTCGCCGAGCAGGGCGGGGAGGCCGAGCCCGAGCGCGGTGAGGACCTCGACGGCCTGGAGGATGATGCCGTAGGCCAGTGCGGGGCCGGCGCCGACGCCGTAGGCGGCGAGCACGACCAGGCAGGCGGCCTGGAAGACGCCGACGTTGGACGGCGTGGCGGGCAGCACGGCGGAGACGTTGACGGCGAGCAGCACCGCCGCGGCGGCGGTGAGGCCGCCGTCGGACTGGAGGCCGAGCGCGCAGAGAACGGCGTAGCAGGCGAGCCACTGCAGCATCCAGGCGAGCAGCTGCATGAGCACGGCGGGGATACCGTGGCGGGGGTTGGCGAACGCGGCGAGCCCCTGCCGCGCGAGGCGCAGCAGCCGGCCGAGCGCGGCGGCGGCGAGCGCGACGCGCACCGAGTGCGAGCGCTGCGCCAGGCGCAGCATCGCGGGTCCGAGCAGCACCAGCAGGCAGACGAGCAGCGGTACGGCGAGCGCGATCGCCAGGCCGGAGACGTGCTGGCGCAAGAGGTCGAGGCTGGTGAAGGTGACGATCGCGAGGATCGCCAGCGCGAACAGGTTGATGAGCGTCTGCGAGAAGATCGTGCCGGCGACGATCGGCAGCTGCCGGCGGGAGGAGCCGGGGAGCCGGCGGGTGAGCACGAGCATCCGCGTGGGCTCCCCGATCCGCCCGGGAAAGACCGCGGAGGCCATCACCCCGATCATCGTGGCGCGGATCACGGGTGCCCACGCCAGCGGCGTGTCGGGCAGCGCCGCGCGCAGGACCTCGTGCCAGGAGGCGGCGCGCAGCAGCAGCGAGAGTCCCATCAGCGCGAGCGCGAGCACGATCCACCCGGGTTGCGCGGAGGTGAGCGCACTGCCGATGCGGTGTAGCCCCAGGCGGGAGAGCGCGAAGGCGAGGATCCCCGCGGGCAGCAGGATCGCGACGAGCACGGCCGCGCGTCTGCGCAGGCGCGGGGCCCGTTGCGAGACGGTGTCGTCCATAGCACCATGGGTGTATCAGAGCGCCCGGCTACGGGAGCCGTCGCCCGACTGCGTCCCAGAGCTCTGGGACCAGCCGCATAAATGCTTGCATCCGAAAATGCGGTCTCAAGCGTTTCCAAGCGCTCGCCGATAGGCCCGGCAAAGGACACGCCAGTGTCCACGATCAGTGTCAAATCCCAAAGGGGGGCTCGACGTGTCTATGCGTATTGGCAAGCGAAATTTCGCTAGCCGCAAGCGAAAGGTAGCGGGCCTGTGCGCACTCGTGCTCGCAGGCGTGATCGGGGTGGGCGCGTACGCGTTCACCGCCAGCAACACCATCCCGGAACAGACCGCCGGTGGCGGCGCCGGCAAAGTGACCGGCTACGTCGAGACCGGCGTCAGCTACACCTGGTCGGTGGACCATAAATACATCACAGCGACCGAATTCGAACTCGAAGGCGCGCTCAAACCGAGCGACGTCGCGGTCGCGCTGAGCAACGTGGAATCGCCGGCCAAAGGAGAATGGACCGACTGCTCCGAAATTTCTGGTGCCGGACCAAAGTATTTGGTCAAGTGCAAATTCCTGGGCTCAGAAGGCGCCCATTTGACCGTGGCCGAACTCGGCAAAGACTACAAATGGACGGCCACCGGCGTCCCGAACGCCGAAGGCAACTCGCTGAGCGTCTCCGCGGTCAGCGAAGGCGTCGCGATCGTCGAAGGATCGTAACGCAGCACGCAGAATGGGCAATGCGGAGCGGCCGTCGCACCGGCCGCTCCGCGCCCAGTTTCTATAGTGCGAGCCCGTCGTGACCTCGACCCGACATGCGCTCCAGTCAGACAAAAAAGCTCCTTAGCCGCGCCCTGGGATTGATCGTTCTGGGGTCGTTGTGCTTCTGGTTCGCCCCCTCCCAGTTCGGCGGCTTGACGACCTACGTCGTCACCCACGGGACCAGCATGGAGCCGCGCTTTCACACCGGCGACCTGGCGCTCGTGCGCAGCCAGAGCAGCTACCGCGTCGGCGAAATCGTCGCCTACGACAACAGGATGCTCCACACGGTCGTGCTGCACCGGATCATCGGGCGCCACGGGTCGCGGTACGTCTTCAAGGGCGACAACAACAACTTCGTCGACCCCGAGCACCCTAAGGCGAGCCAACTGGTCGGCGCCCTGTGGCTGCATATCCCTGGCGTCGGCGCCAGGCTGCAGTCGATCCGCTCGCCCTTGCTCGTTGGGGTGCTCATCGCGGTGGGACTGCTGATCCTCACCGGCTCCGTGTACGCCCGCCGCAGCCGGCTGCGCCGCCGTGAACGCCGCGCCGAAGGGGGCGCGCACCCGCCTGCGGCGCATCTGCCGCGACCCTCCGCAACCCCGGCCGCCGGCATCGTCGCTGTCGGCCTCCTTCTCCTCCTCCCCTTCATAGTCCTCGCCCTGGTCGCCTTCACGAAGGCCCCGACGGCGCGGCGCTCCTACGCGATCCCCTACAAGCAGAGTGGGGCCCTCTCCTACACGGCCGAGGCCCCTCCGGGACCGGTCTACCCCGAAGGCAGGGTCCAGACCGGCGAACCGATCTTCGCGCACATCGTCAAGGCGATCGATTTCAGCTTCGCCTACCGCCTCCACGCCCGCGGCCGGCAGAGGCTCGGCGGGACAGTCGCGCTCGATGCCGAGGTGGCCTCGTCGGTCGGCTGGCGGACGACCATCAAACTCGCCCCCCCGACCCACTTCCGCGGCAGCCGCGCCGCGGTCTCGGGCACCGTCAACCTCACGTCGCTCTTCGCGCTGCTGCACAGCGTCGAAAAGGCGACCGGCCTGTCCGGCGGCTATACGCTGACGATCGTCCCCAAGGTGACGGCGGCGGGAACCGTGGACGCTCTTCCGATCCACACGAACTTCACCGCCAAAGCCGCCTTCACCCTCACCCCCTCGGAGATCGAGTCGGCGACCTCCTCCTCCGGCTCACCCTCCACCTCCACCTCCGTCTCCGCCGAAGAGAGGCCCGTCGCAAAGCCGCTCGCCTCCTCCTCCTCAGGCATGGCAACCGGCACCCACACAGTCCCTGAAACGCTGAAGCTGGGAGTCACAGTGCTCTCCGTCGACACGGCCCGCAAGGTCGCGCTCCTGGCAATCGCGGCGATCCTCACTGTGGTCCTCCTCCTCCTGCTCTTCCTGCGCTCCCTCCAAACGCTCCTGAGGACCACACGCCAACAGGACGAGGCAGAGACGATCCGCTCGAAGTTCGGCCGCTTCATAGTCCCCGTCGAGCGCGTCTGGCAGCTCCCCGGCGTCCCGGTGATCGACGTGGCTGACATCGCCGCGCTGGCGCAGATCGCCGAACACTACGACCGCTCGATCCTCGAAGAGCGAAGCGACCAGGGCGTCGCCTTCTGGGTGGCGGACGAGAGCGGCCAGTTCCGCTACGCGCTTGGCGCCTGGGCGAGCATGGCCGACGGCGAGCCCGTCGACCAGTTTGCCGACGACACGCGCGTGCACGAGGTGTACGCCGACGAGTTCGAGCTCGACGGGACGATCGCGGCGTACGGGACGCTACCGGCCGAGGAGACCTTCCCCGCCGATGCAGTCACCCAGGGCGACTGGACGCCACGACGGCACACCGGGCGCGGTCGCGCGAGGAAGCCAAGGCTCGTGTAGGAGAGGCACGGCGTGCGTTGCTCCGGCGACGCGGTCGTGCATGCAAGCCAGGACTCCTGTGAGCGGCGAAGTAGCGATCGACGCGCTTCCTGGCGCCTACCCCAGTGCTTCATCGAGCTTCTGCCGAAACACGGACGGGTCGATCGCCGGGTACCGGTAGAGCGCCGGCTCGATCGCCTCGTAGAGCTCGCGCAGCCGGGCTGGCTCTATGAGGCCACGCTCGATCATGGTGCGCACATCTTCGAGATCCTGTCCGAAGCCCCGCTCGATCTTGGCGAGCGCCTGGGAGTAGAGGTCGAAGTGGCGCACCTCCACGTTGCCCTCCCTGAAGGCCAGCGGGCTGCGCTCCCGCCAGCCGGGGAGCTCGGGGATGAAGTCCGGCGGCGAGGCCAGCTCGATGTTCACGCCCAGGCGCTCCTTCAGCATCGGCAGCTCGCGCAGCAGCGCATCCGTGTCGGGCTCGAAGCGCAGGTCGATGTCCACCGTCGTCTCGCGCCAGCCCTCGAGCACCGCGGTCGCTCCGCCGGTCAGGTAGATCCGCGTGGGGACGCGCGCGACGCGCGCGAGCCGGCGGGCGAGCTCGCGCAGGCGCGGCTCGTCAACGGGAGGACGCATGCTCGGCGGCGTGGGCGAAGCTGACCATCCGCGCTACCAGTGCGTTGTGGCGGCTGTGGGCGCCCCGGCCTGTGTCGGAGAGCAGTTCATAGAGACGGTGGGAGGGACGCTCGCCTCCGCCGCGCGGCACGTCGAAGCCGAGTGCTCGCAGTCGCGGTGCGGCCATCGCGACCAGCAGCGCGGACTCGCTCTCGCGCCCCGCTGCGAGGTCCGCGAGCCCTTCGCTCACGAGCTCGTGACCTGGGAGGTCGTGGGGGATATCTGGCACACGCCCCATGGTAGGCCGATACAGCGCCGCTCAGTTCATGTTCACGTAACTGGTGGCTTCCGTCGGGGTGCGGACGTTGAGGGCGACCTTGTTTGCGTAGTTGCCCTCGATCGTCTGGATGTCCCCGTTGGGGAGCACTGCCTTGACGATGCCCACGTGCTCGTCGCCGAACACGATAAGGTCGCCCGGCTGGGGCGTTACGCCCGGTCCGTTGGGAATCGCGCGGCCGGAGCTCTGCGCCCACGAGGATATCTGTGATGCCGACCCCAGGCCTTCGCCGCCCGCGCCCAGCGGCTCGCCGGCTTGGCGCGCGGCCCACGAGGCGAAGTACGCGCACCACGGCGCCCCCGGGATCGCCCCTGCGGTGGCGGTGCGGTACATCGCGATCGCGGGCGATTCGTTTGAGCCCGGGGGCTGCTCGGTCTGGCCGATCTGGCTTTCCGCGATCCTCACGACCTGCTCCCCGATCGGCGAGCTCGGGGCACCGCGCGCGCTCGGTGCCCCCGCACTCGCCGGCGCCCCCGCGCCCGTCGCGAGCGGATAGCTCACGGGCGTCACGAGCCCTGCCGTCGCGGAGCCCGGGTAGGTGGGGGTGCTCGGGTTGGTGTACGGCGCGGTTGGCGTCAGTGTGGCCGCGGTGGCCGTCGCTCCGCCTTCCCTGCCCGCGCTCGCGCTCTGCAGCGCCTGTGCGAACGAGGCTCCCCCGCCGCTGGGAGATTCCGCCGCGAGAGGGGCGGGGGTCCCACCCGTGGCGGCGCTGTTCGCCGCGAGCAGGGAGGCGGGGTTGGCGATGGCCTGTTCGATCGTGGCCACGCGCGCGAGGACGGATTCCACCGACATTGCACCGGGTGATCGGCAGTGAGGCGCAGACCTTAAA
>JBIOEY010000044.1:0-15841 GCA_044446505.1 Solirubrobacterales bacterium
CGCCTTCCCCTCCTGCGCCGTCCGCTCCCTCGCCGTCCCCGCCCTCGCCCTCCGCGCCCTCCCCGTCGGTCGCCGCGCGGATCTCCCCGTAGCGGCCGAAGTGGCGTTCGATCTGCCACGCGATCCGCTCGGACAGCAGGATCTCCGCGATCCCCCGCTGCTCTCCCAGCTGCCACTCCGCGCGGTTCGCGTACGCGCGCGGGTCGAAGTCGGCCGGTCGCCTGAAGTCGTGCTCCGCCTTGGTCGCGTACGCGACTTTGCCGCGGATCCGCGAGAGGCGGAAGACGCGGATCGCCCCCCGCTCGTGCGCGTGGCCCAGCAGGTAGAACTCACCCCCCTGGAACAGCAGGTGGAAGGGGTCCACGCGCCGCGCCCCCTGCTCGTCGCGCTCCATCGTGTAGTAGTCGAACGTGATCGTCTTCTGGCGGAAGATCGCCGTCTCCACCTTCGCCAAGCGCGCCGAGAGCTCGTGGCCGCCCGCGGAGGCGGTGATGCCGAGGGCCACCGAGCGCTGCTCCGGGGCGCGCAGCGGGCTCGGGCGCCCCCACGTGATCTGCTGCAGCGCGAGCCGCAGCGGCTCCGCGTAGGCGAACTCCCCGTCCAGCAGGTGCAGCGCGGTCTGCAGCGCCGCGAGCTCCTCGTCGGCGAACTCGATCTCCGGCAGGTGGAAGCTCTCCGAGCGCAGCGAGTAGCTCTCCTGCTCCGCCGCCGCGTCCGCCGGGCGGTCCACCGTGAGGTGGATACCCAGCGATTCGAGCTCCGCGCGGTCCGCGTAGAAGCGCCGCGCGAACGCGTCCTCGTTCATCGCGCTGTACCCCTCCACGTCGCGCCGGATCTCCAATGCCGTGACCGGCCGACGCTCGGCCATCAGGTAGGAGATCAGCGACAGCTGGCGGATCAGCTTCTCGGTGTCCTTCGCCATCCTCGCCCAAAGATAGAACCACATGGCGAGACGATGATTCCCCCCGGCCCGGGGCGTCGCTATTTGCGGAAATTGCGAGGGCCGCGAGGGCGATGTCGGCGAGGTGCCGGCAGGATCCAAATGAGTGGACCTCGTGGCTATGACGCAGCCTTGGGTGCGCCGGGCGAACGCCGCGGACCCCGGAGGGGTCCCATCCAAACCCACACCTTCGGGCGAGCTACCCGCCCTCGGCTACGCCGCCTCGAGCTCTCGCGCGACGAGCTCCCGGCGGCGGGCGGGGAAGAACGCGGCCGCGCCGAGCGCGCGGTCCATTTCCGACCAGCTGCGCCCCGGGGGGAGCTCCTTCTCCAGGCGGTCGAAGCTGCCGAGCCGCCCGCCGAGGTTGTCGATCATGTGGACCAGCGTCGCCTCCCGCGTGCACGGCACCACCGGGCTGCCGTGCTCAAGCGTTCCGTGGTGGGAGAGGATGATGTGCAGCACCGCCCACTCCAGCTGCTCCGGGAAGCCCTCGATCTCCTCGATCGCGCGGCGGATGCGGTAGTAGCCGAGCGCGATCTCCCCCTGCAGCCGGCCCACATCCGTGAGGTCGATGCTGCGCGGATCCTCCGTGTACGCCTCCAGCTTGCCGATGTCGTGCAGCAGCGCGCCCGTGACCGCCACGTCGCGGTCGATCCCCGGGAACGTCGCCGAGGTCGCGCTCACCGCCTGGGCGACCCCGAGGCAGTGCTCCAGCAGCCCGTGCGGGTAGGCCTGGTGGTAGTACTTCGCGGCCGGCGCCACCCGGTATCCGGCCCACATCTCCGAGTGCTCGCCCAGCACGCGCTCCAGCAGCACGCGCAGGTGGGGCTCCTGGATCGTGAGGATCAGCTCGCGCAGGTCGCGCTCCATCTGCCCCGCCTCGCGCGCCGGGCCATCGAGCAGGTCGCTCGGCGCGAAGCTCCCGGGCTCGGCGGCGGCGAGGTCGCGCAGGTTGATCTGCGGCCCGAAGCGGGGGTGCACGCAGTAGCGCCCCCGCACGTGCACCGGCTCCCCGGCGCGCGCCACCGCCTCGGTCTGCTCGAGGCCCTCCCACACCATCGTCGGGACCGCTCCCGTGCGGTCCCCCAGCAGCAGGCGCAGGTAGTCGCCGCCGTCGCGGCGCGGCCGGCGCTCAAGCTGGCGCACCAGCAGCACCTGGTCGATCTCCATGCCGTCTGTCAGCTCGTTGATCAGCACGCGACTGACGGTAGACGCCGCTGCGGACGGCACGCCGGCGCGGTGTCAACCCAGCCTGGTGATCCGCCAGCCGCCGCCTTCCTTGACGAGCGTGAGCGTGGTGGGGCGCAGCTTGCCCGACCACGCGCTCTTCACGCGGGCCGTCGCCGTGGCGCCGTTGACCGCGACCTTTTCGACGGTCAGTTCGAAGTCGCTGATCGCCCCGAGCTGGCGTTTGAGCGCCTGCGTGCAGCCCCCCACCCTGTTCAGCCGTGCGCGCGCGGCGCTCGATAGGTCATTGGCGCACAGCTTCTGTGCGTTGGAGGAGGTGATGTCCGACTGCAGGTCGGACATGCGCTGCGCGACCGCCTTGGCTTCGCCCTTGAAGCTGCTCGTGGAGACCGTGCTTCCGCAGGCCGCGGGGCCGATGGCGAGCAGGAGGGCGGCGGTCAGTGCGCCGACGCGCTTTGTGGAGTTGCGGCGCATCTGCGCTATGGCCTCAGGGATGTGGCGCATCATGCCCTATGGCTCCAGGCGGTTGGGCCCGCGGTAGAGGAAGGTGACCTCGCGGACGTTCTCCTGGCCAAGCATCTGCATCAGCAGGCGCGTGAGGCCGAAGCCGAAGCCGCCGTGGGGTGGGGCGCCGTAGCGGAAGAAGTCGAGGTAGTACTGGATCGGCTCGGTCTCCACGCGCTTCTCGCGAGCCTGCTCGAGCAGCACGGGGAGGCGGTGCTCGCGCTGGGCGCCGGTGGTGATCTCGATGCCGCGCCAGAGTAGGTCGAAGCTCCGGGTGAGCCCGGGCCGGTCGGGGTGGCGCATGTGGTAGAAGGGCCGCACCGCGGTGGGGTAGTCGGTGATGAACGCGAACTCGTGGCCCTGCTCCTTGGCGACGATCGCCGAGAGCGCCCGCTCGCTGGGGGGGTCGAGGTCGTCGTCGGGCCCGGGGACGTGCTCGTGGCCGTGCGTGCGCAGCAGCTCCTTGGCGTCGGCGAGGCTCACCCGCGGGAACGGCAGCGCGGGCACGAGCACCTCGACGCCGAACGCCTCGCGGATCGCCGCGCCGTGCTCCGCGGCGACCACCCCGAAGACGTGCGCGAGCCACGCCTCCTCGAAGGCCATCACGTCCTCGTGGGAGTCGATCCACGCGATCTCCACGTCGACGCTCGTGAACTCCGTGTCGTGGCGGGAGGTGAAGGAGGGGTTGGCGCGGAACACGGGGCCGATCTCGAACACCTTCCCGAAGCCCGCCGCCATCGCCATCTGCTTGTAGAACTGGGGGGACTGCGCGAGGTAGGCGGTGCGCTCGAAGTACTCCACCTTGAACAGCTCCGCCCCGGACTCGCTCGCGGAGCCCATGAACTTCGGGGTGTGCAGCTCGATGAAGCCCAGGTTGCGCCAGTGCTCGCGCATCGCGTGCTCGATCGTGCTCTGCACCTCGAAGATCAGCCGCCGCTCAGGCCGGCGCAGGTCGATGTAGCGCCAGTCGATCCGCTTGTCGAGCGCCGACTCCGCCGTGACCGGCAGCTCGGGCTCCGCGAGGGCGTCGATCTCCAGGGTCTCCAGGCGCACCTCGATCCCCCCGAGCTTCACGCGCTCGTCGGCGGCCACCTCGCCGGTGAGCGTCACCGCGGACTCCGCCGTCAGCTCCGAGACCCGCTCGTTGAGCTCGCTCGGTGGATCGCTCTTCTCCAGCACCACCTGCGCCAGCCCCGTTTCGTCGCGCAGGATCACGAACTGCATCCGCTTCTGGTCGCGCACCGCGTTGACCCACCCGCGCAGCCGCACGGACTCGCCCACCTTCGCTTGCAGATCGGCTATCGGGGTGCGGTCCACGCGGCGGGATCGTATAGAAGGCGGAGGGTCGGTACCGCCGGGCCGCGAGTGAGCCCACGACCTCGGCGCGGGCCATTCGCATCAGGGTGGCCCCAACCTTGGTGAGCGGCATCCGCATCGAGGTTGCGGATCAGCGGTTCGCTCCAGGCCCGGGCCGCCCGGCGTCGGCCGATTCGGGGCGTAGATTGCCCGATGTGTACGGCGATAACGAGATCATCTTGGGAGACAACCTCGAGGTGCTGCCCCGCTTTCAGGACGAGGCTTTCCAGCTGATCTACATCGATCCTCCGTTCAACACGGGCAGAGCGCAGACGCGCAAGGCCCTTCAGACGGTGCCCGACGTGGAGGGCGATCGCACGGGGTTCAAGGGTCGCCGTTACAAGACACGCCTGCTTGCCGAGTCCTCCTACCTCGATGACTTCGACGACTATCTCGCGTTTCTCGAACCTCGTCTGGTCGAGGCGCACAGGCTGCTGGCGATGAGCGGGACCTTCTACTTCCACATCGACTACCGCGAGGCCCACTACTGCAAGCTGTTGCTCGACGAGATCTTCGGGCGGGAGTGCTTCCTCAACGAGATCATCTGGGCCTACGACTACGGGGCACGATCCAAGCGACGCTGGCCCGCCAAGCACGACACCATCCTTGTCTACGTCAAGGATCCGAAGCGCTACCACTACGACGCCGAGGCCGTTGACCGCGAGCCATACATGGCGCCCGGCCTCGTGACACCCGAGAAGGCCGTGAAGGGCAAGCTGCCGACAGACGTGTGGTGGCACACCATCGTCCCCACCAACGGCCGCGAGAAGACCGGCTACCCGACCCAGAAGCCCGAAGGGATCATCCGGCGGATGATCCAAGCATCCACCCGGCCGGGCGACCTGTGCCTCGACTTCTTCGCCGGCAGCGGCACGCTCGGAGCGGTTGCCGCCAAGCTGGATCGCCGCTACGTCCTGATCGACCGCAACCCCGAGGCCATTCGTGTCATCCGCAAACGGCTGAATGCTCCGAATATTCGGTGTTTCGCGATGCGTCCGACGGGACTCGAACCCGTATCTGCGGCTCCAAAGGCCGCTGCTCTTAGGCGTTGATTTCTCTGGTCGCTTTGGACGCCGTGACCGCGGATGCGGCGTGGAGCCGCCGGCTGGGCGTGGAGCCCGCCGGTTGAGTGACTCGCACGGCGCCCTCCCCCACCGGATACTCGCTTTGCCATTGACCCGTTGAGCTACGGACGCGCGTGGTACGTGACTTCAGCTGCCGCTGCGCATCGCCTCCCCGGCGGCTGTCGGGATCGCTTTGTCGGCGGAGGCCGGGATCTGGTCGGCGGAGGCCGGGATTCTGTCGGCGGCCGGGACCGCCTCCTCGGGAGCGCCGCCCGACGCCCCCTGCGGCCAGGGCGCGTTGCTCACCAGCGTGGTGTTGCCCGCCAGCGACCAGAGCTCCTCGGCGATGTGGGGGGTGAGGGGGGCGAGCATCTGCGTGAGCATCAGGAGCGCCGCGACGATCGCCTCGCGGTCGGCCTGCTCGAGTTCCCCGCGCTGCTCCAGCGCCCGCTGCTCGAAGTCCTGGATGCGGGTGAGCAGCAGCATCGTGTTGTGGGCGGCGCGCTGCATCTCCAGGCCTTCGAAGTTCTCCGTGACCTTCTCGCACGCCACCCGGCACCAGTTGGCGAGGCGGCGGCGCAGCTTCTCGGAGGCGTCGATCCGGGCCGGTACCTCAGCGGCCTGTCGAGCGGCGCCGGAGCCCTCGGCCCCGCCGGCGCCCGTGTCCGCGGCTTCACCGGCGCCCGGGTGGGCGGCTCCATCGGCGCTCTCGCCGTCCACCGCCTCGGGTCGGGGGCTCCACTCCCGCAGGCGCCCCTCGGCGTAGCCGTAGAGCTTCTTGAGGAAGATCTGGCAGTAGCGCACGGGCTGGTCGTTCCAGTTGAAGATCCGCCCGGGGGAGGCGGCGTGGAGGACCGCGAGGCGCACCGTGTCGGCGCCCACGGTGGCGACGAGCTCGTTGGGGTCCACGACGTTGCCGAGGTGCTTGCTCATCTTGCGCCCCTCAAGGCGGATCATCTGGTGCATCAGCGCTTTGGAGAACGGCTCGCGGTCGGGCAGCGCGGGCAGCTGGTCGAGGTCCTGCAGGACCTTGCCGATCAGGCGCTGGTCGAACATGTAGCCGCCGGCGTCCGCCCCCCACACGATCTGCTCGGCCGGCAGCCAGCGGGCGTATTCGGGGTGGCTGAACATTTCGGTGGAGCGTCCCTCGGGGGGCACGCAGATCGGCATCCACATCCACATCCCGTCGACGTGGCAGTCGATCGTGTCCGTCTCTCTCTTCGCCGCCGCGCCGCAGCGCGGGCACGAGGTCTCGTAGAAGTCGGGGCGCGAGGAGAGCGGGTTGCCGCCCTCGGCTGAGATCTGGAGATCCTCGGGGAGCCGCACCGGGAGATCCTCGAAGGGCACCGGGACCGTCCCGCAGGCGGGGCAATGGATCAGCGGGATCGGCGCTCCCCACGCGCGCTGGCGGGAGATCGCGAAGTCGCGTGCGCGGTAGCGCACGGCCGGCCGCGGCGTGGCGCCCGCCTTGCCAGCCTTCCACGCGGTCCCCGCCGGGGCGGGCAGCCGCTGCGCGATCGAGGCGTCGGTGGGGTCGCACTCGGGGATGCCCAGTGCCGCGGTGGGCCCATAGCGGGCGTCCACCAGCGGGGAGATCACGATCGGGAGCATCCCCGCCACCCCGGGGACGGTGGCGAGCGCGCCCGTCGCCACCACCGGCACCTGCTCGGCGTCGCGGTCCTCGCGGCGCCAGCCCGCCTCGCGGATGCCGGCGAGCTGCTCGGCGACCTGGGGTTCGGAGATCCAGCGGTCCACGTCGGGGTGCGCCGGGGAGACCGCGACAAACGCCGCCCGCGCGATCGCCTCGGGGTGGGGGGTGAAGACCGTGAGGCCCGCCCCGTCGAAGGTGCTCGCGTCGAGCTCCACCCCGTCCACGCGGCCGAGCACCGCCCGCTGGGAGCCGATCGCGGCCTTGTCCCAGCCGCTCAGCGTCTCCAGTCCCCGCTCGTTGTCCTGCACGTAGGCGGTGATCCGCATGAACCACTGGGGCAGGCGCACGAAGCGCACCTCGGAGTGGCAGCGCCAGCAGGTGCCGTCCTCGGCCTGGAGGGTGGCGAGCACGGTCTGGCAGGAGTCGCACCAGCTGACCTGCGCCTCCTGCTGATAGACGAGTCCCCGCTCGAGCATCGCGAGGAACAGCCACTGCGTCCAGCGGTAGTGCTCGGGCTCGGAGGAGACGAAGGTGCGGTCCCAGTCGCACGAGTAGCCGAGCGCTTCGAACTGGCCGCGCATCCGCTCGCAGCAGCGCGCGACCCACTGCTGGGGGGAGATGCCGCGGCGCTGTGCCTCGAGCTCGGCGGGCAGCCCGAACGAATCGAAGCCGAGCGAGAACAGCACGGCCCGCCCGTGGGCGCGCAGGAAGCGGGCGTAGGCATCCGCGATCGTGTAGCTGCGGATGTGTCCCATATGGGCATCGCCCGAGGTGAACGGGCAGCCCGCGAACACGTACGCCGGCTCGCGCTCGTCCTGCGGCGGGGGCACCGCGAACGCTCGCGCCTCGCTCCACGCGGCCCGACAGCGGGCCTCGATCGCCCCCGGCTCGTAGTCCGCGCCCCGAGTAGAAAACGAATTGGGGCTACTGGTTTCCGTCGCCAGGGGGGCCTCGGGCCCGGAAACCGCGCGCCCGCCTGAAGCGGAAACTCCTGCAAATGCCGGAGTGGGCGTGGAGCTTGCGTCGATTCGAGGACCGTTCATGATTCTCGACGCTACCGGATCGCGTTCGAGAAGTCCAGACAGCCCAAACGGGTCCGATATGTTGATGAGCGCCTGATGTCCTGCCAGACTCCGGACGGACGGCCGCCCCCCGTCTCGTCGCTCCCAGGAGCCCAGGGCGTGGGGCGGTTCCGTCTGGCTTACGAAGGAGAGATATGCGGTGGCTCGCTGTGCGGTCCTGACAAACGATCTGCAGTACGACCTCGTCGAGAAGAACGACGAGCGCAGGGCCGCGGTGGCGGCGTTCACCCCGCAGATGCAGCGCTTCCTCGCGGAGATGCGCACGCTGGGGGTGCCGGTGGTGCACCTGCAGCTGATCAACCTCGAGGACGACCCCCACGCGGAGCGCTACGACGGGTGGCTCCCCGTCACGAAGGGCTCGGACGGGGCGCGCATCGTCGCGGAGTTCCTCGCCGAGGGCGATGTATTGGTGGAGAAGAACAAGGACAGCGGCTTCTACGAGACCGAGCTGCATGACCGTCTCCAGGAGCTCGGGGTGGACACGGTGATCATCACCGGCATGCAGACCCAGATCTGCGTGCAGACCACCGCCGCGGACGCGTTCTTCCGCGGTTACAAAGTGATCGTGCCCCCCGACGCGGTCGTCTCCGCGCGCCCCGAGGACCAGGCGCGGGCGCTGGAGTGGCTCGGCTCCTACTGCGCCACGATCATGCCCACCGCCGAGCTCGCCGCGGCGATCGCGCAGGACAGCCTGCCCGAGTTCAGCGTCGTCGCGATCCCATGATCGCGCAGCTCATCCGGCTCGGACCGGCGGTCTGTACGCCCGCAGCCATGGGAGTCGCTCTGGGCGCCGGAGGTGGGAGCCCATGACCGGCGAGGTCATCCAGCTCGACCACGGCACCGGCGGGGGGATGAGCCAGGAGCTGATCGGCGAGCTGATCGCCCCGCGCCTCGGCGCGGTGCACTCGGGGCGGATGGAGGACAGCGCGGTGCTGGAGCTCGACTCCAGGCGCATCGCGGTGACCACCGACTCGTTCGTGATCGACCCGATCTTCTTCGGCAACGGGGACATCGGCAAGCTCGCGGTGTGCGGCACCGTCAACGACCTCGCGGTCAGCGGCGCGGTCCCGCGCTACCTGACGCTCTCGCTGGTGCTCGAGGAAGGCTTCCCGATCGCCGACCTCGAGCGGGTGCTCGACTCGGTGCGCGAGGCCGCCGCGGCGGCGCGCGTGGAGGTGGTGGCGGGCGACACCAAGGTGGTGCGCGCGGGGGAGGTGGACAAGCTGTTCATCAACACCGCCGGCGTGGGGGTGTTCGAGCGGGAGCTCGAGCTCGGGGTGCGGATGGTGGGCCCCGGGGATGCGGTGATCGTCACGGGGTGGCTGGGCAACCACAGCATCCACATCCTCTCGATCCGCGAGGGCCTCGGCTTCGAGCAGCGCGTGCTCAGCGACTGCGCGCCGCTCGACGGCCTGGTGTGGAACGTGCTGGAGGAGCACGCCGCGCACGTGCGCTGCATGCGCGACATCACCCGCGGGGGCCTCGGGACGGTGCTCAACGAGCTGGCCGACGCGGCGGGGGTCTCGATCCAGATCGAGGAGGGCCGGCTGCCGATCCAGCCGGAGACCGCGATGGCGGCGGACATGCTGGGGGTCAACCCGCTGTACCTCGCCAACGAGGGCAACATCTGCATGCTTGTCGCCCAGGAGGCCGCGGAGGAGATCCTTGAGGTCCTGCGCTGGCACCCCAACGGCCGCGCCGCGCAGATCGTCGGCACGGCGCGCGAACGCGGGGGCAGCCCGGTGACAATGGTGCGCTCCGACGGCGCCGAGGCGGTCGTCGAGCTTCTGTATGGGGCGGAGCTGCCAAGGTTGTGCTGATGGAGCGCGCAGCGCTTGAGACCCGCCGCTACCAGATCCGCGGGATCGTGCAGGGAGTTGGCTTCCGCCCGTTCGTGTTCCGCACCGCCGAGCGCCACGCGCTGGGGGGTTGGATCCGCAACGACTCCGAGGGGGTGGTGCTCGAGGTCCAGGGCCACCCGGGGGCGCTGGAGGAGTTCATCGTGGAAGTGCGCACCAGCGCACCGGCGCTCGCGCGGATCGAGTCGGTGGCGCTGATCGAGCAGCGCTACGAGGAGCGGCTGGTGGAGAGCTTCGAGATCCACGTGAGCGAGCGCTCCGCGCAGGCGGGCACGCTGATCTCGCCGGACAGCTGCGTGTGCGAGGAGTGCATTGCGGAGCTGCTCGACCCCGAGGACCGCCGCCATCGCTACCCATACATCAACTGCACCAACTGCGGCCCGCGCTACTCGATCATCCGCGGGGTCCCCTACGACCGCGCGATGACCACGATGGCGGCGTTCCCGATGTGCGAGCGCTGCGAGCGGGAGTACCACGACGTGCGTGACCGCCGCTTCCACGCCCAGCCAACGGCCTGCTGGGAGTGCGGCCCGCGGGTGGCGCTGGTTTATCCGGGGGCGGGCCCATCCGATCTGCCGGAGATCTATGCGCCCGGAGGGGTCCGGGCACGCCCGGCGGCGGGCGAAGGCGCGGCGGGCGGCTCGCCGGACCCGATCGAGGCGACCGCCGCCCTGCTGCGTGGGGGGGCGATCGTGGCGGTGAAGGGCCTGGGGGGCTACCACCTGATGGTCGATGCCCGCAACGAGGAGGCGGTGGCGAGGCTGCGCCGGCGCAAGCGCCGCGAGGAGAAGCCGTTCGCCGTAATGTCTCCCACCCTGGAGGCGGTGCGGGGGTACGCGCGCGTGGAGGAGCACGAAGCGCGGCTGCTGTGCAGCCCGCAGCGGCCGATCGTGCTCGTGCGCAAGCGTGCCGACGACTGGCCGCTCGCCGCGGGGATCGCACCGGGCAACCGCAGCTACGGGGCGATGCTCGCGTACACCCCCGTGCACCACCTGCTCTTCGAGGGCGGCTTCGATGCGCTGGTGGCGACCAGCGGGAACGTCTCGGACGAGCCGATCGCGTTCCGCGACCCGGATGCGCTCGAGCACCTGGGGGGGATCGCGGACGCGTTCCTGGTGGGGGAGCGCGAGATCTTCACGCGCGTGGACGACTCGATCGTGCGCTGCGTGAGCCTTGGCCACTCGGGCACGGGTAGCCAGACGGCCCCGATCCGCAGTGAGACGGCCCCGATCCGCCGCGCGCGCGGCTACACGCCGGAGCCGGTGCGGGCGCCGTTTCAGCTGCCCCCGCTGCTGGCGGTGGGACCGGAGCTGAAGAACACGATCTGCCTCTCGCGGGGGAGCGACCTGTTCCTGAGCCACCACATCGGGGACCTCAAGAACGAGGCGACGATGCGCTCGTTCGAGCACGCGATCGAGCACATGTCGATGCTGCTGGAGGTGGCCCCGGAGGCGATCGCGCACGACATGCACCCGGGCTACCTGAGCACGAGGTTCGCGCTCTCCCAGCAGCGGCTGCCGACGGTGGCGGTGCAGCACCACCACGCGCACATGGCGGCGTGCATGTGCGAGCACGGGCTGAGCGAGCCGGTGGTGGGGGTGATCTTCGACGGCACGGGGTACGGGACCGACGGGAACATCTGGGGCGGCGAGTTCCTGGTGGGCGACTACGTGGGCTTCGAGCGCGCGGCGCACCTCGCATACTTCCGGCTACCCGGTGGGGATCGGGCGGTGGAAGAGCCCTACCGGGTGGCGCTCTCGCTCCTGTGGGAGGCGTACGGGGAGGACCTCCACGACCTGGACCTGCCGGTGGTGAGCGAGTGCGCCCCGCAGGAGCGGAGGGTCCTGGGGCGGATGCTGCAGACGGGGGTGCGCTCGCCGCTGACCTCGAGCATGGGGCGGCTGTTCGACGGGGTGGCGGCGCTGATCGGGGTGCGCGAGCGCTGCCGCTACGAAGCGCAGGCGGCGATCGAGCTGGAGCAGCTGGTGACGCCCGGCGCGTCGGGGAGGCCGTTCGAGTGGGCGCTGCGCGGCCCGGAGCAGTGGCCGTGGCGGATCGATCCCGCGCCGATGGTGCGCGAGCTCGTGGCGGGGATGCGACGACGCGACACGACGGCGGCGGAGCTGAGCCTGCGCTTCCACTGCACGGTGATCGACATGGTGCGCGGCACCTGCGGCGCGATCCGCGAGCGGACGGGCATCGAGCGGGTGGTGTTGAGCGGCGGGGTCTTCCAGAACGAGCTGCTGCTGCGCGGCTGCCACGGGGCGCTGGAGGGGGCGGGCTTCCAGGTGCACTCCCACCGCCTCGTGCCCGCCAACGACGGCGGCGTGGCGCTGGGGCAGGCGGCGGTCGCGGGCTGGGGCGCGCGGTGAGCCTCGTGGCGCCGCACGCGCCCGCGCGGGAGCGCTTCGAGCGACTGCACTTCTCGCCGGCGCCGGCGATCTCGGGCACGGTGCCGGGGCCGCGCTCGCAGCGGATGCTGGCCGAACAGGCGGCGCTGGAGAGCCGCGCACGCTCCTACCCGCGCGCGGTCCCGGTGGCCTTCGCGGAGGGCCGGGGGGCGACGCTGCGCGACGTGGACGGGAACACGTACGTGGACTTCTTCGCCGGCGCGGGGACGCTCAACCTGGGCCACGGTCACCCCGCGGTGCTGCGCGCGGCGAGCGAGCAGCAGGAGCGTCTGGTGCACGCCCTGGACTTCCCCACGGCCCCGAAGCTGCGGCTGATGCGCCGTCTCAAGCGGATCCTGCCGGGGGCGCTGGCGCGCACGGCGCGGATCCACTTCGGCGGACCCACGGGCTCGGACGCGGTGGAGGCATCGCTGAAGCTCGTGCGCGCCCACACGGGCCGGCGGCCGATCGTGGCGTTCCAGGGCTCCTACCACGGGATGACGGCGGACGCGCTGTCGGTCACGAGCGACACGGGGTGCGGGGGCCCGCAGGAGACGGCGGTGCACTTCATGCCGTTCCCCTACTGCTACCGCTGCCCGCTGGGGCTGCGCCCGGAGTCGTGCGGGATGGCGTGCGCGAAGCTCTTGGAGAGCTCGCTCGAGGATCCCTACAGCGGCCTGCCGAAGCCGGCGGGGGTGATCGTGGAGGCGATCCAGGGGGAGGGCGGCACGGTCGTCCCGCCCGCGGGGTGGCTGGGGGAGGTGCGCGAGATCACCCGCCGGCACGAGGTGCCGCTGATCGTGGACGAGATCCAGACGGGGTTCGGGAGGACGGGGGCGATGTTCGCGTGCGAGCACGACGGGGTCACGCCGGACGTGATCGTGCTCTCGAAGGCGATCGGGGGGATCGGCTACCCGCTGTCGGGGATCGCGTACGACGAGTCGCTGGACACGTGGGAGCCGGGGGCGCACATCGGGACCTTCCGCGGGCACCAGGTGGGGATGGCGGCGGGGGCGGCGGCGATCGAGGTGATGCGGGAGCTCGACCTCCCGAGCCACGCACGCGAGCTGGGCGAGCTTGCGCTGGGGCTGCTGCGCGACGCGACCGAGGCACAGGAGCTGGTGCGCGACCGCGAGAGCCGCGAGCCGTGGCCGGAGCTCGCGGACGCGGTTCGCCGGAGGTGCAGCGAAAAGGGGCTGATCATCGAGCTCGGGGGCCACTTCGCGAACGTGGCGCGCTTCCTCCCGCCGCTGGTGATCTCTCGTGAGCTGCTGACGCGGGGGATCGAGATCTTCGTGGAGGCGCTGAGCGAGAGCGAACGGATTCAGCGGGTGCGCTCGGGCGCGAGCGCGAGCTGATCGCCGGCGAAGGTGACGTCCACGGGCTCGAGGATCACCCGGCGCGGGCCCTCTTCGACGGCGCCGGCGAGCAGCGCGCCGAGGCCGAGCTCGCGGGCGTGCTCCACGACGCGGACGCCGCCGCCGGGGCGGCAGTAGACGGCGAACCCGGCGCCCATGTTGAGCGTGCTGTGGGCGGCGGCGGGGTCCAGCTCGGCGTGCGCGGCGAGGAACGCGAGCACGGGCGGCACGGTGGGCAGCGCGCGGATCCTGTAGGTGAGCTCGCGCTGGGGGCGCATCAGCTTGAGCAGCCCGTGCCCCGTGATGTGGCTGAGGTAGGTGAGCCGCACCTGCGCATCCCCGAGCAGCCGGCGGACGAGCCCGACGTAGAGGACGCTCGGCGCGAGCAGCGCCTCGCCGAAGGTCAGGTTGCCCGCCCCGGCGGCTCGGCCTGCGGGATCCGACCCGCTCGCGCCGCCGGTGTCGCCGGTCTGCGCGCCGGAGCCGGAGCCGTCGGGCAGCTCGGTGAGCAGCCCCTGGGGGAGCCCCGCGGCGATCCGCCGCGCGAGCGAGGCGCCGTTGGCGTGCAGGCCGTTGGATGCGAGCAGCACGATCTCGTCGCCGGGGGCGAGGTCCCCGCCGAGCAGCGGCTCGCCGGGGGGCGGCACGAAGCCGAGCGCGCTCCCCGCGAGCTCGATCTCCTCGGGGGCGAGCAGGTCGGTGAGCGAGGGGGACTCGCCGCCGCCCCACGCGCACTGGGCGTCGTCGCAGGCGCGCCGCCAGCCCGCGAGCAGCGCGTCGGCGCGCTCGGTGTGCGCGTACCAGGCGCTGGAGCCTGTGGCGAAGTAGGCGTTGAGGACGAGCGGCAGCGCACCGACGCAGATGAGGTCGTTGAGCACGGCCGCGACGGTGTCGTAGGCGATGTGGTCGAAGCGGTTGACGCCGGCGAGCTCGTGGTATTCGCGGGCGAGCACCGACTTGGTGCCGAGCGTCTCAAGCACGAACGCGAGCGTGCTGCCGGCGAAGCGCAGCACAAAGGCGGGCTCCCCGCGGGACCCGTCGAGCGCGCGCGCGCCGCCGGCGGCGAGCCAGTGGGAGGTGGCGAGCGCCTCGGTGAGGGCGTCCCGCTTGCCGGCGTCGAGCACCGCGTAGTCGACGCCGGCCTGGCGGTAGGCGCTGTGAACGTCGGGGTCGGCCACTGAGCGCAGCCTATCCCGTGTGGCCTCGCACGAGGCAGGTGGTGGCGAGCCAGCTACCGGGCTCTCCGGTGGGAGTCAGCGGGAAGGCGAGATCGTCGAGCAGCGCCCACATTTGGGTGCGCCTGTCGGTGTCGACCCAGGTGGGCGCCCAGCGGGTGAGGTCGGCATCCTCGAAGGCCTGCCGCAGCGCCTCCCCGACCGCGTCGAGGCCGGGCGTGCGGAGTCTGCTCCGTTTGCGAAAGCGCAGCACGCAGTGATCGGAGGCGATCACCTCGGATACCTCAGGATGGTCCGGTCGCACTACGCGGATGCGCATATAAACACCGTAGCCACTGGTGTGGCCTGACCCAGCCGGTAGCTGCTACTCGGCCCTACTGAACTCCCAGATCGCGATGAACAGCATGACCAGCCCGAGCAGGGCGATCACGGCGGCCTCGACGAGGCTGGGGACGTGCCAGCCGAACCAGGTGACGCCCGGGTCGAGGGCCTGTCGGGCGGATGCGCTGATGTCGATGTGGGCGAAGATCGCGCGGCGCATCGGATCGACGGCGTAGGTGAGGGGGTCGAGGCGGTTGAGGATGGCCAGCCACTGCGGCAGTTTGGCCACGGAGAACATCGCGCCGGAGATGAAGAACATCGGCATGATCGCCATCTGCATGAGCGCCATGAATGACTGCATCTGGTTGATGCGGGCGGCGGCCATCATCCCGAATGCGGTGATCGCGAATGCGAGCAGCAGCTGCAGGGCGAAGATCACGAGGATCAGGGAGAGTTCGTAGGGGACTTCGACGAGGCCGGCGATCGCGATCACGATCACGCCCTGGAAGGCGGCGACGGTCGCGCCGCCGAAGCACTTGCCGAGCACGATCGAGGAGCGCCGCACGGGGGCGACCATCATCTCGCGCAGGAAGCCGAACTCGCGGTCCCAGACGATCGAGGCGGCGGAGAACATCGCGGTGAACATCACCGCCATGCAGAGCACGCCGGGGTAGATGAAGGTTTTGAAGTTGACGCCGTAGGTGTTCGTGGAGACGAGCGCTTCGAGTCCGGTGCCGAGCACGAACAGGAACAGAAAGGGCTGGATCAGTGCGGTGAAGATCCGCAGGCGGTCGCGGCTGAAGCGGATCAGCTCGCGCCGCCAAACGACGCGGATCGCGCGCAGCTCCCCGCGCAGGCTGCGCGTGGGGACGCGCACTCCGGCGAGCTGGTGGGTTGGCGCAGAGGTGGTGGAGGTGGGGGCGGTCTCGGTGGCGGCCATCAGCGGCTCATCC
>JBIOEY010000045.1:0-15800 GCA_044446505.1 Solirubrobacterales bacterium
TCCCAACCCCTCCACCGCCTCCGGGAGCTCCTCGCCCGCGGTCCCCGGCGCCCCCTCCGCGGGCGGCTCCACCGGCTCCGGCGAACCGACCGGGGAGTCGCCCGCGCCCGGTTCCTCCGGCCCGCCGCCGCCCGCGCGCGTCCAGGTGATCGCCAAGGAGTACAGCCTCACGCTCTCCCGTCCCGAAGTGCCCGCCGGGGAGGTGATCGTCGAGCTGCTCAACCGCGGTGAAGACGCCCACAACCTGCACCTCCTCCAATCGCTCGAAGGGAGCGAAGCCGGCTCCCTTCCCAGCACCGAACCCGGCGCCCTACACGACCTCAAAGTGGCGCTCCGCGCCGGCAGCTACACCCTCTTCTGCGCGATGCCCGACCACGAGGCCAAAGGGATGAAGGCCACGCTGATCGTGCGCTGAGCCGCATCGAGCTCGACGTCGCCGGGCTCTGTGATGATTGCGCCGATGGCGAGCCCCACCGAGGCGCCCACACCCGCGCCCGCAAAGCCCGCGGTGGCCGACGGCGAGCACGAGCCCGTCGTGCTGAGCCCCGCCACCGGCTACCCCGCGCTCGGGGAGAGCGATCTCGAGGTCCTGCGCGGGATCGGGCAGCGCTGGGGGAGCGCGCTCGGCCCCCGCGCGCGGTGGATCCGCGCGCTGCCCTGCGACCCCAACCTTGGGCAGTCGAGCGCCGGCGTTGCGCAGCTCGGGCGCACCCGCTTCGTGCCCGTCGAGGCCGACGGCGCGCCCGGGGAGGAGCTCGAAGCCACGCGCGAGGCCGCGCACGCGCCCACGCGCGGTGGCTGGACCGCCGCGCGGCTGCGCCGCGCGCTGCTCGGGCCCCCGCTGCACTCCGCCGCCGTGCTCGAGGAGCGCATGCGCAAGCTGATCGCGCTCCCCGTGCTCTCCTCCGACGCGCTCTCCTCCGTCGCCTACGGGCCCGAAGCGATGCTCGTCGTGCTCGCGCTCGGCGGGGCCGCCGCGTTCGGCTACTCGCTCGGGATCTCCCTCGCGATCGTCGTCCTGATGGTCGTCGTCGGGCTCTCCTACCGACAGACGATCCGCGCCTACCCCCGCGGCGGGGGCTCCTACATCGTAGCCTCCGACAACCTCGGCCTGCTCCCCGGCCTCGTCGCCGCCGCCGGGCTGATGCTCGACTACATCCTCACCGTCGCCGTCTCCGTCGCCTCCGGGATCGCCGCCGTCACCTCCGCGATCCCCTCGCTCGCCCCCGACACCGTCCCGCTCGGGCTCGCCGTGATCGCGATCCTCATCGCCGGCAACCTCCGCGGCGTGCGCCAGGCCGGGCTCCTGTTCGCCGCCCCCACCTACATGTTCATCCTCGCGATCCTCCTGCTCGTCGCCGTCGGGCTCTCCGACGCCGCCGGGAACGGTTTCCACGCCACGCCGCGCCCGCCCGTGCATGCCGCCGAGGGGGTGGGACTGCTCTTGATCCTGCGCGCCTTCGGCTCCGGCGCCACCGCGATGACCGGGATCGAGGCGATCTCCGACGGGATCCCCGCGTTCAAGCCCGTCGAGTGGCGCAACGCCCGCACCACCCTCACCTGGATGGTGAGCCTGCTCGTGGTGATGTTCATCGGCACCATCGCCCTGATCGAGCTCGACGGGATCGTGCCCCAGTCCTCCCAGACCGTGCTCTCCCAGCTCGCCCACCGCGGCTTCGGCAGCGGGGTGCTCTACGGCTACGTGCAGGCCGCCACCGCGCTCGTGCTGCTGCTCGCCGCCAACACCGCCTTCTCCGACTTCCCCCGGCTGCTGTTCTTCCTCGCGCGCGACTACTCCGCCCCCCGCTTCTTCCTGCGCATGGGCGACCGCCTCGCGTTCTCCAACGGGATCGTCCTGCTCGGCGTCGCCGCCGCCGCGATCCTCGCCGCGTTCGACGGCTCCGTCACGAGCCTCATCCCGCTGTTCGCCGTCGGCGTGTTCCTCGCCTTCACCCTCTCCCAGACCGGCATGGTCGTGCGCTGGCTGCGCACCCGCGAGGAGGGCTGGCGCCGGAGCATCTGCTTCAACGCGCTCGGCGCCTTCCTCTCCGGGGTCGTGCTGCTCATCACCGCCTTCACCAAGTTCCTCGAGGGCGCCTGGCTCGTCGTGATCCTGATTCCAGCGCTCGTGATCCTCTTCCTGCGCATCCGCGCGCACTACCTCGCCGTCGGGCGCGCCGTCGCGCTGCAGCCGCTCCCGGCGCGCGCCCGCGCCAAGCTCATCGCGCCGCCGTCCCGTCACGCCTCGGGCGACCGCGGCCACAGTGCCGTCCGTAGCGGCCTGCACGAGCGCGAGGAGGCCCCCGACCAGGTTCTCAACCTCACCGTCGTGCCCGTCATCTCGATGGACCTCGCCTCGCTGCGCGCGCTCGCCTACGCCGCTTCGCTCGGCCAGCCCGTGCTCGCGATCCACATCTCCACCGACCCCGACGAGGCCCGCCGCTTTCGCTCCTACTGGGAGGTCTGGGGCGACCACGTCCCCCTGGAGATCGTGCTCTCCCCCTACCGCGCGCTCGTCGCGCCGCTCGCGCGCTACCTGCGGCTGCTCCACGACCAGGCGCCCGACTTCACGATCACCGTCGTGCTCCCGGAACTCGTCGTCCGCCGCGCCTGGCATCGCCTGCTGCACAACGGCGTCGCCCCCCGCCTGCGCCGCGCGCTGCGCCAGCTGCCCGGGATCGTCGTGACGACCGTGCCCTTCCATCTGCCCGGCTGATTGCATCGACGGGTGCGGGCGGCTGACAGAAATGCAAGTGGGGAGGGGGGGTGCCCAACCGGCCCACCCGAGCCGCAGGGTAGTCTCCAGATGGGCAGGCGGTCCCCACGATGACGATGATGAACAGAGCCTCGATTCCCTTGGAGGGCCGCCGCGTCCTCATTACCGGCGCCGCCCGCGGGATCGGCGCCGGCGCCGCCCGCCGCCTGCACGAGCGCGGCGCGCGCGTGGCGCTCGCGGGCCTCGAACCCGAGCTGCTCGAGCCCCTCGCCGCCGAGCTCGGGGGGGCGCCGTGGTTCGAGTGCGACGTCACCGACCGCGCTCAGGTCGACAGCGCGGTCGAGGCCGCCGTCGAGCGCCTCGGCGGGCTGGACGTGGTGATCGCCAACGCCGGGGTCGCCGCGCAGCTGCCGCTGGTCGGGGGCGATCCCGACATATTCGAGCGCACGATCGCCGTGAACCTGCTCGGCGTCTACTACACGCTGCGCGCCGCCGGGCCCCACATCGCGCACCCCCGCGGGTACGCGCTGCCGATCGCCTCGCTCGCGGCCGCGCTGCACCTGCCGCTGCTGGGCGCCTACAACGCCTCGAAGGCAGCCGTCGAGGCGCTCGGCAACACGCTGCGCGTCGAGCTCGCCGAGTCCGGTGCGCGCGTCGGCGTCGGCTACTTCGGCCTGATCGACACCGACATGGTCCGCCGCGGCTTCCAGACGGAGGCCGTCGAGCGCGTCGCGCGCCGGCGGAGGGCCGTCCTTCAGCCCGTACCGCTCGTCCGCGCCATCGACGCGATCGAGCGCGGCGTGCAGCGCCGCTCCCGGCGCGTCACCGCTCCCGCCTATGTCGCCGCCGCCCTGCCGCTGCGGATGCTCGTCCAGCCGATCATCGACATCGGTGTCCGCGATGGCCTCAGCGAGGCGCTGGCGTTGGCCCGCGAGGAACACGCGCCGCTGAGCACTCCTCAGCCCGATTCCCGTTGAGCGAACCCTGCATGCAGTAAAAGATGCTTAAGGAGTGCGCAACCTGGGTATAGACTCTGTGTTCCAGGCATACAGGGACGGCCCTGGGCTACCGAGGGAAGGATGAGATATGAGGTTCTCCGTTTACACGACGGTCCGGCCTGCTCGGATCTGTCTTATCGCGCTGCTTGTCGCCGCCGGCTTCGTCACCATCGCCGCGTCTGTCGCGCAGGCCTCATCGTTTGGCGTTGAAAAATTCGTGGCTGCCAATTGCACAGGCCCGTTTGAAGAATGTGGCTCCGTAACGACATCTATCGGGCCGTTCAAATACTCGACACCCAAGGAACCCACTCTCGCTGAAGCCAAAGAACAGGCCTACACGCAGGCCGCCGGACATCCGGCCTGGGGAATCACCGACTTCAAGGTCAACACCGAAGGAACCCTCCCTAACGAGGTTCCGGTGGGTATCGCGGAAGGCAAGGTAGTGACGCACGTGCGCACCGATGTCGGTCCCGGCGTAAGCACGAACCCCGAGGCCGTCGCGAAGTGCTCGTTCGCCCAGTTCGGTGAAAAAGAAGCTATCCCCGGTACCGGCTTCTACTCGGAACCCACATGCTCACCGGAATCCGAAATCGGCGTGAACAGGGTCACGGTGTACGTAGGCTCAGAACCCTTTCCGAAAGGCGGGGACGTAGCGATCGAGGGGAAGGTCTACAACCTCGTTCAGCCCGCCGGCCTAGCGTCGGACTTCGGAGTTGCGCTCGAATTGCCGAAGCCACTCACCAAAGGCGCGCTCGAAAAAGCTTTCGCCGAACATCCGTTGCCGGGCACCGAACCCGAAAAAAAACTAACGGAAGAATTCTTGGAGGCGCAGCAGTACTACGCCCACACATTGATCGAAGGCAGCGTGGAATGGGCTGGCGACTACCACGACTACTACGAAATCAACGTCTCCCCGCGGCTACCGCTGATCGCCTCGCGGCTGGTCCTCAAAGGCGAAATTGGCACGACTGGACAGGGCGGATTCATCACGAATCCGAGCAACTGCGCAGGACCTGGAGCCGCCACCCTGAACACGGTGACGCTCACCTCCACTACTGGCCAGAAGGAAGCAAGGGAATATGAAGCGCCACTCGGCACTGAAGGATGCAACGGGGCCGCTCCCTTCTCGGCCGTCCCCTTTGCGCCGGCGTTCACGCTGATACCGGAAACGGCCCAGTCCGATCAGCCCGATGGCATCACGACAGAACTCACTCTGCCACACGATTCCAGCCCCAAAGGCATCGACTCCTCGCAGCTGAAGAACGCGAGCATTACCCTGCCGGAAGGCATGACGCTCAATCCGTCGGCTGCGCACGGGCTCGAAGCGTGCACGCCCGCGCAGATCGGCATCGGCACGCGGAATCCCGTCACCTGCCCGGCCGGCTCGAAAATCGGCACGGTCACGCTGGTGGTACCTGACCTTCCGGCGAGCGAACCTCTGCAGGGCAACCTCTATCTCGGCGGACCCGAATCCGGTCCGATTACTGGGCCCCCGTACACCATGTACATTGACGCCGAGTCTGCGCGCTACGGCCTCTCGGTGCGACTCAAAGGCGCGGCGGTGCCCAACGAAGCGACCGGTCGCCTGACCGCGAGCTTCATCGAAAACCCGCAGCAGCCCTTCAGCGATCTGACCCTGCACTTCAACGGCGGAGCGCTGGCACCGCTCGCCAATCCGCTCGCTTGCGGGACGGCGACGACGGAAACGAGCTTCGAACCGTACATCGGCTCGTTCGCGACGGAATCGCACTCCAAATCCTTCCTCGTCGATAGCAACAACGCAAAAGGCGCGTGCCCCGCGCCGCTGCCGTTCGCGCTCACCCAGGGCACCGCGAACCAGTCATCGGTCGCGGGGGCGCACACCTCATACACGTTCAGCCTGGCGCGCACCGACGGTCAGCAGTACCTCTCGCAGGTCAAGACCGTGCTGCCGGCGGGCCTGGTCGGGCCGATCCCGTCGGTGACGCTCTGCGGCGAAGCGCAGGCCAACGCGGGGAACTGCACCGCTGCCAGCCAGATCGGCAACGCCGCGGTCTCCGCGGGAGCGGGCGCCGCTCCGTTCTTGTTCACCGGCGGTGTGGTCTACCTGACGGGCCCCTACAACGGCGCCCCCTATGGGCTCTCGATCGTGGTGCCCGCCGTTGCCGGCCCGTTCAACCTCGGCAACGTCGTGACGCGCGCGGCGATCAACGTCGAACCGTACACCGGCCGTGTGGTCGTCACGAGCACGCTGCCCACGATCGTCAGGGGCGTACCGTTGAGGATCAGGAGCGTGACCGTCGCGGTCAATCGCCAGAACTTCCTCACCAACCCCACGAACTGCGGGGCGCTCGCGACCGAATCGACGCTCACCGGGTTCGTCCCCGGCTCGAGCGCGACGGCCACGCAGAGCCTGTCGAGCCCCTTCCAGGTGGGCGAATGCAACAAGCTCGCGTTCAAACCGACGCTCACCGCGTTCACCGGCGCGAAGACCTCGAAAGCGAACGGGGCGAGCATCGAAGTCAAGATCAGCCAGGGCTCCGGCGAGGCCAACCTCCAGAAGGTCATCACCACGCTGCCCAAGCAACTGCCGGTGCGTCAGAGCACGCTCACCAAAGCGTGTCCCCAGGCGACCTTCGAAGTGGCCAACTACCCGCCCGGCGCCTGTCCCGACACCGCGCGGGTCGGGGGCGCCACTGCGACCACGCCGATCTTGCCGGGCAAACTGGAAGGGCCCGCCTACCTCGTCTCCCACGGCGGGGCGGCCTTCCCGGATCTCGACCTGATCCTCCGCGGCGACGGGGTCGTGGTGATCCTCGTCGGCCACACCCACGTCTCGAAAGGGATCATCACCACGACGTTCGAATCGCTGCCCGACGTGCCCGTCACGAGCTTTGCGGTGAAACTCCCGACCCGCTCGAACTCGCTGCTGGCCGCCAACGGCAACCTCTGCACCTCGAATCTCACGATGCCCACCACGATCATGGCGCAGAGCGGGACGAAGATCACGCAGAAGACGAAGATCTCCGTCACCAACTGCCCCGTGCAGATCGTCGGGCACCGGACCTCCGGCGCGACGGCGAAGATGACCGTGCAGGCCCCCGCCGCCGGGCGCATCAGCGGCAGCGGCACCGACCTGCAGTTCGTCACGCGCCATCTGAGCAAAGCCGGCAGGGCGACGATCAACGTGCCGCTCACCCGCACCGGCCGGGAAGTGCTGGGCAAATTCCGCACGCTGCGAATCAAGGTGCGCGTCGGGTTCGTCCCGAAGAAGGGCAACAAGACCTCCAAGGCCTACGCGACGGTGACGTTCAGAGCCTGACTCCTGGCGAGGAGCCGGAGACCCGCAACCCATGGGTCTCCGAGAGAGCGCCGCTCGCTTGTGGGTAGCGGGCGGCGCGTCTCCTGATCTCCGTCACCGGCTGCGCTTGCCCCCGGGCGGCGCATCGCCTACATTGGTCACATGCTAGGCGTTCTCGCAGCGGAGGCACCTGCCGTCGTCCCCACCGCGGACGACGGCGATCCGCTGCTCAACGCGCTGCGCCGCATCATGCGGCTCGCCGACGGGGCCGGTGAGTCCGAGGCGATCTTCCGCGCCCTCGCGCGCGAGCTGTTCGCGCTGCTGGGAGCCGACGAGGTGCACGTCCACCACCTCACGGCCGACGGCACTCAGGAGGGGGAGCTGGTGGTGGTGTACCTCTTCGAGGGGGAGGGCCGCCTCAGCTACCTCGCGCCGCTCTCCGAGCGTCCGCCCGGGATCGCGTGGGTCGCGAGCACCGGGCAGAGCGTGCTCGCCGTCGGTGCCCGCGAACTCGCGGCCAGCGTGCCGCGCGTGGCGGCCGCGGGCGGCGCCGGCTGCGCGCTGCTGCTGCCGCTGACGGTGCGTGGGGAGGTCGAGGCGGCGGTCGTACTCGCGCGCCGGCGCCCCGAGCCCTTCGATGCGCGCGCGCTCCAGCGGGCCGCGGCGCTCGTGGACCAGGCCGCGAACGCGCTCGCGCTGCTGCGGGCGCGGGCGGAGGCCGGCACGGACGCCGTGACCGGCTGCATGAACCACCGCGCGATGCGCCGCCGCCTGCAGGAAGAGATCGGCCGCGCGGCGCGTACCGACGGCCACCTGGCGTGCATGCTGCTCGATCTCGACGACTTCAAGCTCGTCAACGACCGCCACGGCCACCCCGCCGGCGACGCGCTGCTGCGCGAGGTCGCGCGCGCCCTGATGGGCGAGTTCCGCGCCTTCGACCGCGTCGCCCGCTACGGCGGGGACGAGTTCGTGGTGATCCTCCCCAACGCCGACCTCGAGAGCGCCGCGCTCGCCGCCGCCCGCGCCCTGCAGCGGCTCGCCGCCGTCCCCTCGTTCGACCTCACCCCCGGCGTGGCGGCCTCGATCGGCGTCGCCCAGTGGCAGGTCCCGATGACCGCGGCGCAGCTGCTGGAGGCCTGCGACGACGCGCTGCTGCGCAGCAAGCGCGCGGGCAAGGGCCGCGTCGAGCTCGCCGCCTGAGCGCCCGCCGGCGTCCGCGGGGCGCGTGCGGGCGCCGTGTGCCCCGGCCTGAGGAGGCTCGTCCCGGTCGATCGAGCAGAGTGTCGCCGCTCTCTGATTGACTGAGGGGCCA
Source organism: Solirubrobacterales bacterium (assembly GCA_044446505.1). Classification (GTDB taxonomy): domain Bacteria; phylum Actinomycetota; class Thermoleophilia; order Solirubrobacterales; family Solirubrobacteraceae; genus Palsa-744. Next base: position 8,307 of record JBIOEY010000045.1, read on the forward strand.
TGGCGCAGAACAGCTTTGACGCACGGGGCACGCTCGAGGTGGGCGGGCGCGAGTACGAGGTCTTCCGCCTGAGCGCGCTCGCACTGCGCTTCGACGTGGCGCGGCTGCCGTTCTCCCTGAAGGTGCTGCTCGAGAACCTGCTGCGCACCGAGGGCCACGGGTCGGTCACGGCCCCCGACGTCGAGGCGCTCGCCGGCTGGGACCCAGCGGCGCAGCCCTTGTCTGAAAAACGAGGGGCCCGGCTCGGCGGCCTGCGGCCGCCTGCGCCACCCTCTCGGGAGATCGCGTTCACGCCCGCGCGCGTGCTGATGCAGGACTTCACGGGGGTCCCCGCGGTGGTGGACCTCGCGGCGATGCGCGACGCGATGGCGCAGATGGGGGGGGACCCCGCGAAGATCAACCCGCTCGCGCCCGCGGAGCTCGTGATCGACCACTCGGTGCAGGTGGACGCGTTCGGTACGCGCGACTCCTTCCGCATCAACGCCGAGCGCGAGTTCGAGCGCAATCAGGAGCGCTACGCGTTTCTGCGCTGGGGCCAGCAGGCGTTCGACAACTTCAAGGTCGTCCCCCCGGACACCGGGATCGTGCACCAGGTCAACCTCGAGTACCTCGCGCGCGTGGTGTTCGTCGCAGACGCCGACGAGTCGCGCCCGGCCAGGGCCTACCCGGACACGCTGGTGGGGACCGACTCGCACACGACGATGGTCAACGGGCTCGGCGTGCTCGGCTGGGGCGTGGGCGGGATCGAGGCCGAGGCGGCGATGCTGGGCCAGCCGATGTCGATGCTGATCCCGCAGGTGGTCGGCTTCCGTCTGCACGGCGCGCTACCCGAGGGGGCAACCGCGACCGATCTCGTGCTGACCGTCACCGAGATGCTGCGCGAGCGCGGGGTCGTGGGCAAGTTCGTCGAGTTCTACGGCGCCGGTCTCGCGGGCCTGCCGCTGGCGGACCGCGCCACGATCGGCAACATGTCGCCGGAGTTCGGCTCCACCTGCGCGATCTTCCCGATCGACGCGGAGACGCTGCGCTACCTGGAGTTCTCCGGGCGGCCGGCGGAGCAGATCGAGCTGGTCGAGGCGTACGCCCGCGAGCAGGGGCTGTGGCACGACGAGAGCTCGCCCGAGCCGCGCTTCTCCGAGCAGATAGAGCTCGATCTCGGGGAGGTCGTGCCGAGCCTCGCCGGCCCCAAGCGCCCACAGGACAGGGTTTCTCTGACCGATGCGCAGACTGCCTTCCGTGCCGCGCTGCGCGACTATGTGTCCACGGACGCCCAGCAGGCTGACCCCTATGACGAGGCGGTGGCGCAGTCGTTCCCGGCCTCCGATCCACCCGCCGGTCATAAATCGCCACCCTTCGTGCTCGACCACGGCCATGTGGTGATCGCGGCGATCACAAGCTGCACGAACACCTCCAATCCGTCGGTGATGATCGGGGCGGGGATCCTCGCGCGCAACGCGCTCGCCCGGGGCCTGCAGCGCAAGCCGTGGGTGAAGACCTCGCTCGCGCCGGGCTCGAAGGTGGTCACCGAATACCTCGACCGCGCCGGGCTCACCGAGCCCTTGGAGCAGCTTGGCTTCAACCTCGTTGGCTACGGATGCACCACCTGCATCGGCAACTCCGGCCCGCTGCCGGAGGAGATCTCGCAGGTCGTCGCCGAGCAGGATCTCGCGGTTGTCTCGGTGCTCTCGGGCAACCGCAACTTCGAGGGGCGGATCAACCCGGACGTGAAGATGAACTACCTCGCCTCCCCGCCGCTGTGCGTGGCCTATGCGCTGGCGGGCACGATGGACATCGACATCGTGGGCGATCCGATCGGCCGTGACGCGGACGGCAGGGAGGTCTACCTGCGCGAAATCTGGCCGAGCGAGCGGGAGGTGGCGCAGACGATCGAGGAGGCGGTGCAGTCGGACATGTTCCGCAAGAGCTACAGCGAGGTGTTCGCCGGGGACGAGCGCTGGAATGGCCTGGAGATCCCCACCGGCGATCGCTTCGCGTGGGCTGAGGACTCCACCTACGTGCGCCTGCCCCCCTACTTCCAGGAGATGCCCGCCGAGCCCGAGCCCGTCCAGGACGTGCACGGCGCGCGTGTGCTGGCGTTGCTGGGGGACAGCGTGACCACCGACCACATCTCCCCGGCGGGGTCGATCAAGCGCGACGGGCCCGCGGGGCTCTACCTGCAGGAGCAGGGGGTGGCGCCGCGCGACTTCAACTCCTACGGCTCGCGCCGCGGCAACCACGAGGTGATGATGCGCGGCACGTTCGCGAACATCCGGATCCGCAACCTTTTGAAGGCTGGCGGGGGAGGCCCGCTCCCCGAAGGCGGAGTCACGTACCACCTGGGAGTGGCGGCGGAGGGCGAGCCCGCCCGGGCCGCTGAGCAGATGTCGATCTACGACGCCGCGATGCGCTACGCGCAGGAGGGCGTGCCGCTGGTGGTGCTCGCGGGGAAGGAGTACGGCTCGGGCTCCTCGCGCGACTGGGCGGCGAAGGGCACGAAGCTGCTCGGCGTGCGCGCGGTGATCGCGCAGAGCTTCGAGCGCATCCACCGCTCGAATCTCGTGGGGATGGGCGTGCTGCCGTTGCAGTTCAAGCCCGGCGACTCGGCCGCTTCGTTGGGCCTGACAGGCCAAGAGACGTTCTCGATCCAGGGCATCGCCGAGCTGCCGCGCGAGGTGAATGTGAGGGCCGACGAGCGGGAGTTTGCGGTGATGGTACGGATCGACACGCCGCGCGAGGAGGAGTACTTCCGCCATGGGGGCATCCTCCACTACGTCCTGAGGAAACTGCTCGCGGGATGAGTGAGTTTCCACAGGTTCTGCGCGACCTGCTCGCGGCGCGTGGCCCCTCGGGCTATGAGACGGCGCCCGCGGCGGTGTGGTGCGCGGCGGCGCAGGAGTTCGGCGCGCGGGTGCAGATGGACGTGGTGGGCACACCCTCGGCGCAGGTGCCGGCACGCGATGCCGGCACCGCCGCATCCACCCCGCCGGCTCCCCCCGCCCGGCGGCTGGTGGTGATGGGCCACATCGACGAGATCGGGCTGATCGTGACCCACATCGACGACGAGGGCTTCCTGTGGTTCCGCGAGGTGGGGGGCTGGGACGCGCAGATCCTCGTGGGCCAGCGCGTGGTGCTCGCGACACGCGCGGGGGAGATCGCGGGGGTGATCGGCAAGAAGCCGATCCACCTGCTGCGCGAGGAGGAGCGCAAGAAGGTCGCGGAGGTGCGCGACCTGCACATCGACATCGGCGCTCGCGACGGCGAGCAGGCCCGCGAGTTGGTGCGGATCGGGGACGTGGCGGTGATCGACGGCGACGCGGTGGAGCTGCCCAACGGGCGCATCGCCTCGCGCGCGCTCGACAACCGCCTGGGCTCCTTCGTGGCGCTGGATGCGGCGCGGCTGGTGGCGCAGGAGGGGGGCGCCGCGTGGGAGCTCGTGGCGGTGGCGGCTGCGCAGGAGGAGACGACCTTCGGGGGCTCGCGCACCAGCGCCTTCTCCCTGGAACCGGATGCGGCGATCGTGGTGGACGTGACCCACGCCACGGACGCCCCGGGGATCGAGGTCAAGGAGGTCGGCAAGCACGAGCTCGGCTCGGGCCCGGTGCTGAGTCGGGGCTCCACCCTTCACCCGCGCCTGTTCGAGCTGCTGCACGACACGGCGGAGCGGGAGAAGATCCCCTTCACGGTGGAGGCGATTGGCCGCAACACGGGCACCGACGCCGACGCGGTGCACCTCAGCCGCGGCGGGGTGCCCACAGCATTGGTGTCGATCCCGCTGCGCTACATGCACTCCCCGGTGGAGCTGGTGGCGCTCGCCGACGTGCACGCCGCCGCGCAGCTGATCGCCGCCGCGGCGCGCACGTTGGATGCGGACACCTCGTTCGCGCGCTGAACTCGGCGTCCCCGGGCGGGCGGGTCCCGCGGGGCTGCGTGCGAACCCCTTGCGCCCGGGGTGGGGAGGACGCCTGCGCGGCGTCAGGCCTCGGCGGGACTCAGCTCGGTGAACTCGGGGATCTCGTATGCCGACCCGGGCTTGCCGCCCAGCGCGAGCACGCGCAGACCCTCGGGCCCGGCGAACAGCTTGCGCTTGATGCCGGGACCGACGCGGACGAGCACGTCGGGCGTGAGCTCCACGCGCTCGCCTTCCACCTCGATCGCGCCGGATCCGCGCATCACCGAGTAGACCTCCTCCTGGCCGTCCTCGGCGTGTTCGTGCTCGGGGTAGTCGGTGTAGTTGGGGGGCAGATCCACGATCTGCATGCCGAAGGAGGTGACGCCAAGCTCGGCACGGGCCTTCTTCAGGCCGCCGCCGAAGGCGCCCTCCATCTCGTCGATCTGCTTTGCGGTGTATCCAGGCATGACAACTCCCTATCTGTGGTCGCCGAGGTTTTGAGCCTCGATCTTAGCGGTTGCTAAGAAAGTTGGCTCACCCGCGCACGAGCCGCTATAGGGGATGCGGTGTCCTATCGGCTGCTCGGCTTCGGTGGCGTCTGTAGCCGCAGACCCGTGACCCGGGTGAAATGACGCCGATTGCGCGTCATAACCGCCATGTCGTGCTCGAGCGCGGTGGCGGCGATAAGGGCGTCTGGCACGGGAAGATCGGTCGTGCGCCGGATGCGTCCGGCGGCCTCGGCGATGGATCGATCCACCGAGACCTCCTTGAGCACGCTCAGCGCTTGGCGCAAAGCCGGCTCGTTGACGTTCCGGCCGGCGAACAGCTCGCAGCGAGTGACCACGGAGATCTTCAGCTTGGGATCGGATAGGTGCAGCGGGCGGTATCCGCGCAGGTGATCGATCAGGACGTCAGTATCCAGCAGGATCCGACTCAATACGGTTCCAGTCGAGGTCGAAGCGATCCCACTCCTCGCGCGGCGGTACCTCCAGGTCCGGACAGGACCCAAAGGTCTCGTCCAGGACGCGCTGCAGCTTTTCGAGGTCCGGTTCCGGCGGTGGCAGGTACGCGTCGAGCGCCGCGCGGACGACCTCGGCCAGCGTGCGACCGTCGCGCGCGCGCAATTCCTCAATGCGATCACGCTGCTCCTGGGTCAAGTACACCTGTGTGCGCGTAGCAGCCATATACAGCGCAGTATACAGCAACATCGGACGGGCCCCGGACGACTCGCGGGGGCGCGCTCGCCCCCGCGCGGGCCACCCTGCCTCACCCGCGCACGAGCCGCTTGTAGGAGATGCGATGGGGCCGATCGGCGGCGGCGCCCATCTGCTCGTGGCGGTGCTCCTCGTAGGCCTCGAAGTTGCCCTCGAACCAGGTGACGCGGGAGTCGCCCTCGAAGGCGAGCACGTGGGTGGCGACGCGGTCGAGGAACCAGCGGTCGTGGGAGATGATCACGGCGCAGCCGGGGAAGCCGAGCAGGGCCTCCTCGAGCGCGCGGAGGGTGTCGACGTCGAGGTCGTTGGTGGGCTCGTCGAGCAGCAGGAGGTTGCCGCCTGAGCGCAGGAGCTTGGCGAGATGCACGCGGTTGCGCTCGCCCCCGGAGAGCTTGCCGATGCGCTTCTGCTGGTCGGAGCCCTTGAAGTTGAAGCCGGCGACGTACTGGCGGGAGTTGACGACGCGCTCGCCGAGCTGGAGGTGGTCGAGCCCGTCGGCGATCTCCTCCCAGACGGTCTTCGCGGGGTCGAGCGCGTCGCGGGACTGGTCGACGTAGGCGAGCTGCACGGTGTCGCCGAGCGCCAGCGAGCCCCCATCGGGGGCCTCCTCGCCGGTGATCATCCGAAACAGGGTGGTCTTGCCGGCGCCGTTGGCGCCGATCACGCCGACGATCCCGGCGCGGGGCAGATCGAACGAAAGCGACTCGATCAGCAGCCGCTCGCCGAAGCCCTTGCAGAGGGCGGTGGCGGTGAGCACCTTCTCCCCGAGCCGCGGCCCGGGGGGGATGTGGATCTGGACGTCGTCGAGCTTGACGTTGCGCTCCTCGGCGACGAGCTGCTCGTAGCGGGCGAGGCGGGCCTTGGACTTGGTGCGCCGGCCCTTGGGGTTGGTGCGGACCCATTCGAGCTCGGCGGCGATCGTGCGCTGGCGGCCCTTCTCGGAGCGCTCCTCGGCGGCGAGGCGCGCCTGCTTCTGCTCCAACCACGATGAGTAGTTGCCCTCGTAGGGGATGCCGCGGCCGCGATCGAGCTCGAGGATCCAGCCGGCGACGTTGTCGAGGAAGTAGCGGTCGTGGGTGACGGCGACGATCGTGCCCTTGTACTCGGCGAGGTGGCGCTCCAGCCACGCGACGGACTCGGCGTCGAGGTGGTTGGTGGGCTCGTCGAGCAGCAGCAGGTCGGGCGCGCGCAGCAAGAGGCGGCAGAGCGCGACGCGGCGGCGCTCCCCGCCGGAGAGCCGCGCGACCTCGGCGTCGGGCGGGGGGAGGCGCAGCGCGTCCATCGCGTACTCGAGCTGGGTGTCGAGATTCCAGGCGTCGGCGGCTTCGATCTGGGCCTGGACGTCGGCGAACTCGGCGGCGCTCTCGTCGGCGTAGCTGGCGGCGAGCTCGTTGAAGCGGTCGAGCAGCGCCTTGGTCTCGGCGACGCCCTCCTGGACGTTGCCGAGCACGTCCTTGGACTCGTCGAGGTGTGGCTCCTGCTCGAGCATCCCCACGGTGGCGCCGGGCGCGAGCGCGGCCTCGCCGCGGTACTCCTCGTCGAGTCCGGCCATGATTCGCAGCAGCGTCGACTTGCCGGCGCCGTTGTAGCCGAGCACGCCGATCTTCGCCCCCGGGTAGAACGCGAGCGTGAGCTCGCTGAGCACGGTCTTGTCGGGCGGGTGCACCTTGGAGAGGCGGTGCATGGTGAAGATGTACTGCGCGGACATGCCGCGCAGAGGATAGAGGCCCGCCCACCCGCGCAGCCGCCGACAGGCGGCTGGCCGAAACGGGGACTCGCGCCGGAGGCGCGTGTCTCCCGGCTTCGGTCGGGCCCCTCTTCAATCAGGAGAGGGATGGGATGGACGGCCTCCGGCCGTCGGCGTGCGTTCGTTGCGCGGTCCCGGCTGCGTGTGGCCTGGCACGGCACGTGCCGTGCCAGGACTGGAGGGGGGCGGCGGGATGCCCTACCGTTTGTGCTTCATGCCCACAGTGCTGGATATCGAGCAGCAGATGATGCTGCTGGAGCTGGAGCCCCCGTTCGACAAGCGGGCGGTGCAGCTCGCGCGGCGGCGGATGGCGAAGCGCTGGCACCCGGACCTGGCGCCGCCGGGGAAGCAGCCGGAGCACGAGCGCCACCTGAAGGCGATCAACGAGGCGGCGGACCAGCTGGAGCGCATGGCGGAGAGCCTGCGCGGCGGGCGCGTCTCGCGCAACGCGGTGCGGGTGAGCGCGGCGGCGGCGCGCAGGGCGCGCGAGGAGGCGGGGCGGAGGGCCTACGAAGCGGAGCAGCGCGCGCGGGAGAACGCGGCGGAGAGCGCGCGGCACGACCCGTTCGGGAGCAGGGTGCCGGACCACTCGGTCGTGCATCGGTATGCGCGCTGCATGTCCTACCCGGAGTGGGGGGTGGGGA
>JBIOEY010000046.1:0-15784 GCA_044446505.1 Solirubrobacterales bacterium
GCGAGGGGGAGCGCCTGAAGGCGGCGTGGGCGGCGGCGATGGCGCTGCTGGAGGAGGATCTGCGCCGACGGGACGCGGCGGAGCGGACGCGCCGGGCGTACGGGGTCGATCTGCGCCAGTTCGCGCAGTGGGCGAGCGCCGCGGGCCTCGCGCCGGGGGATGTGGGCCCGCGGGAGGTGCGCCGCTATGTGGCGTTGCTCTCGGACAGGGGAGCGGCGCCGGCGAGCACGGCGCGGAAGCTGGCGGCGGTGCGGGGGCTGTTCTCCAGCCAGCGCGAGCATGGGCTGATCGCGGGGAGCCCCGCGGACCTGGTGGCGACGCCGCGCCAGCCCTCGCGCCTGCCCCGGGTGCTGAAGGCGCAGGAGGCGGCGGCGCTGCTGGACAGCATCGCGCCGGGCGCGGCGCGCTCGTTGGGCGCGGTGGGCGCGACGGGTGGAGCGCGTGCGGGGTCCGGGCCGTTCGGGGCCCGCGAAGTGGGCGGGCCGCTGATCTCGCGCGACCGGGCGATGTTCGAGCTGGCCTACAGCTGCGGCCTGCGCGTGGAGGAGATCGTGACGCTGGGGTGCAGCGACGTGGACCACGACGGCGAGCAGCTGCGGGTGGAGGGGAAGGGCCGCAAGACGCGTTATGTGCCCGTGGGAGAGCTGGCGCTGGGGGCGGTGCGGGAGTATCTGGAGCGGGGCCGCCCGGCGCTCGCGCTCGCGGCCGGCGAGGGCGCCGCTCGGGCGCGGCTGTTCCTGAGCAAGTCGGGTCGCCCCCTGAGCACAAGTGACGTGCGCAGGCGGCTGCGGACGTGGACGACGCGCGCGGGCGTGGGGGGCGGGGCCTCGCCGCACGCGCTGCGCCACAGCTTCGCGACGCACCTGCTGGACGGGGGCGCGGACCTGCGCACGATCCAGGAGCTGCTGGGCCACGCGAGCGTGTCCACCACGCAGGTTTACACTCGGGTAGAGTCCGCCAGGCTGAAAAGCGCATACGCGCGCAGCCACCCTCGAGCTTGAGAGCGGAGTAGATCCTGGAGACGAACGTCAAGACGGTCGAGCTGCGCGACCTGTGGCGGCGCTACAAGTCCGACGGTGATCCGCGGGCGCGTGAGCGCCTGGTGGTGGCGTACTCGCCGCTGGTGAAGTACGTGGCGGGGCGCACCGCCGCGGGGCTGCCCCCGCACGTGGAGGAGGCGGACCTGATCTCCTACGGCCTGGTGGGGCTGATCTCTGCGATCGAGCGCTTCGACCCCTCGCGGGAGATCAAGTTCGAGACGTACGCGATCACGCGCATCAAGGGGGCGATCATCGACGAGCTGCGCGCGATGGACTGGGTGCCGCGCAGCGTGCGTGCGCGGGCGCGGGAGATCGAGCGGGCGAACGCGAAGCTCGAGCACAAGCTGCAGCGGGCGGCGAGCGACGCGGAGGTGGCGGCGGAGCTGGGAATCTCCGAGCAGGAACTCCAGCAGTCGCTGCTGGCGATCTCGCACTCCTCGATCGCGGCGCTGGACGAGCTGTGGAGCGTGTCGGACTCCAGCGGCGACCAGGTGTCGCTGATGGACACGCTGGAGGACCCGGGGGCGCCGGACCCGGCGCGCTCGCTGGACGTGGGGGACATGAAGGACCGCATCGCGGACGCGATCGCGCGCCTGCCGGAGCGGGAGAAGCTGGTGATCGCGCTGTACTACTACGAGAACCTCACGCTGCGGGAGATCGGCGAGGTGCTGGGCGTGACCGAGTCGCGGATTTCGCAGCTGCACACGAAGGCGGTGCTGCGGCTGCGCTCGCGGATGCAGGGCGACTCCTTCGACTGACCGACCCCGCCAGGAACACCCCTGGCGCGGGGCGTGCACCCTCTGTATGGTGGTCTGACCCACCGGAAGGAGACCACATGCACACGGCAGCGGATCGGATTCGCAACGTCGCCCTCGTGGGCCATCGCGGCGCGGGGAAGACCTCGCTGCACGAGGCGCTGCTGTTCGAGGCGGGGGTCACGAGCCGGCTGGGGTCGGTGGTGGACGGGAACACGGTCTCCGACGCGGAGCCCGACGAGCAGGCGCGGCAGATGTCGATCTCCACGGCGCTCAGCTCGTTCGAGTGGGGGGAGCGCAAGATCAACCTGCTGGACACCCCGGGGGAGCCGAGCTTCGTGGCGGACGCGCTGGGGGCGCTGCGGGTGTGCGAGTCGGCGATCTTCGTGGTGAACGCGGTGATGGGCGTGGAGGTCTCGACCGCCCGCCTGTGGGCGCGCGCGGCGGAGCTCGACATCGCGCGGATGCTGTTCGTGAACATGCTCGACCGCGAGCGCGCGGACTTCTTCAGGACCCTCGAGCAGCTGAAGGGGGCGTTCGGGGCCCACGTGGTGGCCACCGAGATCCCGATCGGCTCAGAGCACGAGCTGAGCGGGGTGATCGACCTGGTGGACATGAGGGCGTTCCGCCAGGACTCCGCGCAGCGACGGGGATGGACGGAGATCGAGATTCCGCAGGAGTACGCCGAGCAGGCGGCGGAGTATCGGGAGAAGCTGATGGACGAGGTGGCGGAGGTCTCCGACGCGTTGATGGAGCGCTACCTGGAGGGCGAGGAGATCTCTCACGAGGAGATCGTGGGGGCGCTGAAGGAGGGCACCAACCACGGGCGCATCTTCCCGGTGGTGTGCGGGGTGGCGAGCGCGAACCTCGGCACGACGCGGCTGCTGGATGCGATCGTGGAGGACCTGCCCTCGCCGGTGAAGCATGGGGCGCTGGAGGTGGGGGAGGTGACGCTGGCTCCGGTGGAGGAGGGGGAGCTGTTCGCGTACATCTTCAAGACCCGCGCGGACCCGTTCGCGGGGCGGATCAACCTGCTGCGGGTCTACCAGGGGACGATGCGCCACGACACGCACGTGCTCAACACTCGCGCCCACGTGAAGGAGCGGATCGGTCAGCTGCTGACGTTCGCGGGCAAGGAGGTGGTGCACGTCGAGGAGTTCGGCGCGGGGGACATCGGCGCGGTGGCGAAGCTCAAGGAGACGCGCTCGGGGGATTGGCTGGCGGCGCGCGAGGTGCCGATCGAGCTGCCCGCCCTGAAGCTGCCGGCGCCGGTGATGGCGTTCGCGATCGAGGCGCAGAGCAGGGGGGAGGAGGACAAGGTGTTCACGGCGCTGCGCCGCCTGCAGGAGGAGGACCCGACGATCGACCTGCACCGCGATGCGCAGACGGGCGAGCAGATCGTGGCGGGCCTCTCGCAGGTGCACGTGGAGGTGGTGGTGGACCGCCTGCGCCGGCGCTTCGGGGTGGAGGTCTCGCTGAAGCCGCCGCGGGTGCCCTACCGGGAGACGATCCGGGGCTCGGCGAAGGCGCATGGGCGCCACAAGAAGCAGTCGGGGGGCCGCGGTCAGTTCGGCGACTGCCAGATCGAGATCGAGCCGCTCCAGGATGCGGCGAGCGCGACCGACTCCGAGCACCCCGAGTTCGAGTTCGTGAATCAGATCAAGGGTGGGGTGATCCCGAGCTCGTTCATCCCCGCGGTGGAGAAAGGGGTGCGGGAGGCGATGGCCGCGGGGGTGCTCGCGGGCTACCCGGTGAAGGGCGTGCGGGTGCGCCTCCTCGACGGCTCCTACCACACGGTGGACTCCTCGGAGATCGCGTTCAAGCTCGCGGGGGCGGCGGCGATGCGCCAGGCGCTCGAACAGGCCGACCCGGTGCTGCTGGAGCCGATCATGCTGGTCACGGTGTCGGTCCCGGAGGCGTGCGTGGGGGACGTGATCGGCGATCTCAACAGCCGCCGCGGGCGCCCCCAGGGGATGGAGCCGGCGGGTGCGATGACGGAGATCAAGGCGGAGGTGCCGATGGCGGAGATGCTGAGCTACGCCTCGGACCTGCGCTCGATCACGGGCGGCCAGGGCGACTACACCCTCGAGCTGCTGCGCTACGAAGAGCTCCCGGCGCACCTTGCGCAGAAGGTGGTCGAGCAGGCGGGCGGCGAGCGCGCCGCCGCGCACGCGTAGGCACCCGCCATTTTTGGCGCCGCTGGGCTGCGCATAATCGAGCGATGCTCTATGTGCTCGCCATGCTCCTGATTTTTCTGATCGCGCTGGTTCTTGTTCTGCTCCTGCGCCAGGGGCAGGTCGAGCACCTGGTCGCCCAGAACCGGGCCGAGCTCGAGAAGGAGACCGGTCGCGGGGAGGAGCAGCTCAAGGCCCGCCAGGGCGAAATCGACAAGGGCCTCACAGAGGTGCGCAACGAGCTCGGCACACTGCACAAACTGGTGCTCGACGTCGATCGGCAACGCGGTGAGAGCATCGTGGAGCTGAAGACCGTGACCAACGAGAGCAAGCGGCAGACCGAGTTGCTGCGCAGCGAAACGAGCCGTCTCAACGAGGTTCTATCGGGCTCGCAGACGCGCGGCCAATGGGGCGAGCGGATGGCCGAGGACGTGCTACGCGTGGCGGGCTTCATTGAGGGGGTGCAGTACCGCAAGCAGCAGCAGATCGCGGGGGGCGCCTCTCGCCCCGACTTCACGTTCTTCGTACAGGGCCAGCTGCTGCACATGGACGTCAAGACGCCGATGGCCGAGTACCAGCGCTTTCTGGCGTGCGATACCGACCAAGAGCGCGAGGAGGCTGCCAAAGCCTTCAGGCGCAACGTACGTGCGCGCATCAGAGAGGTCACCACGCGTGAGTACATCGACCCCGAGGGCGGCACGCTCGACTACATGCTCGTATTCATCCCCAACGAGCAGGTGTACGGCTTCATCCACGAACACGATCCGCAACTGCTGGACGAGGCACTGCGCAGCAAGGTGGTGCTGTGCTCCCCGCTCACGTTGTTCGCGATCCTCGCCGTGATCCGGCAGGCCAGCGAAAACTTCAAGCTGGCGCAGCAGACCAACGAGATCCTGCGCGTGCTGGGCGGCTTCAACGACCAGTGGGGCAGGTTCAAGGAGCAGATGGGGAGGGTCGAGAAGGTGCTAGAGAGTTCGCGCAAAGCCTACGCAGAACTCCTCGGCACCCGGACCCGCCAGCTCGACCGGCAGGTGGAACGGGTGGAAGATTTGCGCGTCACGGCCGGTCTCGACAGCGGCGAGCAAGCCGAGGTTACGCTGCTACCCCGGTCTGCGCGCGCGGTCTGAGATCACCAGCAGCAGCGCGAGCAGCACGAAGTTCATCACCACCGAGGAGCCGCCGTAGGCGACGAACGGGAGGGTGACGCCGGTGAGGGGGATCACGCGGGTGACGCCCCCTACGATTACGAACACCTGCAGCGCAACGATGAAGGAGAGGCCGGTGGCGAGCAGCTTCGAGAAGGAGTCGCGGGCGAGCATCGCGATCTTCAGGCCGCGCGCGACGAACAGCAGGTAGGTGAGCAATAGCGCCGCGGCGCCCGCGAGCCCGAGCTCGTTGACGATCACCGCGTAGATCATGTCGCTTTCGGGGACCGGCAGGAGCCCCCTCAGGAGCGACTGGTCGAAGCCCGTGCCCAGGACGCCCCCGTCGGCCTGTGCGAAGAGCGACTGCGCGAGCTGGTAGCTGCCGCCGGTCCGCTGGTTGTAGAGCGCTTCGTCGAACGGGTGCTCCCAGGCGAGCACGCGTGCGTGCACGTGGCTTACATGGGTGGCCACGAACCAGGCTCCCGCCGCGAACAGCATGAGGCCGATCAGCGGGAACGAGAGGCGCCCCGTGGCGACGTACAGGAGCGCGAGGAACGCCCCGAAGAACATCAGCGAGGTCCCGAGCTCGCGGGTCAGGAGCAGCGTGCCCATCGCGGCGCCCCACACGACGAGCATCGGGCCGAACTGCTTCATCGGCGGCAGCGTCACACCCAGCACGCGCCGGCCTGCGGTGACGAGGATCTGGCGGTTGTCGTGCAGGTAGCTGGCGAGGAAGATCACCAGCGCGATCTTCGCGAGCTCCGCCGGCTGGAAGGAGACGCGGCCCACGTGCACGTTGAGGTAGGCCCCGTTGACTTCCCCGCCGATTCCGGGCAGCCGCGGGAGCACCGTCATCCCGATCCCCACCGCCGCGATCGTGTAGCGGTAGCGCTCGAGCACCCCCACCCCGCGGCGGCGCAGCGCGAGGATCGTGGCGGCGAACAGCGCGAGGCCCACCACCATCCACTGCGCCTGCTGGCGCGCCAGCGTGGGGTTGATGCGGTACACCATCACGATCCCCACGCTCGCGAGCACCGCCCCGAGCGGGAACAGGTAGGGGTCGGCGTTGGGCAGCGCGAAGCGGATCACAAGGTGCCCCGCCAGGCACAGCCCGAGGAAGATCGCCCCGTACGTCAGCGACACGCTGGAGGCGTGGTTGAGCGTCACGTCGCTAGATGACCCCGGCGAGCTCCCCTCCTCCTGGATGAAGATCGCGGTGAACCCCGCCGTCACCAGCAGGGCGGCGGGCAGCAGGCCAAGCAGCTCGCGGTTGCGGGGGCTCAGCACACACCGAGCGTATCGACCCCGGCGGTCTGGAACGCCTACGCGGGGCACGATCGTGTAACTCAACCTGGCGGGTAGTCCACAGCGGCCTTGGCCGGCAAGCCTCACATGCCTTGGTCATCCACGCGCCCTGGTGGCGCAGCTTCGGCGATCCCACACACCGCGGCCGCCTCGACCCCGGCGGTCTGGAACGCCTACGCGGGGCACGATCGTGTAACTCAACCTGGCGGGTAGTCCACAGCGGCCTTGGCCGGCAAGCCTCACATGCCTTGGTCATCCACGCGCCCTGGTGGCGCAGCTCCGGCGGTCCTGCACACCGGCGACCGGCCCGTCCCCCATCCGGCGTGGCACGCCGGACCCGCCGATACCCTGCCGCATATGGATGACGAGCGCCCGCCCTCGCTGTGGCTGGGCATGTGGAAGCGCTTCCTGCTGGCGGGAGTGCTGATCGTGCTGCTCTGCGGCGGGGCCACCGCCGCGGTGACGCTGCGCACCGCCACCCAGGTCGCGAACGAGATCTTCCCCAAGCTCAACCAGATCCACGCCCCAAAGGGCGTGCTCAGCTCGGTCTACAAAGGCGGGCCGGAGACCTTCCTGATCCTCGGCTCCGACAAACGCTACGGCTCCAAGAACGCAGAAGAACGCGGCGCCGCCGCCCACAGCGACACGATCCTGCTTGTGCGCTTCGACCCCGAACAGGAACAGACCTCGGTGCTCTCGATCCCGCGCGACCTGCTCGTGTCGGTGAAAGCGCCCGACGGCCAGGTCTCCTACCCGAGGAAGATCAACTTCGCCTACACCCTCGGCAGTCAGCTGCACGGCCACGACGAGGGCGCGCTGCTCGCCGCGGAAACCGTCAAGCGGGTGCTGCCCGGCATCGAACTCGCCGGCATCATCGACGTCACCTTCACGGGCTTCATCCGCGTGGTCGACAAGCTCGGCTGCGTGTACGTCAACGTGGACCACCGCTACTTCCACGAAAACAACGGGACGCCCGAAGCCAACTACACCCAGATCAACCTCCAGCCCGGCTACCAGAAGCTCTGCTACGAAGACGCGCTGAACTACGTGCGCTTCCGCCACGCCGACTCGGACTTCGTGCGCGTCGCCCGCCAGCAGGACTTCCTGCGCGACCTGCGCGAGCAGATCTCCCCCGAAGACATGCTCGGCCAGCTCCAGTCGGTCGCCAAAACCGTGGGGCGCGCGATCTCAAGCTCGTTCTCACCGTCGCCCGGCCTGCTGCTGAAGCTCGCCGAACTGATCGGCTTCTCCCAGAGCAAGCCGCTGCGTCAGGTCAAGTTCCAGGCCTCCAGCGACTCCACGATGCTCGGTGGAGAATCCTACGTCACCTCGACCCCCGCCCTGGAGCACGCGACGCTCGAGGAATTCCTGCACGGCCACCCGCACCTGCACATCTCGAGTGTCCACACCGGCTCGCACGCCGCCCACCACCGCGGTGGCCACGGCTCGAGCGCTCCGACCGCTGCCAGCGAGGGCCTCTACCCGACGCCCGCGGCCGACGAGGCGCAGGCGGTCCACGCCGCGGTGCGGGTTCCGTTCCCCGTGCTCTATCCCCGCCTGCAGACCGGCCCCGCGGTGCAGGAAACGGTGCGCCCCTACGCGCTGCGCGATCCAGAAGGCCACCTCCACCACGCCTATGTCGCGGTGTTCCAGCAGAACGGGCTCGGCGGCTACTACGACGTGCAGGGCTGCGACTGGCTCGAACCTCCGATCGTCGCCCACCCCCAGGAAACACGCCGAATCGGCGGGCGCACCTACATGATCTTTGCGGACGGCGCGCACATCCACATGGTCGCCTGGCGCGAACACCGGGTGCTCTACTGGGTCATCAACACCCTGCTCGAGGATCTATCGAATCAGCAGATGCTCGACATTGCGCGCGCCACGCAGCCGCTGCGGTGAGCGGCGGCGTCACACCGGCGCGTCGTCCAGCGCCGCGTTGACCAGCGCGTCCGCGTGGGCGTTCTGGGCGCGGGGGACCGAGCGGATCGACCATCGCTCGAACTCCCGCAGCGCGGCCATCGCCTCGCTGTGCAGGGGACGCATCGCCGCGTGCTTGACCTTGTAGATGCCCCGTACCTGCTTGGCGACGAGCTCGGAGTCGTTGACGAGAACCACCTCGGTGGCGCCCAGCGCGCGGGCGCGCTCGAGGCCGAGCAGCAGGGCACGGTACTCGGCGACGTTGTTCGTCGCCGTCCCCAGCAGGCGCGCCCGCTCCTCCAGGATCTCGCCGTCGGGGTCCGAGACCACGCACGCCGCGGCCGCGGGCCCCGGGTTGCCCCGGGCGCCGCCGTCGACGTGCACGATCACCTTCACTTGAGGGAGCCTACCCCGCGTCAGGGACGGCACGCCGGGCCGACGTGCTGCACAAGGGGGGAGTCACTGCGGCGCGGCGAGTGTCACCGCGGGGCAGACTGCACGGGCAGGTGCGAAGCCGCGCTGGGACGCTCAGGGACGGGCCAGTGCGGGCAGCTCGCCCGGGACCCGGGCGCGGCGGCGATCGCGCACCACTCGCTGCTGGCGGATGCTCGGATCGGCCGAGCCACCGTGGCGGCTGCGCCGGTCGGCCTTGCGGCGGTCGACGATCACGGTGACGTTCTCGTTGTCCCTGTAGTGCTCGAGGAGCTTCGGGTAGAGCTCGTCGACCAACGGCTTGGGAACCACGCTGTAGATCATCGTGCGACTGATTCTACCCTACTAATAGCCCGAGCTCTCCGCGCTCGTCCGCGACGGCGTTGGCGACGCGGTCCTCGGCGAGGAGTTCCTCGAGCTCCATCCCCTCGGCCGCCAGCCACGCCCCCCGCGCCTCGTCGCCGAGATCGACCTCGTAGCGGTACCAGCACAGCTCCCACGCCACCACGATCGCCACCGTCGCCCCCGCGGCCTGGGCCACGCGCACGCTGGGGGCGCCGAGCGAGCGCGCGACGCCCGCCACCCGGCGCGGGTATTCGCCGGCGTTGAACACCTCCAGCGCCCGCTGGGCACTCGGGTCCGCGCGGACATCGCCGTCGAGCAGGTCGGCGAGGCCCGCTCTCGCGCTCCCGACCGCGCCGGACGCTTCCTCGACAGCGGACTCGCCTCCGAGGCGCTCCTCGGTCTCGGTCCACTCCTCCTCCACGTTCGCCCACTCCGCCCCGATCGCGCTCCACTCCGCTTCGACCGGTGTCCCGCTCGTGTCCGTGGGGCGCTGGCCTGCGCCCGTACCTTCGGCCCGCACTGCGGGGGTCGCGGGTCGATCGGCGATCGGTGGATCGCCGGCTCCGCCGGGGGCGCTCCAGCGCGACTGCCGCAGCCGTCCCAGCAGCGAGCGCCCGCGCTGGGGGCGATCGGAGCGCGGCTGCGCCGTATGTGCCTCGGCCTCCCGCCGCCATCCCTCGTGGGTGGCGCGCGGGGTGCACAGCTCGCACACGAGGCGCCGCTGCCCGCCGCCCAGGAACACGTCCGGCTGCTCGCCTCGCAGCAGGCGCCTCCCGCACACGTCGCAGGCTACGTCGGGGTGGGATGTCACGATCGTTCGGGCGGCCATCGAGGTCCCCCAGGGTAAACCACGGGGCTCGTGGGCGGGCTCTGCGGAGCTTTATGGAGGTTTCGTGCGCAAAAACCTCTGCATAGCCGCACATTCGTCAAGGACAGCGCGCGGGAGCGTTGAATATCTCGTGCGAGCGATGTCCAGCCCGACGATCACCACGACGCCCCGCTTCGTGATCCGCGACCAGCGCCGGCCGAGCTCCGACCGGTCGCTCCCGGCGGGCACCCGGCAGCGCTTCCCCGAGCTCGCCGGTCCCGCCCGCGCGAGCTTCAGCTCGCTCGCGGGGCTGCACACGCGGCCTTGGCTTGAGCGTCTGCGGCGCGCGCTGCGCGGCGGGCTGTTCGAGCTGCACTACCAGCCGATCGTCGCGCTGCACGGCGGCGGTGGGGTCTCCCATCACGAGGCGCTCGTGCGTCTCGCCGACGAACCGGGGGGCGCGCTGGTGGCGCCGGGAGCGTTCCTGCCCGCCGCGGAGCGCTACGGCCTGGTGCGTGAGATCGATCGCCTGGTGGTCTGCCGCGTGGCCGCGCTTCTCGCGCGAGGCAACCCCTCGCAGGGCAATCCCTCGCAGGGCAACGCCTCGCAGGGCGTCGAGCGAGTGGCGGTGAACGTCTCCGCGCTGTCGGTCACCGACGGGGGGATGCTCACGCACATCGAGCGCCAGCTCGCCCGGCACGGTGTCGATCCCGCGCGGCTGGTGGTGGAGATCACGGAGACCGCCGCGATCTCCGACATGCGCCGCGCGAAAGACTTCTGCGACGGGGTGCAGGCGCTCGGCTGCGCGATCGCGCTCGACGACTTCGGCGTGGGCTTCGGCTCGCTCTACTACGCCAAGCGTCTGCCGTTCCGCTACCTGAAGATCGACGGGGACTTCGTCCGCGGCCTCTGCGCCAGCTCCGAGGATCGGGTGATGGTGCGCGCGATCGTGGATCTCGCGCGCGGGATGGGCCGTCAGACGATCGCGGAGTACGTCGGCGACGAGCCCACCGTGCGGCTGCTGCGGGAGCTCGGCGTGGACTACGCTCAGGGCTTTCAGATCGGCCGCCCGCGGCCGCTGACAGCCGTTTAGGGCTACCGCGGCTGGGGGAACTGGCTGCGCATCGCCGCGTCCCAGACGCGGTCGGGGAGCAGCCGGCGCTGGATGATCGAGAGGCGCGCGGAGGCGGTGACGGGCACGCGCGTGCGGGGGCGACGGCGGGTGATCGCCTTCTCGATCGCCTTGGCGACGACGTCGGGGCCGCCGCCGAGGTGTCGCATGGGGCTCTCGTACACCCCGATCGTGAGCGCGGCGAGCTTGGCGTTGAACGCGCCGTAGACATCCTCCGCGGCTCCGTCGCCTGCGGCGGCGGTGGCGACGGAGGTCTGCGCGAACTCCGTGGTGATCAGGCCGGGCTCGATCAGGACGACGTCCACGCCGAAGCCGCGCACCTCGAAGCGCAGCGCGTCGCTGAGCGCCTCCAGCGCGTACTTGGTGGCGTGGTAGAGCCCCCCGCCGGGGAACGTGAGGCGCCCGCCCATCGAGCCGACGTTGACGATCTTGCCCCAGTGCTGGCGGCGCATCGCGGGGAGCGCGAGCTGGGCCATGCGGATCGCCCCGAACACGTTGGTCTCGAACTGGCGGCGCACCGCGTCGGGGGGGATCTGCTCGAGCGGCCCGCTCTGGCCGTAGCCGGCGTTGTTGACGAGCACGCCCACCGCGCCCTCCGCCTGCTCGACGGCCTGCACGGCGGCGCGCATCGACTCCTCGTCGGTGACGTCGAGCGCGAGCGTGTGGCAGCCGGTGTCGGCGAGGTCGGCGATCGACTCGGGGCGCCGCGCGGTCGCGTACACGGTCCAGCCCGAGCGCGCCAGCCGCAACGCGGTGGCGCGGCCGATGCCGGTGGAGCAGCCGGTGATGAGCACGGCCTTGGACGTGTTCGCCATCCGCGCAGCATAGGGCTCCGATCCTCTAGGGTGCTTGCGCGATGCGCGCGGTCACTTTTCAGGCGCCCGGCAGGGTGGCGGTGCAGGAGGTCCCCGAGCCCGAGCTGATCGACCCGGGGGACGCGATCGTGCGGATCGAGGCCACGGGGGTGTGCGGCTCGGATCTGCACATCTACCACGGCCGCGTGCAGATCGAACCGGGGTTCACGATCGGCCACGAGTACGTGGGCACGGTGATCGCCGCGGGGGACGAGGTGCGCGAGGTTTCCGTGGGGGACCGCGTGATGGGCTGTTTCCAGACCGCGTGCGGGCGCTGCTTCTTCTGCCGCCACGGCTGGTTTCACAAGTGCGAGCACTCGCGCACGTTCGGTCACGGGGCGACGCTCGGCTCGCTGCAGGGCACCCAGGCCGAGCGGGCGCTCGTGCCGAGCGCGGACCTCGTGCTGCGCCGGGTGCCTGAGGGGATGAGCGACGAGGCGGCGCTGTTCGCGGGGGACGTGATGGGCACCGGCTTCCACGCCGTGCTCGACAGCGGCCTGCAGATGGGCGACGTCGCCGCGGTGCTCGGCCTCGGGCCGGTGGGGCTGTGCGCGGTGCAGGCCGCGCGCGCGGCGGGGGCGGCGCACGTGATCGCCGTGGACTCCGTGCCGGAGCGCCTGGCGATGGCGGAGTCCTTCGGCGCGCAGGCGGTGCACCTGGAGGAGGGGGACCCGCGCGCGGCGGTCCGCGACGCGACCGAGGGGCGCGGGGTGGATGTGTGCATCGACGCCGTCGGCCATCCGAAGGCGCTCGAGCTCGCGCTGCGGCTGACGCGCAAGTGCGGCACCGTGCAGGCGATCGGGGTGTACGCGGAGCGCGCGGAGGTGCACATGGGCCTGTTGTGGATCAAGGCGCTGCGGATGTGCGCCGGCCACGCCAACGTGATCGGACACATCGACCGCGTACTCGCGCTGATGTCCGCGGGCGTGCTCGACCCTGGGCCGCTCGTCACGCACCATATGAGCCTCGATGACGCCGCGGAGGCTTACGCTTTGTACGACCGCCGCGAGGCGTTGAAGATCGTCCTTCGACCGTAGGAGCTGAAGCCATGAGCGTCTCCACGACAATCGATCTGCCGGACGCCCTGGGCGCCGCCGCGCGCGCCTTCGTCACGGGCACGCACACGCTGCTGATCGGCTCCGAGCGGCCGCAGGCGGCGGACGGACGCACGTTCGCCACGCTCGACCCCGCCACGGGCCGGGAGATCGCGCGCGTCCCCCACGCGGGCGCGGAGGACGTCGATCGCGCGGTGCGCGCCGCACGGGAGGCGTTCGCGGAGGGACCCTGGGCGACGCTGCCCCCGAGCGAGCGGGAGCGGCTGATGCTGGCGCTCGCGCAGTCGCTGGAGGAGCACGCGGAGGAGCTCGCGGAGATCGAGTCGCTGGACAACGGCAAGCCGGTGAAGCTCGCGCAGTACGTGGACGTGCGGGGCAGCGCGGGGCACCTGCGCTACTTCGCGGGGTGGCCGACGAAGATCGAGGGGAACGTGCTGCCGGTGAGCGCGCCGAACATGCACTGCTACACCCGGCGCGAGCCGGTGGGGGTGTGCGCGCAGATCGTGCCGTGGAACTTCCCGCTGCTGATGGCGATCTGGAAGCTCGCCCCGGCGCTCGCGGCGGGCTGCACGGTGGTGCTGAAGCCGGCGGAGCAGACGCCGTTGAGCGCGCTGCGCCTCGGGGAGCTAGCCCTGGAGGCGGGGCTGCCGCCGGGGGTGCTGAACGTGCTCACCGGCGACGGGGAGACCGGCGCTGCGCTCGTCGATCACCCGGAGGTGGAGAAGATCTCGTTCACCGGCTCGACCGCCGTGGGCCGGGAGATCGGCGCGAAGGCGGGCCGCGCGCTGAAGCGCGTGACGCTCGAGCTGGGGGGTAAGTCGCCGAACATCATCCTCCCCGACGCCGACATCGAGGCCGCGGTGAGTGGGGCGTACCAGGCGATCTACTTCAACTCCGGCCAGGCGTGCAACGCGGGCTCGCGCCTGTTCGTCCCCTCCGAGCGCTTCGATGAGGTCGTGGGCGCGCTCGCCGAGCGCGCCGCCGCGACGCGCCTGGGGTCGGGCCTCGACTCCGGCACGCAGCTGGGGCCGCTGGTCTCCGCCGAGCAGCACGAGCGGGTGCTGGGTTACATCGCCTCCGGGCGCGAGCAGGGCGCGGAGCTCGTGACCGGCGGCGAGGCGGCGCTCGCCGACAGCGGCGGGTACTTCGTGGCGCCCACCCTGTTCAGCGCCACCGGCGAGGGCAGCGACGACCTCGCGATCGCGCGCGAGGAGATCTTCGGCCCGGTGCTGGTGGCCTCCCCGTACGACACGCTGGAGGAGGTGGCGCGCCGCGCGAACGACACCGAGTACGGCCTCGCGGCGGGGGTGTGGACGAAGGACGTGGGCTCCGCGCACCGCCTGGCGGCGCTGCTGCGGGCGGGGTCGGTGTACATCAACCACTGGGGCGGCGCGGACCCGGCGGCGCCGTTCGGCGGCTTCAAGGCCTCGGGTGTGGGCCGCGAGCACGGCCACACGGGCCTCGACGCATACCTGGAAACAAAGAGCGTGTGGACGGCGCTGTGAGAGGCGGCCTGACGATCTCGAGCGTCGTGGAGGAGGGCACGGTGAGGATTGCGCTCGAGGGTGAGCTGGATCTGGCGGGGGCGCGCCAGATGGAAGAGAGCCTGGCGGCGGCCGAGCGGGAGGACCCGGCGCGCCTGATCGTGGACCTGGGGCGGCTGGCGTTCATCGACTCGACGGGGCTGCGGCTGCTGCTGCAGGCGGATGCGCGAGCGCGGGAGCGTGGCTACGAGCTGGTGCTGCGCCCGGGGGAGCCGGCGGTGCAACGGGCGTTCGAGGTGACGGGCGCGCTCGGGATCCTGCGCTTCGAGGACGCGCCCCAAAGCTAGGCGGGGCAAGGACACGCGAGCCCTTGTCCAGCGCCTCAGTCCTGCCGCAGCCGACCGCCGGACCGGGCCTGCCCGGCGCGGGTGGCGAGCAGGGTGCGGAGACCCGGGCCGCGGGCCGCGGGAGGCTGGCGCTGGCGGGAGTGTGTGTACTGGTGCTGCTCGCGGCCACCCTGGAGGTGGTGCTCGACGGGGCGCTGGGGCACTCCTCGCTGACCCCGGGCTCGCCGGGGATCTCGGGGTGGCTGGTGGGGGTCGGGGAGCGGTTGGGCTTCCGGGTGTTCCTGATCGCGCTGCTGAGCTACACCGCCGCGTACGGGCTCCTGCTCGTGCTCGCGGGCCGGTCTGCGACTGGTGGCCTATCGGCCGACCGGCGCGCGCGGGCGTGGGCGATCGCGCTGGTGGGGGCGCTCAACGCGATCGTGCTCGCGGGCCCGATCCTGCTCTCGACGGACGTGTTCAGCTACATCGCGTACGCCCGCATGGGGGTGCTGCACGGGATCGACCCGTACCTGCACGGCCCGATCGCGATCAACGGGGACGGGATCTACAGGTACGTGGGCAACGACTGGCGCAGAGTGGCGACGGCGTACGGTCCGCTGTACACGCTGATCTCCTACCCCCTGGGGCTATTGGGCCTGAAGGGGGCTGTGTGGGGGGCGAAGGCGATGGCGCTGGTGGCGAGCGCGGGCACGCTGGCGCTGACGTGGCGGTGCGCGCGGCTGCGGGGCCTGGACCCGGCGGTGGCGTTGGTGGCGGTGGGGTGCAACCCGCTGTACGTGCTGTACGGGCTGGGGGGCGCGCACAACGACCTGATCCTGACGTGCTTGATGATGGCGGCGGTGCGCCGGGGCGGGTGGGGGCGTCGGCAGTCAATACAAGCGCCACCGCCGCCATCATCAAGCACGTCAGGATCAGGTCGTTGTGCGCGCCCCCCAGCCCGTACAGCACGTACAGCGGGTTGCACCCCACCGCCACCAACGCCACCGCC
>JBIOEY010000047.1:0-15736 GCA_044446505.1 Solirubrobacterales bacterium
ACCCAGACCCTGTCGAACCCCAGCGTGCGCAGGATGCGCCCCATCTGGGGGTTCAGATGGCGGTCGTTCAGCGCGAGCTCCTCCCCCGTCCGCCGCGCGATGATCTCGCGCACCGGGGGAACTGGGGCCGGGGACATGGGTTAAGCGTAGGGCCGCGGCCCAACACGGGGGAGCCGCGGGAGGTGACTCCACGACGGCGGCTCGCCCCTCACGGCGCGCGTCACGCCGCGGCGTGGCGCTTGCGCACGCGGCGCTCTTCGTCCACGCTCACAACGTCCCACACGAGGCCGACGCGCTCCAAGCCGTGGATCACCAGCGCGGAGATGTCGGGCTGACGCCAGCTGAGGCCGTGGCGGGCGGAGGTGGGAAATGCGTGGTGGTTGTTGTGCCACGCCTCGCCGAGGGTGGGCAGCGCGAGCCAGGCGAGGTTGCGGGAGTGGTCCTCGGTGACGTAGTCGCGGCGGCCGAAGAAGTGGCAGAGGGAGTTGATGCTGTAGGTCATGTGGTGCAGGACGAGCATCCGCACCGCGCCCCCCCACAAGAGGCCGGTGAGGCCGGCGCTCAGGGTGCCGCCGATCGCGTAGCCGAGGCCGAAAGCGGCAACCAGTCCGCCGATCGCCCACACGAAGAAGGTGCGGTCGACGAACTCGACCACGGGATCGGCGAGCAGGTCGGGGGCGTAGCGTTCGCGCGAGCCGCGCTCGGTGTGGATGAAGAGCCAGCCGACGTGCGCGTGACCGAGGCCGCGCAGCGCCCCGCGCAGGCCGACGCCGTGATCGACGTGGGGGCTGTGGGGATCCCCGTCCTTGTCGGAGAAGGCGTGGTGCTTGCGGTGGTCGGACACCCAGGAGATCACGGGGCCCTCGATCGCGGCGGAGCCGAGCACAGCGAGCACGCCGCGCAGCGCGGGGGAGGTCTTGAAGCTGCGGTGGGTGAAGAGGCGGTGGAAGCCGACCGTGATGCCGAGGCCGGTGAGGAGGTACATGATCGCGAAGACGATCAGGTCCCCGAAGTGGAGCAGCCCGTCCCACATCTGCCAGCCCACGAAGCCGAGGGCGAGGATCGGCCCGACGGTGATGAGCCCGGTGAGCGCTCGATCGAGCGTTTCGTAGACGGGGGGCTGGATGTCGTCGCGCCCGGGGGCGGTAGCGATCTGCTGCTCGCCCGTCCTTGGCTGATCCTCGTCCAGAGCGCCGAGAAGATGGGTATCGGTCATGGGTCCTGGAGGGCAAGCTAGCAAGCGGCGCCCTACTCTGTCGCAACGAGGATGTCTTCTATGTTCGCCCGCACCGAGCCGCCGCGCCGCGAGCTGGCCCGGGCGCTTCCGGAGCGCCCGTTCGCGCGGGGCATCTCAGCGGGGAGAGGGCAGGCCCCCTCCCCGTCCTCACCGGTCCCCTGCCGCTATGTTCGCCCGCACTGAGCCCCTGCGCCGCGAGATGGCCAGGGCGCTCCCGGAGCGCCCGTTCGCGCTGCGCTTCTGGGACGGCACGGAGCTCGCCGCGACCGCGCCGGAGGGCCCGGTCTTCACGGTGCACTCGCCGCGGGCGGTGGCGCACCTGCTGCGCGCTCCGGGACAGCTCGGTCTCGGCCGGGCGTACGCCGCGGGGGAGCTGGAGGCGGATGACCTCGACCGCGTGATCGGGCTGCTAGACAGCTTCAAAGCGCCCCCGATCGACCACGCGACGCGGCTGCGCCTGACGGTGGCGGCGGCACGGGCCTGCGGCCTCACGCGTCCGCCGCGGCTCCCCGCGAGCGAGCTGCGCCCCAGGGGCGCCCGCCACAGCCGCGCCCGCGACGCGCGCGCGGTGCGCCACCACTACGACGTCTCCAACGACTTCTTCAAGCTGTTCCTGGACGCCTCGATGACCTACAGCTGCGCGGTCTTCTCGCAGGGCGCCGCGACGCTCGAGGACGCGCAGCTGGCCAAACGGGAGCTGGTGTGCGCGAAGCTCGGCCTGCAGGAGGGGGAGCGCCTGCTCGACGTGGGCTGCGGCTGGGGCAGCTTCGTGCTGCACGCCGCGGCCCGCCAGGGGGTGAGCGCGGTGGGGATCACGCTCTCCTCCAACCAGGCGGAGCTCGCGCGCCGGAGGGTTGCGAAGGCGGGCCTGGAGGACCGCGTGGAGATCCGGCTGTGCGACTACCGCGACCTCGGCGGGGAGCGCTTCGACGCGATCGCGAGCATCGGGATGGTGGAGCACGTGGGGGCCGACCAGATCGACGTATACGCCGCGAAGCTCGCGAGCCTGCTCGGCCCGGGGGGCCGCCTCCTCAACCACGGCATCGCGCGCCTGCGTCACGGCGACCCCGAGGCGGGCCCCTTCTCCGAGCGCTACGTCTTCCCCGACGCCGCCCCCCTGCACGTCTCGCGCGTGCTGCTCGCGCTGGAGCGTGCCGGCATCGAGCCCCAGCATGTGGAGGGCTTCCGCCAGGACTACGTGGACACCCTGAGCGAGTGGATCGAGCGCCTCGACGCCAACCGCGAGCGGGCCGAAGCGCTCGCGGGCGGCGAGCGCGTACGAGTCTGGCGCCTCTACCTGCGCGCCGCCCGCAACGGCTTCGCCACGGGCTTCACTTCGATCTTTCAGGTACTCGGCCGGCGGTCCTGAGCGCGTCAGGCAAGACTTGCCATCACATGCTTTACGACCGTGTAATCCTCCAGCGAGTAGGCGCTGAGGTCCTTGCCGTAGCCGGACTCCTTGAACCCTCCGTGGGGCATCTCGGAGACGAGGGGGATGTGGTCGTTGATCCACACGCAGCCGAAGCGCAGGGCCTTTGAGACTCGTAGGGCGCGGCCCACGTCGCGGGTCCAGACTGAGGAGGCCAGGCCGTAGCGGGTGGCGTTGGCCCACTCGATCGCCTGGGCCTCGTCGGTGAAGCGCTGGACCGTTATCACTGGGCCGAAGATCTCTCGCTGGATCAACTCGTCCTCCTGCTTCGGACCCGCGATCACGGTGGGCTCCAGGTAGAAGCCGGGGCGCTCGGGCTCGCGGCCTCCGGTGACGATCTCGGTGTGCGCGGGGCGGCGATCGAGGAAGCCCCCCACGCGCTCGCGCTGGCGGGCGGAGTTGAGCGGGCCGAGCGTTGTGTCGGGGGCAAGGGTGTCGCCGATCACGAGGCCCCGCGCCTGCTCGGCGAGGCCGGCGACGACTTCGTCGTAGACGCCCTGCGCGGCCAGCACGCGCGTGGCGGCGGTGCAGTCCTGGCCCGCGTTGTAGTAGCCGGTGCCAGCGATCGTCTCAAGGGCTGCCTCCATGCTCACGTCGTCGAACACGATCACCGGGGCCTTCCCGCCGAGCTCGAGGTGCACGCGCTTGAGCGAGTCGGCGGCGGTGCGCGCGAAGTGCTTGCCCGTGTCCACCGACCCCGTCAGCGCGAGCATGTCCACGTCGGGGTGCGTGATCAGCGCCTCGCCCGTCGGGCGGCCCGGACCCATGACCACGTTCAAGACTCCGCTGGGCAGGGTGTCAGCGACGAGCTCGGCCAGGCGGACGGTCGTGACCGGCGTGGTCTCCGCCGGCTTCAACACCACCGTGTTGCCCGCCGCGAGCGCGGGGGCGAATTTCCAGATCGCCATCATCAGCGGGTAGTTCCACGGCGTCACCTGCCCGATCACCCCCACCGCCTCCCGGCGGGTGAACGAGGTGTGGCCCTCCATGTACTCCCCCGCCGCGCGGCCCTCCAGGCAGCGCGCAGCGCCCGCGAAGAAGCGCAGGTTGTCCGCCATCACCGGGAGCTCGTCGTTCGTCACCGCCGCGATCGGCTTGCCCGCATTCAGCGCCTCCAGGCGCGCGATCTCCTCGCCGTGCTCCTCGACCAGATCCGCGATCGCCAGCAGCGCGTGCGCGCGCTGGGCGGGCGTGGTGCTCGACCACCCCGCGAACGCCCCGCGCGCGGCCCTCACTGCGCGGTCGACATCCGCCGCGGTCGAGATCGGCGCCCGCGCCAGCTCCTCCCCGGTCGCGGGGTTGAGGATCGCTTCGGTCTCGCCCTCCGAGGGGACCCGCTCGCCATCAATGAAGTTGCTCAGCGTCTCGATCTGCGTGGCCATCTGGATCTCCTCCTCGGGGTCGTCATATGGTGGCTCCCAGCGCGTCCGCCACCGCCGGGTGCGTGATCTGGCCGTCGCGCACGTTCAGGCCCAGGCGCAGGCCCGGGTCGCGCTCGAGCGCCTCCTGGACGCCGTGCTCGGCCAGCTCCAGCACGTACGGCAGCGTGGCGTTGGTGAGCGCGTACGTCGAGGTGATCGGGACCGCGCCCGGCATGTTCGCCACGCAGTAGTGCGTCACGCCGTCCACTTCGAAGGTCGGGTCGGAGTGGGTGGTGGGGTGCGAGGTCTCGAAGCACCCCCCCTGGTCGATCGAGACGTCCACGAGCACCGCGTGGCGACGCATCAGCCCCAGCTGCTCGCGGTTGATCACGTGCGGGGCGCGGCCCCCGTGGACGAGCACCGCGCCGATCACCAGGTCCGCCGCTCCCAGCATCTGCTCGATCGCCAGCGTCGAGGAGTACACCGTCGAGGCGCGGCCCCCAAACGCGACTTCCAGCTCGCGCAGGCGGTCGATCGAGCGGTCGAACACGAACACGTCCGCCTGCATCCCGATCGCGATGAACGCCGCGTTCATCCCCACCACCCCCCCGCCGATCACGAGCACCGTGGCGGCCGCCACACCCGGCACCCCGCCGAGCAAGACGCCGCGGCCACCGAGCGGCTTCTCCAGCATGAACGCCCCCGCCTGCGTCGCCAGCTTGCCCGCCACCTCGCTCATCGGCGCCAGCAGCGGCAGGCGGCCGCGCGCATCCTCGACGGTCTCGTACGCGATGCACGTCGCTCCCGAGGCCTGCAGGCCGCGCGTCAGATCCGGCTCCGCCGCGAGGTGCAGGTAGGTGAACAGCGTCTGCCCCTCGCGCAGCAACCCCACCTCCTCGGGCTGGGGCTCCTTCACCTTCAGCACCAGCTCCGCCTCCCCGAACACCGCCCCCGCGTCCGGGGCGATGCGCGCGCCCTGCGCGGTGAACGCCCCGTCCTCCAGCGCGCTGCCCACGCCCGCGCCGGCCTGCACGATCACCTCGTGGCCGTGCGCCGTCAGCTCGCGCACCCCCGCCGGAGTGATCGCCACGCGGTACTCGTCCCGCTTGATCTCGCTGGGGACTCCGATCCTCATGGCGCGCCCCAGGCTCGCACAAACCG
Organism: Solirubrobacterales bacterium; assembly: GCA_044446505.1. Taxonomy (GTDB): domain Bacteria; phylum Actinomycetota; class Thermoleophilia; order Solirubrobacterales; family Solirubrobacteraceae; genus Palsa-744. The sequence continues at coordinate 5,189 of JBIOEY010000047.1, forward strand.
AACCCCTCCCCGACCCCCTTTATGGGGGTCATTTATAAAAAAAATCATGACATCATCCTGGGCACGCAGGGCAAGCTGGGCAAGGACGCAGTGAGGGAAGTGTGCTCAGCACACGACCGATCGAGGACGCAGATCCAGCGCCGCCATGCGTGCTCAGGATCACCGCGCCAGCTCCCGTCCCCGCAGTGCCAGCCAGAACTCGATCCGGTCGCGCGCGTGGGAGAAGTCGCGGCCCGTCAGCTGCTCCACGCGGCGGATGCGGTAGCGCAGCGTGTGGCGGTGGCAGTACAGCGCGTTCGCCGCCTTCTCCCAGTGGCCGTTGTGTTCGATGAACACGTCCAGCGAGCGCAGCAGCTCGTCGCCGTACTCACCCTCGCCCGCTTCCACCGGGCCCAGCACCCCGCGGCAGTAGACCCGCAGCGCGTCGTCGTCCTGCAGCGAGAGCAGCAGCTGGAACGCGCCGAGGTCCGCGTGGGAGGCGACCACCTCCTCCGAGCTCGCCCCGTTGCGCATCCGCACCGCCTCCAGCGCGCAGCGTGCCTCGTGGAAGCTCAGCCGCAGCGAGTGCGTCGGGGCCACGCGGCTCGCGCTCGCGCGCACCTCCCCCACCTGCGCCGCGAGCTCGGTGCGGATGCGGCGCGCGAGCGCGATCGGGTCGAGGGTGCGCTGCCCGCTGCCGCCATCCACCACCGCGCACAGCAGGCCCGCGCGGATCGCCACCAGGCTCCCCGCAGGGGCTTGGGTGCCCAGAGCAGCTTCGATGCCCTCGGGGTGGGTGGAGTTTGGATCCAGGATCCGCTCCACCAGCGGCGCCGCCGCCGCGGGGTCGGGCACCGCGAACGCCAGCACCGCCGCCTGCTCGCCGATGCCGAACGGGCGCAGCCGCGCCTGCAGCTCCTCCGGGTACAGGCGACCCGTGAGCGCCTCCGCCAGCACGTCCCCCGCCATGCTTCGCTGCAGCATTTCGTAGCGCTCGTCCAGCAGCTGCGCGAACACCCGCTCCGTGATCGCGATGAACGGCAGCTCGTACGGAACCTCGAACAGCGGGAACGAGCGCTTGCGCGCCTCGTCGGCGAGCGCCGCCGGGAGGCTCTTGTGGGCGAAGCCCGTGCCGAACCCCAGCCCCGCGATCTCGTGCTTGGCGAGACGCGCGATCAGCTCGCGCTGGGCCTTCGCGCTCTGCAGCTGCAGGCCGGTCGTGAGCAGCAGCTCGCCGCCACGCAGCCACGGGGTCGGGTCCGGCAGCTCGGTGCTGTGCACCCAGCGGACGTGCCCCTGCGCCGACTCCTCGCCGCTGATGAGCGTCAGGCCAAGCTCGGCGACGAGGCCCTCGACGGTCAGCACCCTCTCGTCCCCGTCCTGCGCTCGCGCATTCCCGTGCTCCTACCGATCGCCGATCCGCTCCCACGCCTCGCTCAGCACGGGGCGCAGGATCGCCTCGATCTCCGCGAACTGCTCGGGGCCGGCGATCAGCGGCGGGGAGAGCTGCACGATCGGCTCGCCGCGGTCGTCGGTGCGGCAGATCAAACCGCGGCGGTACAGCTCGCCCGAGAGGAAGCCCCGCAGCAGGTACTCCGCCTCCTCCGCGCTGAACGTCTGCTTGGTCTCCCTGTCCTTCACCAGCTCGATCGCATGGAAGTAGCCCGCCCCGCGCACGTCCCCCACGATCGGCAGGTCGCGCAGGCTGTCGAGCATCGCCCTGAGCTCCTCCTCGCGCGCGCGCACGTGCTCGCACAGCCCCTCGCGCTCGATCACGTCGATGTTCGCCAGCGCCACCGCGCACGCCATCGGATGCCCGCCGAAGGTGAAGCCGTGGTTGAAGATCGCGTCTCCGTGCAGGAACGGCTCGATCAGCCGATCCGAGGCGATCACCGCGCCGAGCGGCGCGTACGCCGAGGTGATCCCCTTCGCGGTCGTGATCATGTCCGGCGCGTACCCGAAGCGCTCGCACCCGAACCAGTGGCCCAGGCGCCCCCACGAGCAGATCACCTCGTCGGAGATCAACAGCACCCCGTGGCGGTCGCAGATCTCGCGCACCCGCTGGAAGTAGCCCTCCTGCGGGACGAAGCAGCCGCCGCCGTTCTGCACCGGCTCGAGGATCACCGCCGCGACCGTGTGCGGGCCCTCGAACATGATCGCCTCCTCGATCGCATCCGCCGCCCACAGCGGATCGCGTTCTTCGGTCCACCGGTAGGAGTTCGTGTTCGCCACGTGCCTCCCCCCCGGCGTCAGCGGCTCGAACGGCTCGCGCAGCGGCGGCAGGCCCGTCGCGGTCAGCGCGCCCATCGAGGTGCCGTGATAGGCGAGGTAGCGCGAGATGATCTTGTGCCTCCGGGGCTCCCCCTGGGCGGCGTGGTAGGCCTTCGCGAGCTTCCACGCCGACTCCACCGCCTCCGAGCCGCCCGAGGTGAAGAACACGCGGTTCAGGTCCCCCGGCGCCAGCGCCGCGATCCGCGCCGCCAGCTCGATCGAGCGCGGGTGCGCGTAGCTCCAGTTGGTGTAGAAGCCCAGCTCCCCCGCCTGGCGCGCCGCGGCCTCCCCGAGCTCCGCGCGGCCGTGCCCGATGTTCACGCAGTACAGCGCCGAGAGGCCGTCGAGGTAGCGCTTGCCGTGCTCGTCGTACACGTAGCACCCCTCCCCCCGCACGATCACCGGGACCTCGTGGTCCACGTACGCCCCCATCCGCGTGAAGTGCATCCACAGGTGGCGCTTCGCCAGCTCCTGCAGGTCCGGGGCGGCGGCGGTCGCCGAGATCGGATCGCTCAGGTGGGTCGCCATCGTCTGTCCTCCTTCTGAAAAAAGAGGGGCCCGGCTCGCCGGCCTGCGGCCGCCTGCGCCACCCTCTAGTCGGAACTCGTGCCGTGTTGGATAGACACTACGCACAACAGTACAGCGCCCCCAGGCATGTATCAATGCGCCACCCGTTCAAGAGCGATTTGTCTTGTTGTACGAGATGTATAAGAGAGTTGGCGAAGTTTGGGAATCATGCACCTTGTCCTCGCCCCGATCTCTTCGTAACGTCTGTCACGACGTTCTATTGTTCGGAGGGAGGCAGGAGAGAAATGGCCACTGCGAGCGTTGCGGCATCCGGCACACCAGAGCCCTCGGGGGTGATGGACAAGGGCCTGAAAAAAAACGCGATCGGGTACCTCTCCAACATCGTGATCGGCGTCGCCTCCACGGCGCCCGCCTACTCGCTCGCGGCGACGCTCGGGTTCATCGTCGCGGTCAAGGGCGTCGGCGTGCACGCCCCGGCGGTGATGCTCGTGGCGTTCATCCCGATGCTCCTCGTCGCCTCGGCCTACAAATACTTCAATCGCGCCGACCCCGACGCGGGCACGACGTTCGCGTGGACCACGCGCACGTTCGGCCCGGCGACGGGCTGGCTGAACGGTTGGGCGATCTTCCTGGCGGACCTGATCGTGATGGCCTCGCTGGCGGACATCGCGGCGATCTACACGTTCAAGCTGTTCGGCTTCACCGCGCTCGGCGAATCCAAAGCGGCGATCGTGATCGCCGCGGTCCTGTGGATCGCGATCATGACCTGGGTCTGCTACCGCGGCATCGAGCTCTCAGCGCGCATCCAGCAGGTGCTGCTCAGCGCCGAGATCCTCATTCTCGGGATCTTCTCGGTGGTGGCGTTCGCCAAGGTCTACGGCAGCCATCCCCCGGCCGGCTCGATCAAGCCGTCGCTGTCCTGGATCAACCCGTTCGCGATGAACTTCGCCGACCTGGTCGTCGCGCTACTGCTCGCGGTGTTCATCTACTGGGGGTGGGACTCCGGCGTGGCGGTCAACGAGGAGTCCGAGGACCCGGCCGAGGGCCCGGGCAAGGCCGCCGTCATGTCGACGATCCTGCTCGTGCTCATCTACGTCGTCGTCACGGCAGCCGCCCAGTCCTTCCATGGAGTCGGCTTCCTGACCAATGAAGCCAACCAGGAAGACGTCCTCAACGCCCTCGGCACGGGCGTGCTCGGCAGCACCCTGAACAAGGCGCTGATCATCGCCGTGCTCACCTCAGCGTCGGCCTCAACGCAGACGACGATCCTGCCGACGGCCCGCACGACGCTCTCGATGGCCCACTGGAAAGCGGTCACGAACCTGCTCGCCCGGGTACACAAACGCTATCTGACGCCGACCGTCTCGACGCTCGGCTTCGGAGCGCTGTCGATCGCCATCACGGTCGCCCTGCTGCTGCTCTCCTCGAGCGTGCTGGAAGACTCGCTGACCGCGATCGGCTTCCCGATCTGCTTCTACTACGGGTTCACCGGCGTCGCCTGCGGCTGGTACTACCGCCACGAGCTGACCAAGAGTGCGCGCAATATGCTGCTGCTCGGCATCGGCCCGCTGCTCGGCGGTCTGATGCTGTTCGGGATCGGGATAAAGGCGGCGTTCTACTACGGCCACGCCGAAAACGTGGGCTCCGCCCCCGTCGCCCACATCACGCTGCCGCTGTGGTTCGGCATCGGCGGGATGCTCCTCGGCTTCATCGTCATGCTCGTCTCCCGGCCCTACTTCCGCGAGTTCTTCTCGCGCAAGACCGAAACCGCGCCCCCCGACGTGCTCGAACGGCCGCCGCCGACCGAGCCTGTCCCGGCGCGCGTGGACTTCTGATCAGGAGTACGCCGCCCGTCGATGGGGACACAGCGCGGAGCCTGCGTCAGCTCACCTCGATCACGCCATGCGGCGAGCCCAGCACCGCGAGGCGCTCGAGGAACGGGGCGGGCGGGAACGCCTCGGGGCCGAGCACGCCCGTGCCCTTCCACGTGCCGTCGTCGAGCAGCTCCAGCGCGACCACGGGGTTGACCGCGGTCTGCCATACGACCGCCTGGGTGCCGTACTCGCGCATCGTGTGCTCGTTGTCCACCACGTGGTAGAGGTAGGTCGAGCGCGGGGCGCCGTCCCTGCCGGTGCCCTTCACCCAGGTGCCCGCGCAGGTGCGGCCCGTCATCCGCTCGCCCAGCGTTGCGGGGTCCGGCAGTACGGCCGCCACCACGTCGCGCGGGGATACCTCCACGCCGCGCACCGACACCGGCTCGGTGGAGTCCAGGCCGAGCTTGTGCAGCGTGCGCAGCACCCCGATGAACTCCTCCCCCAGGCCGTACTTGAACGTGACCCGCTCGCACTGCACCCAGCGCGGGATCAGTACCACCTCCTCGTGCTCCACATTCACGCACTCCACCCTGCCGATGCCCTCCGGGAACTCGAACACCTCCGGCTCGGAGAACGGCGCGGTGGTGTAGAAGCCCCGCCCCCGCTCCCAGATCAGGGGCGGGTTCAGGCACTCCTCGATCGTGGTCCAGATCGAGAAGGTAGGCGCGAAGTCATAGCCCTCCACCACCAGGTCCGCCCCGTCGCGCACCCCCGCTTCCTCGATCCGCGAGAACAGCTCATCCGCGGCATAGCGCGCGAACACGTCCGAGAGTCCCGGCTCCACGCCGATCCCCACCAGCGCCAGCAGGCCCGCCTGCTGCCACTGCTCGTGGCGCGCGAGCTGCACGTCGCCGAGCATGACCCCCGGCAGCTCGTACGGGCGCTGCGGGTGGGGGTGCGAGAGCGTCATCGCCATGTCCAGGTACGTCACCCGCGCCTGAAACGCCGCGTCGAAGATCGACTCGTTGAAGCGCGGGTCGCACGCGTTCAGCACCGCGTCCGGCTTGACCCGCCCGATCAGCTCCACCAGCTGCTCGCGGCTGGAGGCGTCCACCTGCTCCGCCGCGAAGCGCCCCGCCTCGCCCAGCCGCGCGACCACGTCGTGCGCGCGCCGCGAGGAGACATCCGCCAGCACCACCCGCTCGAACGCCGGCCGGCGCTGCGCGATCGCCGCAAACGCGGCGCCCACGCCACCCGCTCCAACCACCAGGACTCGCATATCCTCAGCCGATCGTAGCGGAGGGCACAACTGTCGGAAGCAAGCGGCGCCTCACGCCCACGGCGAAAAGGAGGCGCCTCGCGCTTGCGGCGGTACTGCTGGTGGGGTTGTCGTACGCGAGCCTGATCCAGAACTTCTCTTGGAATCAGACCTCGCACTACGACCTCCTGCAGGCGCTCTACCACGACGCCACGACGATCGACCCCTACGAGCGCGACACGGGCGACAAGGTTGTCTATCGGGGGCACTGGTACTCCGCGCGCGCGCCCGGCCTGGCGCTGTTCGCGCTGCCCTGGTACACCGCGCTGAACGCGGTGGACGCCGCGGAGTGGGCGCGCGGCTCCCCGGCGCAGCCCGGCGCGGACGAGCTGATCTACCTCGTGGGGCTGTGGGGCAACGTGCTGCCCGGCCTGCTGCTGCTGGTGCTCGTGTGGGGCGCCGCGGAGCGCCTGCAGCCCGGCTTCGGGGCCGCCACGGCGGTCACGCTCGGCCTCGGCACGATGGCGCTCGCGCTCTCCACGCTGCTGTTCTCGCACATCTTCACCGCCTGCCTCGGCTTCGCCGCGTTCGTGCTGCTGATGCGCGAGCGCGACGGGCCGCCGCGCGCGTGGCTCACGGGCGCCGCCGGGTTGACGATCGGCTACGCGATCTCCTCCGAGTACCCACTCGCGCTGCTCGCCGGGGTGCTCGGGCTCTACCTGCTCTCCCGCCGCGACGTGCTCACGCCGCTGTGGGCGCTGCGCCGCGGGGGCGCCTACCTCGCGGGGATCCTCGTGGGGATCGTGCCGCTCGCGCTCTACAACCACGCCGCGTTTCACTCGCTCACGCACGTCGCCTACGCCAACGTGCCACAGCAGCACAAGGGCTTCTTCGGGATCACCGCCCCCAGCCTGCGTGTCGCGGCCACCCTGCTGCTCGACTCCCGCGGCCTCTTCACGCTCACCCCGATCCTCGCAATGGGGGTGCTCGGCACCCTCGCGCTCTACCGCCGCGGCCGGCGCGCGGAGGCGCTCGTGATCGGGGCCGTCTGCCTCTGCTACATCACCTACAACTCCGGCTACTTCCTCCCGTTTGGGGGCGCATTCATGGGACCGCGCTTCCTCGCCACGCTCGTCCCATTCCTCGCGCTCCCCCTGGCGATCGCATTCGAGCGCTGGCCCGGCCCCACGATCGCGCTGGCCGCAGCCTCCGTCACGTGTACGCTCGTCGCCGCGATCACCCACCCGCTGATCGGCTACGACACCCAGACCGTCACCTGGATGCGCCATCTGCTCCAGGGCTACTTCCAGCCCACGATCGCCAGCGCCTACGGCCTCGGGCGCGGCTGGGGGGAGATCTGGGCCTTCCTGCTCCCCGCGCTCGCCGCGATCGCGCTAGCGGCGGCAGCCACCCCCCGTATGCGCCTGCACCGCCGCTCGCTGCTCGCCGGCGTGCTCGCGCTCGCCGCCTGGGCGCTGTACGCCGCGCTCGGCCCCACCCTGCTCGGCCTCGACCACCAGGGCCTGCTCGACATCTCCCGCTCCGGCGACAGGCGCGCCCTCCAAAACGGCGCCTACTTCGGCCCCTACCCGCTGCGCGCCCTGGTGCCGCTCGCATGCGGGTTCGCGCTGCTCGCACTTGTCGCGGCGCGCTTGTGGCGTAACGAGCCGGCAGATCCAGCGCGTCAAGAGGTCTCGCGCAGATCGACCATCTCCACCGGCACGTCGAGCGCCAAGATCTCAGGGTCGCCGGTGTAGAGCGTCGCGTCGTGACGCTGAGCGGTTGCCACACAGAAGGCGTCTGCATAGGAGAGGCCACCGCCCGCCTTCAGGTGCGCAGCGGCGCCGACCAGCGGCCAATCGGGGTCTTCCACCACCAGCACCGGCCGTAGCCGGTCCACCTCCTCACGGGCCTGGCGCTGTCCCAGCCTGCGTTCGGTCCAGTACAGCGCCTCACCCAGGTTGATCGAAGAGATCAGCGCCTCCTCGGCAAGGATGAGCTCTTTCACGCGGGGGGCGGCAGGCTCACCACGAAGAAACGCGAGTGCCGCCCAGGCATCGAGAACCGCCGTCAAAGCCCACGCATGCGCCGCTCGCGCTCATCGGCTTCGACCTCACGACGGTGCTCGGCTTCGAGTCCCGCGATCGGATCGAGCCCGTCACCCTTCAGCACGCCCTGCAGGCTCGCCAGAATCGCCCGGCGCTCTGCGGGGTCGGTAATGGCCTTACGGATGCGGACAGCGCCGTGATCCTCGTCGAAGGACACGTGATCGCCTGGGCCGATACCAACGCGGTCGCGGATCGCCTTCGGAATCACCACCTGGCCCTTGGGACCTACCTTGTAAGTCATACTCATAGTATAACCAGGTCGGGCCTTGATGGTATGATGGCGCTCCACTGAGCCACACCTGGCGGCCGTGAGTCGCCACGAGCCACATCAACACAAGTAGGAAACATGGTCCGCCGCAGTTCTGCTGCTACGGCGGGGTCTTGGCCGAGCAAGAGAACGGCTCCCCGCGGCTTTGCCTAGGCTGGTGGCGTCCGATAATCGCTTGGGGGACGTATGCCGCTCAGGAGCCGGTCGGGTTACATGAATCGTGCTGTGCTGACCGCCGTGCTGGCGGCTGGGCTGGCGGCCGTGGCCCTGGGGTTGCCAGCGGGTGCCTGGGCGTCCATCTGCACGGATACCTGGACGGGGGCGAGCGAAGGGATTTGGCAGACCGCCTCCAACTGGTCCACGGGCAAAGCGCCCTCCTCCTCGGACGTTGCGTGCGTGGGCACGGGCAAAACAGTCAACGTGACTGAAGGCACCAACCAGGCGGGTGTTCTTCAGGACGAAGGGACGCTTGTGATCTCGGCCGGGTCGTTGGAACTCACAAGTGCCTTGGAAGCGTCGAGCGCGCACTCGCTGACGTTGAGTGGCGGTACATTGGAGGGCGCCGGAGCGCTGGATGTGTCTAGCTCGTTTTCATGGACCGGTGGCACGATGTCGGGTTCGGGGTCGACGGTGTTGATATCCGGTGCGTCGGGTTCGCTGGCGTCTGGGGGTAGCGTCTTCTTGTCTGGGCGTTTACTTGTCAACGAAAGCACGTTTACGTTTTCGGAAGGGCAGCTATGGATGTCCGAAGGCGGGAAGCTCGAAAATGCCGGGACGTTCAACGCGAACGCTGAAAGCGGTGTGCGGACGGGTAGCGGGGAATCAGTAATCGTGAACACGGGCACGTTTCAAAAGACAGCGGGGGCGTGGGCTAGCAGTTATGAAGTATTCTTTGAAAATCATGGTGATGTCACCGTCGAAGCTGGGTCTTTGAAATTCTATAAAGGTGGCTCATCCAATTCAGCGGCTAAATGGGTGGGCACTGGAGGTGGCTCGGTCCAGTTTGTCAACGGTTCGTTCTCGTTGAGCGGCGGTAGCTGGTCAGGGGCCATCGATGTCACCGGAGCTAGTGTGACGGTCGAAAGCGTGACTGCTAGCACCGCACAGCTCTCGCTAACGGGGGGCACGGTTACAATTCAGGCGGGCACGATGACTGTCGAAAGCCTCTCCTTGGCGGCTACATTGACTGGCGCAGGTACACTTGAGGTATCGGGCTCATTTTCGTGGTCCAGCGGAACGATGTCGGGGTCGGGATCAACGGTGCTGGCGTCGGGTGTTTCGGAGTCGCTTACTTCTGAAAGCGACTATTTCTTGGCAGGACGTATATTGGTTAACGAAGGTGTGCTTACCCTCTCGCATGGGCAGCTATGGATGTCCGAAGGGGCCAAGGTTGAAAATGTTGGGACCTTCAATGCTAACACGGAAGTTCCGATTGCGTCCGGCGGCGGCGAACCTTTGATCGTCAATACGGGTACGTTTGCGAAAACAGCGGGGACCTGGACGACGGAAATCGCACCTAACTTTGAGAACCTGGGAACGATCCTAGAAGAAACAGGCCATTTCAAATTCTTGCATCCTGTGTTTCTCGCGGAACCATCGACGCAGTACGGCGGAGAAAACCCCTCCGCGCCGGGGCAGCAGCACCCGAGTTGTGGGGACCCGGTGAACTGTGCGACGGGGAACTTCTCCGAGTCGCAGCCCGATCTGGCTGTCGGCGGGCGCGGTGTTGGCCTCAATCTGACGCGTGTCTACAACTCGCAGGCAGGGGCGGAAGAAGGGACGCGCGGCTCGTTCGGCTATGGGTGGAGCGGCTCGTTCAGCGACCATCTCGTCGTCGAAAAAACCAACAAACGAGCAACGCTTCACCAGGCCAACGGGAGCACCGTGCCTTTCACCGAAAGCAGCGGGAAATTCACGACTCCGGCGTGGTCGCAGGACACGCTGGGCGGCAACTCCGAAGCCGGATACACGGTGGGGTTGGCCAGCCAAATGGTCTACAAGTTCAAGGGGAGCAACGGTCGGCTGGAAAGCGTGACCGACCGCAACGGGAACGCCACGACGCTCGCCTACAGCGGAGCCGGGCGCCTTGAAACCATCACCGACCCCGCCGGCCGTAAAATCACGCTGACGTACAACTCCGAAGGACTGGTGGAAAGCGCGAAAGACCCGCTGGGCCACATCGTGAAATACGCCTACGAATCGGGGAACCTGGCGAGCGTGACCGAGCCGGGGGAATCGAGCGCGCGCTGGCAGTTCAAATACGACGGCTTGCACGAGATCACGACGATGACCGACGGCCGCGGCGGAAAAACGGTCAACGAA